>PCWA01000030.1:0-16009 GCA_002796125.1 Candidatus Ghiorseimicrobium undicola
CACGGTTATACCGAAGTGTTTCCTCCGTTTTTGGTAAACCGCGCTTCTATGACAGGCACCGGACAGCTTCCCAAGCTGGAAGAGGATATGTATAAGCTTTTTGATGATGATTTGTTTTTAGTCCCTACGGCGGAAGTCCCGGTTACCAATATTTTTCGCGATGAAACACTTGATGAAAAAGACCTTCCCGTAAAATTTGCCGCCTATACCGCCTGCTTTCGAAGAGAGGCGGGTTCATACGGCAAAGATACAAAGGGCCTGATGCGCGTGCATCAGTTCGATAAGGTTGAATTGGTAAAGTTCGTCAGGCCGGATGATTCTTATCAAGAATTAGAGAGCCTTCTTGGTAATGCCGAAGAGGTGCTTAAGCTTTTAAAGATACCATACCGGGTAATTATGCTTTCAACCGGTGATTTAAGTTTTTCGGCAAGTAAATGTTATGATATAGAGGCTTATGCCCCTGGCATGGACAGGTGGCTGGAAGTATCCAGCTGTTCTAATTTTGAGAACTTTCAAGCCCGGAGGGCAAATATAAAATATAAGCCAAAGGCCAACGGCCAAAGACAAAAGGCTGAATATGTGCATACCTTAAACGGTTCAGGCGTTGCCTTAGCCAGAACATACGCGGCAATTTTAGAAAATTACCAGCTTCCAAACGGCAATGTCAGGATTCCTGATGTCTTAGTGCCTTACATGGGTGGTTTGGTTGAAATAACCAAAGCAGATTAGAAATATCATATGGCAGGAAGCGACAAAAAAGAGGCGCGAAAATTTCTTCCCAAAGATAACCGGGGATATTCTAATAAAGTTACCGCTGTCTTAAAGCTGATTATAGTTCTTTTGATCCTGCCCGTTTTAGTTGCCCATACCAGAGGCCTTTTAAATACTTTATCCACACTCGAATCCCGGCTGGTAGTATCCTTTTGGTTTGGCGTGTTTGTTTTTTTCCTGATTGATTTAATTATTTTTAAACTTAACGGCCTTTATAAGGGCGGACAGAAGATAATAGAAGCGGTGTTTCGTTTTTTTGCCCCGCTTTTTAAATTCGCGCCTTATGTTTTGCCTATTTATACGATTATAATACTGGTATTTTCTCTGGCGATGGATTTTTTCGGCGGCATTTCTTCCAACCAAAATATGCTTATGAATTTATGCGCCTTTAGTACAGTATTGCATCTTGTCTATACCGCAGATGCCTTCCGCAGCCGGCAGTCAGATTTTTTAAAAGCCGGGCATTTTTTTACCATCTCGCTGATATATTTGTGTAATTTGTTCGTGTTAGCTTTTGCTATAGACCGAATACTGCCAAATTCCTCATTTTTTGCAAGTTTCTTTCATAATTCTTCTGATTTTAGCCGCGATATTTATACCGCAATTTTTAACCAGCTTTTTTCTATTTAGCCGCCTAATTACAAATTGACATCCCCGGGCTTTAATGCTATGATAAATTTTCTCTTTAATATTGTATAAGCGTAAGTTAGGATAAGTTGTCCGGATGCTGATAGCGGGAGGCGTCGCATAGTTGGTTGAGTGCACCGGTCTTGAAAACCGGAGTTCACGTAAGTGGACCGAAGGTTCGAATCCTTCCGCCTCCGCCAAAATTTACTAGGGTTTGACCTGAGACAAATTTTGGCGAGATCTCGCCCGCCAGCGAAGCCGGCGAGGGGGATCCGCCAAGTGGAGACATAGAAAGATGAATATAGTGATTGTGGGGACCGGTTACGTAGGCTTGGTTAGCGGCACATGCTTTGCCGAGCTGGGGAACAATGTTATCTGCGTGGATAACAATAAAAAGAAAATAGAAAACCTTAAAAAATTCATTATGCCTATATATGAGCCGGGGCTGGATGATTTAATGCGCCGCAATGTTAAAGAAAGGCGGCTTTCTTTTTCCAGCAGTATAAAGCAGGCGGTTAAGGCATCAGATATAATTTTTATTTGTGTAGGCACGCCATCAAAAGATAACGGTGACGCAGATCTCACTTACGTCGAAAACGTGGCGAGAGAAATAGCCCTTTCCATGGATTCTTACCGGTTGATTGTTGATAAATCTACGGTACCGGTCGAAACAGGCAAGTGGGTAGCGCATACCGTAAAAATGAACCTTAAAAACAGAAAAGGAATAAAGTTTGATGTTGCCTCATGTCCGGAGTTTTTGCGCGAAGGGCATGCGATAGATGATTTTATGCGTCCGGATAGAATCGTTATTGGCGCCGAAACAAAAACCGCGGTGGATTTATTGACTAGGCTTTTTAGGCCGCTTAAAACCACTCTGGTTGTGACTGATATAAATTCAGCGGAGCTTATAAAGCATGCTTCAAATTCTTTCCTTGCTGCAAAGATTTCGTTTATAAATGCCGTAAGCCGATTATGCGAAAAAGTCGGAGCCGACGTAACAAAGGTGGCTTATGGTATGGGCCTGGACAGGAGGATAGGCCGGAGCTTTCTTGATGCCGGAATCGGCTATGGTGGAAGTTGTTTTCCCAAAGATGTGGACGCCTTTATCAGGATTGGCGAAAAACACGGCTGTAATTTATCTATCTTAAAAGAGGCAAGGCGCATAAATTCCGAGCAGATAAAAGTCTTTATACGAAAAATAGAAGATTCGCTTTGGGTAGTAAAAGACAAGACGATAGGCCTACTCGGGCTTTCTTTTAAACCCGGGACCGATGATTTAAGAAACGCGCCTTCTCTGGAGATCGTTTCCGCTTTACTTTCCGAAGGGGCAAAAATAAAGGCTTTTGATCCGCAAGCAATGCCGAAAGCAAGGACAATTATGGATAAGAGCGTGAAATTTTGCGCTGACGCATATAAGGCGGCGGCGGGATGCGATTGCCTGGTTATTATTACCGAGTGGGATGAATTTAAGTCTATGGATTTGACGCGTATTAAAAAATCAATGAAACAACCTTTGATTATCGACGGAAGAAACATATTTGAACCAAGAACAATGGAAAAAATGGGTATAAAATATTTATCCATGGGGAGATGAAAATAAATGGGCCATGCTGATTTAAGAAACAAAATTGATGGGAAAAAAGCAAAACTTTGCGTCATAGGATTGGGATACGTGGGGTTGCCGCTGGCAGTAGAATTTGCAAAGACCGGTTTTTCTGTAGTGGGCATTGATACGGATTTAGACCGCATAAATAATATCAATAATTCTATCCCTTATATTTTGGATGTTTCTCTTGCGGAAATCAATAAAGTCGTAAAGAATAAAAAATTATACGCGACAGCTGATTTTGAGTTTTTAGAAAAAGCCGATGCAGTAATTATATGTGTCCCCACGCCGCTTAAGAAGAAAGATCAGCCGGATATTTCCTATATTTTAAGCGCTCTGAAACAAATTTCCAAGCATTTGCATAAAGACCAGCTTATCGTTTTGGAAAGCACCACTTATCCCGGGACAACCGAAGAGGTGATGCTTCCGATTCTGGAAAAGAAGGGCCTGGTTTGCGGAAAAGATTTCTATCTTGCGTTTTCCCCGGAAAGAATAGATCCGGGAAATTTAAAATATCCGTTTAGAAAGATACCAAAGATTGTCGGCGGGATAGATTCTAACGCTACGGATCTAGTCAAGAGATTGTATTCAAAGGTAATTGTTAAAGTAGTTCCGGTTTCTTCGGCACGAGTTGCGGAAACGGCCAAATTATTAGAGAATACATTCCGCCTGATTAATATAGGTTTTATAAATGAGCTTGCCATGATGTGCGAGAAGATGAAAATTGATATCTGGGAGGTAATTGAGGCGGCCAATACCAAGCCATTTGGCTTTATGCCATTTTATCCCGGCCCGGGGGTTGGTGGCCATTGCATCCCCGATGACCCGTTGTATCTTTACTGGAAAGCCAGGCACCACGGTTTTATATGTAAGTTTATAAAATTAGCTTCGGATACAAACTCAAGCATGCCAAGGTATATTGTCGAGCGGGTAAGGGGAATACTTTCGCGCTCAGGCATCAGCTTGGAGAAAGCAAAGATTCTTGTGCTGGGAGTAACGTATAAAAAAGACATAAAAGATTTACGTAAGTCTCCGGCGATAAATATAATAGATATATTGCAGAAAGAAGCGGGGCTGGTGAAATATTCCGATCCCCTAATACCTTACCTAAAAATTAATTCCATTGATTTAAAATCCCATGAATTAAAAACCGGGTTTCTTTCAGGTTTTGATTTTGTGATTTTGGTTACCGATCATTCTGTATTCAATTATGATATGATCAGAAAAAAAGCAAAAAATATATTTGATGTGCGTAACGTTTATAAAGATTTCAAATCCAAAAATATCTTTAAATTGTAAACGAGTGTTAAATAATTTAAATAAGAGGTAGGCCTGTTTTTCTGCGGAGAGCCGGACAGGCCTGAGATACTTCAATTCTATGATGTAACAATATATATAACTTATAGTTACGTAAAATTATCCCTATTTTGTACGATAGGGATTTTTTGTTTTGCGCGGCCGTCAAAAATAGCTTGAGCCGTCACAAAGTTTGGCGAGACCTGGGAAAATTCGCGAGGTGAATTTTCTTGACTTTATCGCTAAATATGGTAACATTTAGTTTATTGTCTTAGAGAGGAAACTATATGGGGAATAACCACTTAACTCACCGCCAGGCACAGATTTATAACTTTCTGAAAGAATATTTCAGCAAGAATAGAAAGTCCCCTTATCTTAAAGAGATTCAGGCGGCCTGCGCTATTAATTCTCATAAGTCTGTAATTGATAAGTTAGTTGCGTTAGAGCGGAAGGGTTATATTAAGCGCAAGCTAAATAAACACAGAAGTATCAGGCTTCTGGCGCGCAAAGAGGAGACTATTGCTCCATGAGAAGAAAAAATGTGTTGATTACGGGAGGGGCTGGCTTTATCGGTTCGCATCTTTGCGAAAAGTTGCTGTTTTGTGGTTATCGTGTTATCTGCATGGATAATTTACTCACCGGAAGATTGTTAAATATAAAACACTTTGCCAAAAATAAAAATTTTATTTTTATTAAGCATAATGTATGCGAGCACATTACACTTAAGCAGGAAATTAATTATATTTTACATTTTGCTTCTCCCGCCAGCCCCGCCGATTATTTAAATTATCCTATCCAAACGCTAAAGGTCGGCTCGCTTGGTACGCACAACGCTTTAGGTTTAGCCAGGCAAAAAAAAGCGGTTTTTCTTTTGGCGTCTACTTCTGAAGTTTATGGAGACCCCCTGGTGCATCCGCAGCCTGAAAGTTATTGGGGCAATGTTAACCCTATAGGGCCGCGCGGCGTATATGATGAGGCGAAGCGTTTTGCCGAAGCCATCACATTGGCCTATCATCGGGTGCATAAGATAGACACCAAGATCGTGCGTATTTTTAATACTTACGGGCCGCGGATGAGGAAAAATGACGGCCGGGCAATCCCTAATTTTATTTCGCAGGCGCTAAGCAATAAAGACATCACAGTCTTCGGCAGGGGCAGCCAGACGCGCAGTTTTTGTTATATAGATGATCTGACAGACGGTATAGTTAAATTAATGCTTTCAGGCGTTAACGAGCCGGTTAATCTTGGGAATCCCGCGGAATTTACGGTATTGGAGTTGGCTAAAAAGATTATCGCTTTAACCGCTACCAAGAGTAAAGTTGTTTTTAAGCCGCTTCCGCAGGATGATCCTAAAGTAAGATGCCCTGATATAACCAAAGCAAGAAAAATATTACGCTGGCAGCCGTCCGTATCATTAAGCGAAGGATTAATGAAAACTATTACGTATTTTAAGGAGAGTTAAGCATGCAGATACCCTTGTTGGATTTAAAAAACCAGTACCATAATATAAAAGGAGAAATTGATTCTGCCATAGAGGGTGTATTAGAAAAGGGCTCTTTTATTTTAGGAGAAAATGTTGCTTTGCTTGAGAAAGAATTAGCGTCTTTTATCGGCGTCTCACATGCCGTAGGCGTTGCCTCCGGGACCGATGCCCTTGAATTATCTTTGCGCGCCTTGGGCATAAAAGAAAAAGACGAAGTGATAACCACGCCTTTTACATTTATCGCTACGGCGGAAGTAATCTCTATCATGGGGGCAAGGCCGGTTTTTTGCGATATAAATTTAGATGACTATAATATAAATCACGAAGAAATCAGAAAGAAGATTACCAAAAAAACAAAGGCAATTATTCCGGTGCATCTCTATGGCCAGCCTTGCGATATCGAGGCAATAATGTCTTTGGCAAAGGAATATAATCTTAAAGTTATCGAGGATTGCGCGCAGGCAATAGGCGCGGAGTATAAAGGTAAAAGGGCCGGATCTTTTGGAGACTGCTCCGGTTTTAGTTTTTTCCCGAGTAAGAATTTGGGCGCCTGCGGCGACGCGGGCATGATCGGCACCAAAGATGAGAAGGTGTGTCGGCATTTAAAAATGCTGCGCGCGCATGGCAGCTCCAAGAAATATATCCATGAAATAGAAGGCCGCAACAGCCGCCTCGATGAATTACAGGCGGCTATCTTAAGGGTGAAGCTGAAATATATAAATAAATGGAATCAAAAACGCATAAGATATGCCGAGATTTATACTGAGCGCCTTAATAGCCTGGAATCAAAACACGGCATTGTGTTGCCGAGGCAATTGAAAGGCCGCTTGCATATTTATCATCTTTATAGCATACGCGCAAAAGAAAGGAATAGCCTGAAAGAATTTTTGGAAAGAAGCGGAATACATACGGCTGTGCATTATCCAATTCCGCTCCATCTTCAGCAGGCATATAAATACTTGGGTTATAAAAAAGGTGATTTTCCAAAAAGCGAGCAAGCCTCAGAGCAAGTGCTCTCTCTGCCTTTGTATCCTGAAATGTCGCAAGAGCAGGTTATGGTTGTGTCTGATAAAATAGCGGAATTTTATCGAACCTAAAATATATATCTCTAGGTTAGTGTATAAGGGGGAATTGCTATGATTAAAGTCGGACAAATAGGGGCGGGTGCCTGGGGGCGTAATCTTTTAAGAAACTTTGCCGCTTTATCCAACTGCCAAGTTAAGGTTTGCTGCGATAAAGACGCGAAAGTATTAAATGCGATAAGGGCCCAGTATAATGACAAAATAAGCACGACTTCGCGTTTTGAAGATTTACTTGGGGATAATGAACTGGATGCCGTTGTTATTGCCACCCTTCCCCAAACGCACGCCGATTTTGCCATAAAAGCGCTTTCCTGTGGAAAACATGTTTTCGTAGAAAAGCCTTTAGCCTTAAAGGTCGAAGACGCCGAAAAGATGCTTGCGGCGGCTGAAAAAAACAAGCGTTTCTTAATGATCGGGCATTTGCTTTTATATCATCCTGCCGTAAGAAAGTTAAAAGACTATATCGAACATGGTCAGCTTGGAAACATACACTATTTGTATTCGACCCGCGTAAATCTAGGCCAGGTGCGTGAGATCGAAAATGCCCTTTGGAGCCTTACTGCGCATGATATATCGGTCGCGATGTATTTAATTAATCAAAGCCCATTGGAAGTGGCTGCTACCGGAAAGGCATATCTTAGAGAAGATATTCAGGACGTGGTGTTTTTAACCCTGACTTTTAAAAATGATATTATGGCGCATATTCATGCCAGTTGGCTTGACCCTCATAAAGTAAGAAAGTTTACCGTTGTCGGTTCAAAAAAAATGGTCGTATTTGACGATATGGAGTCTAGCGAGAAAATACGAATTTATGACAAGGGTTATGATTGGCAGAAAAATGCCGGGACGTATGATACCTTTCTTACCTTAAGAGAAGGGGATATAAATATCCCGCGCATCGATATGGTTGAGCCGCTTAAGTTTGAATGTCAGCATTTTATCGATTGCATCATGTATAAAAAAGCTCCTTTTACCGACGGTGAAAACGGCCTTGCGGTTTTAAGGGTTTTAACCGCAGCACAGGAATCACTGGAGAAAAATGGAAAACCGGTTAAAATCAAAAAATAAACAGGGATACTTTGCGCACGAATCTTCTTATATCGATAAAGATGTGCGAATCGGTAGAGGGACGAAGATTTGGCATTTTTCGCATATAATTTCTGGTTCGAAAATCGGCAAGAATTGCAGGATCGGCCAGAACGTGGTGATTGGCCCCGATGTAACGGTGGGCAATGATGTTAAAATTCAGAATAATGTTTCTTTGTATAAAGGCGTAACTTTAAAAGATAATGTTTTTTGCGGGCCTTCGTGTGTTTTCACTAATGTATTCAATCCCCGTTCCGAAATACCCCGTATGGATGAAATACGTAAGACGCAGGTAAAAGAGGGCGCGACAATCGGCGCCAATGCAACGATTGTTTGCGGCAACACCATAGGCAAATACGCTTTCATCGCCGCCGGTAGCGTTATTACTAAAGATGTGCCGGATTATGCCTTGTTTATGGGGGTTCCGGCAAGGTTGTGCGGTTATGTATGCGAATGCGGGGTAAAACTAAAATCTGCCGATACCGTCCTTACCTGTTCTGCCTGCGGTAAGAAGTATCATAAAAAAAATCTATCCGCAGGCATTAAAATAATTAAAGGTTAATCTGCCGTTATGTTTAAGATTATAAGTATTGTGGGCGCGCGTCCGCAATTTGTAAAATCTGCGGTTGTGACAAAGGCAATAGCCGATTCTAACAAGAAAGCAGGCCGCGAAAAAATCAGGGAAATTCTTGTGCACACTGGACAGCACTATGATTATAACATGAACGATATTTTTTTCCGCCAGCTTAGCTTAAAAAGGCCTGACTATAACCTTGGCGTTGGTTCCGCCTCTCATGGAAGGCAGACAGCTCGCATGATTGAAGGAATCGAAAAAATTCTATTAAAAGAGCGCCCGGGCCTGGTTTTAGTCTATGGCGATACTAATTCTACCTTAGCAGGCGCCTTAGCCGCAAAAAAGCTGAATATCCTGCTTGCCCATGTTGAGGCAGGATTAAGGAGTTATAATCGCAGCATGCCCGAGGAGGTAAACCGCGTAGTCGTTGACCGGATATCCGATATTTTATTCTGCCCTTCTAAGCGTGCCAGGCAGAATTTATTGAATGAGGGTATCTATTGCCTTGGTAAAAATGATTATCCAAAGGTATCGATTGTCGGGGATGTGATGTATGACGCTCTTTTATTCTATTGCGGTATCGCGCGCCGAAAATCGGCGATCCTCGCCAGATTGTCATTACAAAAGGGCGGTTATTACCTGGCAACGGTACATAGGGCCGCCAATACAGATAACATGGATAATCTCCGTCAGATTATCAGCGCTTTAGGCGATATCGCCGATTCGGATTCACCCGTGGTTTTTAGTGTCCATCCGCGGACAAAAAAGGCCATAAGTTCTATTAAGATAGGTAATCTTTCTTCTAGATTGATAATGATAGATCCTGTTTCTTACTTAGATATGATGGTTTTGGAGGCTAACGCAAAGGTGATTCTCACGGATTCAGGGGGTGTGCAAAAAGAAGCTGTTTTTCTAAAAGTCCCCTGCGTTACTTTAAGGGATGAAACCGAATGGGTAGAAACCGTATCATCCGGATACAACATTTTGGCAGGGGCGAAAAAAGAACGTATTAAAAAGGCGCTCTCCAAAGCTAAAAATTTAAAAGTCCGCCCGTTTAATGTTTACGGAAACGGTAAGGCAGGCCTAAAGATAGCCGGCATGATCCGTGGTTTAGCTAAAAACTGATATGACCAAAAGAGCGATATCACCCAAAGTAACTGTTTATATAACCGCGCATAATTACGGCAAGTATATAAAACAAGCGGTTAATAGCGTATTGCGGCAAAAATTTTCCGATTGGGAACTAATCATTATTAACGATGGCTCAACCGATAATACAAAAAATATTTTAAAGCCTTTTATCGGAAATGAGAAAATAAAAATTATTCATCAGGAAAAACGCGGGCTTGCGGTAAGCAACAATATCGCCTTAAGGCTTTCCTCCGGTAAATACATTATGCGCCTGGACGCGGATGATTATCTTGATGAAAATGCGTTGCTGGTTCTTTCCAATATCTTGGATACGCACCAAAACGTAGGTCTGGTCTATGCGGATTATTACCGTATCGACCAGAAGGGCAGGGTTATCGATATAGAGCGGAGGAAGAAGATCGGAAAAGAGGTATTTTTACTTGACCTGCCGGCGCACGGCGCCTGCACAATGATTAGAAAATCATGCCTTTTGGAAGTGGGCGGGTACAATGAGGATTTTTCGTGTCAGGATGGCTATGACCTATGGATAAAATTCGTAAATAAATACCGTTCGTATAACGTAAATATCCCTTTATTTTATTACCGCCAGCACGAAGCAAGCCTCAGCCGTAATAAGAGCCGCATACTTGCAACTAGGGGAATGATTAAGAGAAATTTTGTGGAGCGTAAATTCGGTAAAAACATGCCTAAGGTTTTGGCGATTATCCCGGTAAGAAAACAATCAAATGTATGCGCCGGTTTTGCCTTAAAAAATTTAGCCGGCAAGCCGTTGATCGATTATACGATTAACGAAGCGTTAAAAAGCAAGCTTCTGGATAAAATCGTGGTGACCTCTGACGACAAAGATATCTTAAGCCATGCGCGAAAATTCGCGAAGGTCATAACTATAACTAGGCCAAGGGAAATGGCCATGCCGAATTCGCGGATTGAACCGACGGTAGATTTTGTCCTCAAAAGTTTGAAAAGAAAATCCGGCTATCAGCCAGAGGCGGCAATGCTTTTATATATCCACAGCCCTTTACGCAAATATAAGCATATAGATAAAGCAATTGATACGATGCTGATATTTAATGCCGATAGCGTGGTTTCCGTTTGCGAGGATTATAATTTTGCCTATCAACACGCCAAAAATGGGCTCACCCCGCTATTTAAAAAAAGGCTGCTTAGGCTCGAGCGTAATTCTTTATACAAAGAGAACGGCGCGGTATACCTGTCGAAAATAAACACCATAAAAAAAGATAGTTTTTTGGGTAAGCGGCTTGGCCATATAGTTATGCTGCCTCAGGAAAGCGTAAAGATTGAGCATGAATTTGATTCTTGGCTGGCGGATAAAATTATCAGAGAATGGAAAGAAAACTTTTAATCGCGCGCTCTATTCAGAATCCCATCGGCTGCCGTGCGCTTTCAGAATATGCGCGCGGAAAAAAGAATATTTTAATCATCACTGATGACAATACGCGCTTTACCCCTTTAAAAACTATATTACCGCAGGTGATAAGCGAGTTGCGCAAGGCGGGAGTCAGCGATAAGCAAATACGGATATTAATTGCTTCAGGTACGCACCGGGTGATGACCGATAAAGAGATTCTGGTAAAGTTTGGCGCGCAAATAGTATCCCGTTTTAAGATTTGCAATCATAACTGGAATCAGCCGTCGGCATTATTGAAGATGTCTTCCAGGATAGGCAAAAAAAATATATGCATTAATCGGCTTACGAGAGGTGTTGATTTTATAATCGGTATTGGCAGTATCGTTCCTCATGCGACCTGTGGCTTTTCCGGAGGAGGAAAGATTATCTTGCCCGGCATATGCGGCAGGGATACGGTTGAAGATATGCACTGGAAAGCGCTGGATTTTCCGATTAACAAGATTCTGGGCGTGCGCGATAATCCAATGCGCAAGATGATTGACGCGGTGGCCAAAAATGCCGGCCTTAAATTCATTGTAAATACTGTTCTTGATAATAAAAACAGGATTGTAGATATTGTAGCGGGAGACCCGATAGAGGCGCACAGAAAAGGCGTCGATAGCGCAAAAAGAGCATATGGCTGCAGGGTTCCTTATTTGGCTGATATCGTTGTTGCCGATGCCAGCCCCATGGATATCGACCTACGCCAGGCAATTAAGGCGGTTGCGGCGTCTGAGCTTGCTGTAAGAAAGGGAGGGATAATTATCCTTAAGGCGCGTTGCGTCGAAGGCGTCTCACCCCAGTTTCCGGAGTTTGAAAAATACGGTTTTCGCAATCCGGAAGTCTTAAAGCGAAAGGTTGAAGACGGAAAAATAAAATCCAAGATGGCGGCATATACCCTTATTGCGATAGGCAGGATTTTAAAAGATAAGGCAAGGGTGATTTTAGTTTCGGGCGGGATTACGGCTGATACCGCTTTTAAAATAGGGTTTCTCTGGGCAGGCTCACAAGGAGAGGCGATTAAAAAAGCAAAGGAATTTTTCGCAAAGAAGCCGAAGATTATTTTTTTAAAACGCGCCTGTGAGATATTGCCCGTTATGGATTAATGATAAAATGAAACAGATAATAGCTGTTATTCCCGCAAAGTCAGGATCACAAAGGCTTCCCGCTAAGAATATGGCAGAGGCTTTAGGTATGCCGCTTTTGGGATATACAATCGGATATGCCAAAGAAAGCCGCTTAGTTAATAAAATTTATGTTTCGACGGATTCAGGAGAAATCGCCGAGTTCGCCGGAAAAAAAGGTGTTTCTGTAATCATGCGCCCTGCTAAATTATGCGGTGAAGCCCCGATTATAGATGTTTACCGGCATGCCCTTTTAAATATGGACGAGAGAGATATAGGCTATATTGCCGGGCTCCAACCCGACCATCCGGACCGCACTATCAGCCTTGATGAGATAATAAAATACGCGCAAAAGAACGATCTCGATGATTTAATCAGCGTTGACGCGGGTGGCGCTAAAAACGGGTCGTTTCGTATTTTAAAAGCGGACGCCTTAAAAGAAAAGCAGGTTAGCATTAAAGCTGGAACGCTCGCGGATAATGCTACAAATATACACTCGATAGCCGATCTGAGGATGGCGGAGGCAGCCTTAAGGTTTAAAGAAAGGCCTCTCTCCATAAAGATAAAGAATAAGTTTATCGCAAAGGATAAGCCGGCTTTTATAATCGCCGAAGCCGCCTGCAACCACATGTGCGATATGAACCGTGCCAAGGAAATGATCGATGAGGCAGAGGCGGCAGGGGCGGATGCGGTAAAGTTTCAGACCTATAAAGCGGAAAAACTAGTGGCAAAAAATGCCCCCACCTATTGGAACTACGGCACTACAAAATCACAGTATGACTATTATAAAAATTTGGATAAATTCGGAATAAAAGAATATGCCGATTTATTTGACTATGCCAAAGACAAAGAATTAGCGGTTTTTTCAAGTCCTTTTGATATAGATAGCGCCTCCATGCTTAATGAATTGGGTATGTCTATTTTTAAAATCGCTTCTTGCCTTATTCCGGATTTAAAACTTATCAGGCATATCGCAAGATTTCAAAAGCCGGTAATTTTATCCGTAGGGGGTTCGGAGATAGATGAAATAAAAGAAGCGGTTGGCGCCATTTACGCTGAAGGAAATTTTTCGCTTATACTTTTGGCTTGCACTTTAAGCTATCCCTGTAAATACGAAGATGCCCATCTTTTAGGCATAAAGACATTGACCGGCCTTTTCCCGCAGGCGATCATTGGGTATTCTGACCATACAGAGCCGGAGAAAAATATGGTTATTCCTTCTTTAGCCGTGGCGGTTGGGGCGAAGGTTATTGAAAAGCACTTTACGTTAGATAGGACAATGTCTGGTTCAGGGCATTCATTTTCCGTTGACCCGAAGGATCTAAAAAATATGATTGAGAATATTCGTATTGCGGAAAAGGCGTTAGGGGAGGCTGGCTTAGGCGTAAGGGAGAGAGAGCAGAAAACCCGCGAAAACGCGCGGATGAGTATCGTGGCAAAAAATAGGATTGATAAGGGCCAGGTAATATCAGAGGCTAATCTGACAGTCTTACGGCCCGGTACGGGGATACTGCCGAAATTTATCGATAAGATTGTCGGCAAGAAAGCCGCGCGTGATATATCTGAGAATGAACAGATTCAGTGGAACGATATTCAATAACGCATATGCATTGGAAAAAAAAGGTTAGGGATTTTTTAAAAGAAAAACCGGATGGGAAAACCGCTATTTTGGTAAACCTTAAATCAAGTACAGGCGCGGTATACGATTTTATTAAAGCGCTCGATTCTCAAAGTCAAGAAAGGCCCTTAATGGTTTTTTTTAATATTCAGGTTCCGCATGAGTTTAGAAAGCTAAATTTGCCGGTTAAATCTTCCGAGGATTATTTAACATATGAGGAGTATCGCGGCATTGATGATTATGTTTTTAATGAACTAAGCCGGAGCTGGTATGGCTATAAGGGGATAACGGATTATGACGGCATGGCATTGGGGCGGATTTTTGAGTATGATTTCCAGAAATACCTAATCCCCAGGATTAAAAATTTGACGGTAATCGGGAATCTTGTTAAAAGCGAGAGCATTAAAAGGCTGATAGTAATAGAGGACACAAGCGAATTGTTTGCGCCAGCGAGAGCGTACGCTGGCAGCCGAAATATGCCTATTTTAGGCGCATCTTTTAATAAGGGCATATTTTTGCGATTAAAAATAATGGTTAGGACGGCAGCAGAGAATTTTTTAAGCAACTGTCTTGACCGTATAGCCTTTTCTAAAATTAAATCCGATAGCGCGGGTAGAAAAGCGGTTATTTTGGATAGTAAGCTTTGTGAATCTTTAGGCAATTGCGATAAAGGCTTGTATTTTTTGCCTTGCCTGTTAGAAAAAGGGATAAAAGCAAGATTTAACCTGTTTAAGAAAAAAATTCCCTATTTATCGTTTGATTTTACGAAAAATGCCTCAATTGGAGAGGCCCGTAAGTTATATTATAAAAAATGGCAGGGCCTTAAAGGCGACGCTATTTTTAGGAATTTTTTTAAATATAAGGAAACCGATCTTTGGAGTGTTGTCTATCCTAAGCTTTCGGATTTTTTTACATCTTATATTCCTGCGGCCCTGGGAAATTTCGCGATACTGGATAGCCTAAGCAAAAAAACTCCTTTAGGGGTTGTGGCCTTGCGTAACGATGTCAAGGCGACAGAGAAAACGATAGTTTTGAGCCTGGGCAGAAAAAATATCGCCTCTTTAGTAATGCAGCATGGTATTCTTGCGGAGGCGAATGGGCACAATATCTTGCTTGCGGATAAATTTTCCGCCTGGGGGAAGGCTTCGCTTGATTGGTATGCAGGCTTTGGAAACAGCATAAAAAAATTCACCATAACAGGTAATCCGCGTTTTGACAAGTTGAGCTCATGGAAGCCCGATTTTTCGAGAAAAAACTTATGCGATAAATTAAATTTGGATGAAAATAAAAAGATTGTTTTGTTTGTTACCCAGCAGATAAATAAATTTTCATCCTTCTGGAGCGATGATTTATTCTTGGTAATGGCGGAAAAAATTTTAGATAGCTTAAAGGATATTTCTTACGCGCAGCTGATTATCAAAGCCGATCCCTATGAAGATATTGCACCTTATAAAATATTAACGAATGAGAAGCACGGCACCGGTGTTATTTGCCTAAAATATTTCGATATTTATACCTTAATATATTTTTGTGATCTGGTCATTACTCTTGATTCAACCGCGGCTTTAGAGGCAATGATTATGGATAAGCCGGTGATTACGTTGAATATCACCAAACGAAAAGATCGCGTTCCCTACGCAGATAAGGCTGCGGCAGTCGGCGTATATAATAGCGAAGATATAGAAGCGGCGGTGGAAAAAATCTTTAGCGATAATGCTATCCAGGAGCGATTACGTTTTGGGCGTAAAAAATTTCTAGAAGATTATACTTACAGGCTTGATAATGAATCGACAGGGCGTGTTCGTAATTTACTGGAAAGCTTAGTATTACCTAAAAAATGAGACAGCGTAATTGTATTATCTGCGGTTCTGAAGACTTCAAAGTTATATATAAAAATAAGCATGACCGCTTTGTTAAATTTATAGAAGGGAAAGATACGGTTTCTTACAAGGTAACCTGCCGTAAGTGCAGCCTGGTGTTTCAAAACCCGGTATTTACAAACGAGGAATTAAGAAAAATTTATTCCGCGGATTATGGAAACTTGATGGGATATGGTTCTTTGTCGCCATCTGAAAAATTTATTAAAGAAAAGTCTTACCGCGCTTGCGAACAATTTAGATGGATAAGCGATAATATTGACTTTTCTTCCATCGGCGCCAAGAGTGTCCTGGAGGTAGGCTGT
>PCWA01000030.1:16038-61323 GCA_002796125.1 Candidatus Ghiorseimicrobium undicola
AGGCTGTTCCGCGGGGCTTTTGCTTAATTTATTCAGCAAATCCGGATGGCAGGCAGAGGGGGTTGAGCCGTCTGTTCATTTTGCCGATTACGCGCGAAAGAATTTTTCGCTTAAAATATATCCGGGCCTTGTTGAAGAGGCGGATATTCCAAAGAACCGTTACGATTTAATACTGGCATCGCATTTTTTAGAACATATTTTAGATCCCATCGCGGCATTGCGCCTTTTAGCCTCTTTTGTTAAAGACGGCGGATTTTTATTTATCGAAGTGCCTAATCTTGGCGGTATTTGGAAGAACATGGATGACCAATTGCAGAGTACGCACATATTTATACCTTCTATAGCAACGATGAGGCGGATGATTGCTGTCGCGGGCTTAAAAATAGCTAAAGAAGAGGGGATAAAGCGTATAGTGCGTTACCTGTTGAGGAAAGGTGCTGCCGAAAGTAATTTTGATCAGCAAATAAAAGATAATAATTCTATTTCTGTGTTTAGATTCAGGGTCCAGTTATTGACCTCGCGTTTATTAAGCGCTCTTAAGATGGTTGGGATAAGATGAAAGACAAGCGAAAAAAAATGCTCTCGAACGCGATTATCTTTAGTGCCAGCAATTATATCGCCACCGGATTAAGTTTTATTTCTAGTTTTGTTATCCGTAAGGTCTTAGGGCCGATGTTGATGGGGCTTTATTCGGAGCTTGCCTTGATAATGAGTTACGGCCTGTTTAACCATCTGGGTATGGTTAATGCCATGGAGCGGGAAATTCCTTTTTATAAAGGGAAAAACGACATCGCAAAAATTGAGAAAATAAAAAAAGCTGTATTTTATTTTGTTTTATCCAGCGCCTCAACCATCGCGGTATTATTGATAGCAGTATCGTTTTTTGGCGGAAGCCTCAAGATCGGTTTACGTTTTATCGCGTTGGCGGTCTTTTTGGAAACAATTGGTTCTTTTTATGAAACATTACTGCAATCATATAAAGAATTCGGGCTTTGGAGCAAACTTGTTGTAATTATAAGCATTGCAGATATTATCCTGAAGGTTTTCCTGACGATTAAATTCGGCTTAGACGGCCTGCTTACCGCGATGGCGCTTAGCGCGTTATTGACCATTGGGTTATATCAACTTTGCCGCGGCTGCCGGATTGATTTTAGGCCCAAGGTTTCATTTGCCGATATAAAAAATCTTTTTAAAATAGGCCTTCCGCTTTTTATTTTCAGGATCATGCATATTTTATATGTCAGCATAGATAAATTAGCGATTATATTTTTTTTGGGAAGGCTGCAATTGGGTTATTACAGCATTGCCTCTATGGTATACAATTACCTGATGTTATTGCCGAAATTCACCTTTAGGACAATCTATCCGGATTTTATCGAACACTACAGCCGGTCAGAGGATAAGATGGCGACGAAAAATTATTTTTTGGCCCCTTTAAGAATATTTTCTTCATTTTTTCCGCTTTTAATCGGGTTGGTTATTATTTTTATACCTTTTGTCGTATATAATATATTGCCTCGTTTCAAGGAGGGCATTTTTGCGGCACAGATAATCGCGGTTGGAGCATTTTTCTATTCGTTGATATTTACCGCGCATTATCTTTTTATCGCCAAAGGCAAACAAAAAAAATTATCTCTGCTTTACGCGATAGGCGTAGGCATAAGCATCATTTTGAATATCGTCTTAGTCAAAATATTTGATTTAAAAATCAACGGGGTGGCATTGGCCATGCTTTTTAGCCAGGCGGTATTTACGACTTTGTTGATTGTTTGTTCGTACAGGTACTATAGCAAAAATTTTTTCGAGCACGTTAGGCTTATTTTTAGTTTATATATTCCCTGTTTTTGGGCTGTTTTTGTGCTTTTTATGTTGCGGGTTTTTCCTTATGGCTTAAACCCGGTTTCTTTTAAAAAAGATATTTTAGATTCATTGTTACGCGGCGCGATTTTAATTTTTTCCTGCGCGCCGTTTGTTTTTCATATAGCCAAGCGTGAAAAGTTGATACAGATCATAACCGAAAGATTTCAAGCCCAAAAACAGGCAAGGTAAAAAATAAAGGATAAGGAGATTATGAAGATAACATTACTTATACCGACACTTAATGAAATAGGCGGCATGAAGGAGATTATGCCTAAAATAAAAAAAGAGTGGTACGATCAGCTTATCGTGGTGGACGGCGGCTCTACCGACGGAACCGTTGAATATGCCAGAGATAACGGCTACTTTGTATTTAGGCAAAAAAATAAGGGCATTCGTTTTGCTTATATCGAGGCCCTTGAGTATATTACCGGAGACGTTGTCATAACCTTTAGCCCCGACGGAAATTCAATCGCGGAATTAATACCGGAATTGACGGCAAAGATGAAAGAAGGCTATGATATGGTAATTGTTTCGCGCTACGCCAAGGGCGCGAAAAGCTACGATGACGGCCCGGTCACGGGTTTCGGCAATTGGATGTTTACTACTTTAATAAATGTCCTTCACGGAGGACGCTACACCGATGCCATGGTAATGTTTCGCGCCTGGAGAAAAGATATTTTTAAACAATTGGAATTAGATAAAGAAGAAAGCTATCGTTTGGAAGAGAAAATTTTCCGTACGAAAATCGGCGTTGAGCCTTTATTGTCTGTGCGGGCGGCGAGGGCGAAATTAAAGTGTGCGGATATTGCCGGAGATGAGCCTCCACGCATAGGGGGAGAAAGAAAGTTAAAAATTATCCAGTGGGGCAGCGCTTATCTTTTTGAAGTCTTAAGAGAAGCGTTGTTTGATTTTCGCAAAAGGAGGAATTAAGCCATGCGGATATTGGTTACAGGGGCGGCAGGTTATATCGGTTCGGTATTGGTTCCGGACTTATTGCGGCAGGGATACGAGGTTGTCGCGATAGACAATTTTATGTATCGGCAAACATCGCTTTTAGACGCATGCTTTGATAAAAAACTTAGCGTTATCCGCGGCGATGCCCGCGATGAGAGCGTAATCTCTGCGTATATCAAGGATGTGGACGCGATTTTCCCTCTGGCTTGTTTTACCGGAGCACCCTTATGCTCAGGAGACCCCCAAGGGGCAGAGGCCGTTAATCTGGATGCCGTTAAATTAGTGCTTAAGTTACGCCGTAAGGAACAGGTAATAATTTTTCCTACGACGAATAGCGGCTACGGTATCGGTCAGGAGGGGATTTACTGCACCGAAGAGACTCCTTTAAAACCGATTTCTCTTTACGGCAAGCTTAAAGTTGAGGCAGAAAAAGCAATTTTAGACAGCGGAAACTGTATCACCTTAAGGCTTGCTACGGCTTTTGGCATAAGCCCGCGCATGCGCCTTGATCTTTTGGTCAATGATTTTGTTTACCGGGCAGTCAACGACAATTATATTATAATTTTCCAGGCGCATTTTAAAAGAAACTATATACACGTGCGCGATGTAGCCGGGGCGTTTATCCACTCGCTAAAGAATTTCCAAGAGATGAAAAATCAGCCGTATAATGTTGGTTTAAGCGATGCCAATTTAAGCAAGGGCGAATTGTGCCAGGAGATTAAAAAGCAGCTACCGCATTTTTACTTTGTGGAGTCGGAAATCGGCGAGGACCCGGATAAGCGAAATTATATCGTAAGCAATGAGAAAATAGAGAAGAGCGGATTCCGCCCGTCAGTCTCCCTTAAAGACGGAATAACCGAATTAATAAAAGGATATAAGATTATTAAGCTGAATCAATTTTCAAATGTGTGAGGTGTAATTATGGTTATATCGAGGACGCCGTTTCGCATTTCCTTTTTTGGCGGGGGGACAGATTATCCGGTCTGGTATAAGGAGAACGGGGGAATGGTGCTGGCGACTACAATAAATAAATATTGCTATTTGACCTGCAGGTACCTGCCGCCGTTTTTTGAGCATAAATCACGCATAATCTGGTCTAAAATGGAATACGTTAATGATACATCGCAAATTCAGCATCCCGCGGTCCGTGAATGCATCAGGTTTCTAAAAATTGACAAGGGTCTTGAGATTCATCATGACGGCGATTTACCGGCGCGCACCGGCATGGGCTCTAGCTCCGCATTTACGGTAGGCCTCTTACATGCGCTTTACGCGTTAAAAGGCTGTATGCCCACAAAGAGGCAGTTGGCGCTTGAGGCAATCCATCTGGAGCAGGATATTCTTAAGGAGAATGTCGGCTCTCAAGACCAGGCACTGGCTGCTTTCGGCGGCTTTAATTTAATAGAGTTCGGAGGGATAAACCATCTTCAGGTACGCCCCGTTACCATTAAACCCGAAAGGCTTGCGAGATTCAGGGAACACTTGATTCTTTTCTTTACCGGATTTTCGCGCACCGCATCGGATATTGCCGCAGAACAGATTAAGGCGACTCCCGCCAGGAAAAAAGAGCTTGCGGCGATGAAGGGAATGGTGGCTTCCGCGGTAGATATTTTAAATAGCGATACGGATTTATCGAAATTTGGAAAATTAATGCATGAGAACTGGCAGATTAAACGCAAGTTATCCGATAAGATAACTACTCCTTACATTGATGAGATCTATAATTCGGCGATTAATTCCGGAGCATTGGGCGGTAAGGTATTAGGTGCCGGAGGGGGCGGATTTATGATGTTTTTTGCCGAGCCTAAGCTTCATACGAAAATAAGAGAAAAACTAAAGAAGTTTTTATATGTGCCCTTTTCTTTTGAAACCTTGGGCAGCCAGATTATTTTTTACAGCCCAGCGGATTCTTTATCGAGCGTATGAATAAAAATATAAAGGCTCATGATACTGACGTAATTATACTTTGCGGCGGAGAAGGCAGGCGCCTTCAGAGCGTAGTAGGCGACCGGCCAAAGCCGTTAGCCGAACTAAATAACCGGCCGTTTCTGGATATTTTAATCGAGCATATATCGAATTTTGGGTTTCGGCGTTTTATTTTATGCAGCGGATATATGAAGGATAAAATCCGCGGCTATTACCAGAGTAAAAGCAGTTCCTTAGCCTTTATTTTTTCCGAAGAAGATAAGCCATTAGGTACAGCCGGCGCAATAAAAAATGCGCAAAGTTATATTCAGAGCGACCCGTTTTTGGTTGCAAACGCCGATTCATTTTGCGATATTAATCTGAATGAATTCATTAATTTTTATGTTGAAAATAATGCCAAATATTTAATATGCCTGGCTAAGGCCTGCGATTCAGACAGTTTCGGCTCCGTAAAGATCGATGCCGCCGGAAGAATTTTAGAGTTTAAGGAAAAAAATAAGCCCGGGAGTTGTGATTTTGTTAACGCCGGCATATATCTTTTGGCAAAAGACATATTAAAGATAATACCCGAGATGCGCAAGGTTTCGATTGAGCATGAGATATTCCCCGGCATCATTAACGATAACCTTATGGGATACAGGACAAATCAATCCTTGCTTGATATCGGCACGCCGGAAAACTATGAAAAGGCGAAGTTGATTTTTAGGAAATAATATGCCAGAAAAAATTGATTTGGTATTGATTAATCCGGGAAATAGGCGCGCATCTTATGCCGGCTTAGGCAATGAGTTAGCCGGTATCGAGCCGCCGATATGGTGCGCTTTAATCGCGGCATTTATCAGAAAACACGGATATTCTGTCGGTATAGTCGATGCCGATGTCGATAATTTAAGCCCGGAGGAGGCGGCAGAAAAGATTATCCGCCTTAATCCGTTATTGGCCGGTATTGTTGTGCTTGGAACAAACCCCTCGGCTTCTTCCACCCCGAAAATGCCCGCGGCAAGAAATCTTTTGAATGCGCTATCAAAGAATAATAATTCTTTTCTGACCATCCTCTCCGGGCTTCACCCGTCGGCTTTGCCGGAGAGGACCCTTAACGAAGAAAATGTTGATTTTGTTTGTCAGGGGGAAGGATTCTATACTTTTCTTGACCTTTTGGCGGGTATAAAATCCGGGAACGGCATCAAGCAGGATACTATTCCGGGGTTATGGTACAGGAGCAATGGCAAGCCGGTATTAGGAACTAAGCCCTCTGTAGCAGAGAATTTAGATGGCCTGCCGTTTGCGGCATGGGATCTTTTACCAATGGAAAAATACCGGGCGCATAATTGGCATTGTTTTGACAATCTTAAAGCGCGCAGCCCGTATGCGGTTGTATATACCAGCTTGGGGTGCCCGTTTAAATGCAGCTATTGCAACATCCATGCTTTGTATGATGGAGGCCCGGGCATACGTTTTCGCAGCATCAGAAATGTTATCAGCGAAATAGATATGCTGGTTGAAAATTATAAAATAAGAAATTTTAAGATACTGGATGAGTTATTTGTTTTGAACGAAGATCGAGTCATGGAATTTTGTGATTTAATGATTAAGCGCAATTATGGCTTGAATATTTGGGCCTATGCTCGGGCAGACACGGTTGGCGAAAAAATATTAACGCAGATGAAAAAGGCGGGCATAAACTGGCTGGCTTACGGATTCGAATCCGGAAGCGCAAAAGTCCGAAGGAGTGTCACCAAGGGAAGGTTGACTCCTGAGATAATAAAAAAAGCGGTAGATGCTACCCATAAGGCAGGTATTCATATTGTGGCAAATTTTATATTCGGGCTTCCGGAAGATGACTTAACAACAATGCAGGAAACATTGGACACGGCCAAGGAATTGAACTGTGAGTATGCTAATTTTTACGTAGCAATGGCCTATCCGGGATCGCGGCTTTATGAAGAAGCAATCTGTTCGGGGGTAGAGTTGCCCGAGAGTTGGTCTGGTTACGCGCAATTTAGCGAAGAGACATTGCCTCTTGCGACAAAATATTTATCCAGCGCGGAGGTTTTACGCTTTAGGGATAAGGCATTTTATGATTATCATCACCGCGCAGAATATCTTGAGATGATAGAAGAAAAATTCGGTAAAGATTCGGCAGAATATATTAAAAACATGCTGAAATATAAAATTAACAGAAAGTTCGCTTATGCTAAGGACAATAAATGAAACCGATAAGAGAAATCAAAAAGTTTGAATCAGAGATATCGCGTTTATATGAAGCGGCAAAGATCAGGGCGCCCGTGCATCTATCGAAAGGCAATGAATTGCATCTGGTAAAAATATTCAAAAGATATTATAAGCCTGGAGACTGGATATTCAGCACGCACAGAAATCATTATCACTGGTTATTGAGCGGGAGAAAGCCCGCCCGGCTAAAAAAGCAGATACTCGCCGGCCACAGCATGCATGTTTTTGATAAGAAGTTTTTTACTTCTTCTATAGTCGCAGGCTCTGCCCCTATAGCCTTGGGTGTGGCAATGGGGTTAAAGCTAAGCAAATCCCCGAATAAAGTCTTATGTTTTATGGGCGATATGGCGTCTGAATGCGGCATAGCCCATGAATGCGTAAAATATGCCCAAGGATACGATCTGCCGATAGTTTTTGTTATTGAAGATGATAATTTTAGCGTCAGGGCGCGCACCAAAGAGGTATGGGGAAAACTGACCCCTAAAGCAAACAGAAAAAGAATGATATGTAAGCGCTACAGATACAAAAGGCTTTATCCCCACGCGGGTACAGGCAAGTATGTAATGTTTTAGGAGAAAATATTATGCAGACTGAATATTACAAGGCGATTTGCCGGCAGATGCACAAATTTGCCGCCAATAAAAAAGTTATTTTTTTAGGCCAACAAGTTGTTTCGGAAGATTTTTATGGAACGCTGAAAGGCATTCCTAATGACAGGCGTATCGAGATGCCGGTGGCAGAAGAGCTGCAGATGGGTTTAAGCATCGGTTTATCCATGGAAGGGTTTGTTCCGGTTTCTATTTATCAGCGAATGGATTTTCTGCCGCGCGCCTGCGACCAATTAGTAAACCATTTGAATCTGATAGAAGATATGTCGGGTGGTGTATTTAAACCAAGGGTTATTATCCGCACAACGATAGGCAGCAGGCGCCCGCTGGACGTTGGGCCGCAGCATTCACAGGACTTAACCGAAATGTTTAAGGCGGTGCTTAAATTTCCGGTATTAAAGGTTAGAACACCGAAAGAAGTCGATCATGCCTATAATCTTGCTTATACTTCCAAGTCCCCGGTGATGATTATAGAGGTTCAAGATTTGTATAAATCAGGAAAATAAGTGGAGAATGGTTAAAATATGGCCACACTTAAAAAGATGAAAAAAAGAATTCCTTTCGGGACAATTTCAATTACGGATAAATCAAAAGGGTTGATAAAAGATATTTTAGATTCGAATAGAGTTTCAAGCGGCAGGTATGTGCGCGAGCTTGAGAAGAGTTTCGCGCGATTAATCGGCGCCAAAGAGGCGGTGGCGGTCAGTTCCGGGACCGATGCCGATGCCTTAGCCTTAGCGGTCTTGCATGATTTTGGGGCTAAAAGAGAGGACGAGGTTATTGTCCCGGCGCTCTCTTTTGTAGCAACCGGGAATTCCGTGCTCCAGGCTGGGTTTCGCCCCGTTTTTGTTGACGTGGAAAAAGATACCTTAAATATATCCCCGGATAAAATCGAGGCGGCCATAACTAAGAAAACTCGCGCGATTATGCCGGTGCACCTTATGGGGAAGCCCGCGGAAATGGATTCCATAAATAATATCGCTAAAAGGCATAATTTGTTTGTCGTCGAGGATGCCGCAGAGGCATATGGAGCGGCGTATAAAGGCAAAAATGTGGGGACTATCGGCGATATGGCTGCCTTTAGCCTATACGTCGCCCATATTATCACTACCATAGAAGGGGGGATGGTCGTTAGCAAGAGGACGGATTTTGCCGAGGTCTTGCGGTCTCTGCGTTCGCATGGCAGGGCGTGTAAGTGCGAAAGCTGCGTATTGAATGTCTCTTCCGGCTATTGCGATAAAAGATTTCAGCATGGCGATAACCAGGACATTCGTTTTGTATTCGAACGTATCGGGTTTTCCGCTAAGATGAATGAATTAGAGGCGGCGATAGGGCTAGGGAACCTTGACCGCTATCACGATATTTTAAACAAAAGGCGCGAAAATCTTTTATATATGATAGAAAAGTTCAGGGAATTTAAACCCTATCTCTATACGATAGAAGAAAGCCCGCATGAAAAGATCGGCCCGCATGCGTTTGCGATCATCCTTGGAGAAGGGGCTAAATTTAGCCGCAACGAACTCGTTTCCTATCTTGAGAAGCAGGGGATAGACACGCGCAACCTTTTTCTCTCTATGCCTACCCAGTGCGCGGGTTTTGGTTATCTGGGTAAAAAGATAGGTGATTTTCCTAACGCCGAATACATCGGTAATATGGGCCTGCATGTAGGTATACATCAGGATTTAAACAAAGAAGATTTAGATTACATTTTAAACACAGTTAGAGAATTTTTATTAAAGGTAAAATGATGGATAAAGCTTCAAAAATTTTAGTGTTTGGAGCGAAGGGCCTTATCGGCGCGGCGCTAGCCCGCCGGCTCAGGCAAGGTAGTTTTAAGAATTTAATTTTAGCAGATTCAGATACGCTTGAGCTTGATAATCGTAAAAAGGTCTATGATTTTTTTGCCAAAACCCGGCCTGATTATTGTATTATAGCGCCTATCAAAGAGGGCGGTATTGTAGCGAATATACGTTATCCCGCAGAATTGATATACCAGAATTTGAGCGCCCAGACTAATATTATTGATTCGGCATGGCGCGTCAATGTCGCAAAGCTGATATATTTGGCAAGTTCTTGTGTTTATCCTAAGGATTGCAGGCAGCCGATAAAAGAAGAATATCTAATGAGCGGGCCGCTTGAATTGACCAATGCGCCGTATGCGGCAGCAAAAATTTCAGGGATAGAGATGTGCAAGGCCTATAATTTACAATATAATACGCGGTTTATTTCCGTAGTGCCCGCGACCGCCTACGGCCCGGGCGATAATTTTGACCTTAATACATCGCATGTTATACCGGCGCTTCTCGCTAAATTTCATGCGGCAAAAATTAATAATACGCCGTATGTTACTATTTGGGGTAGCGGAAAGCCGAAGCGGGAGTTTATTTACGCCGATGATTTAGCTGATGCGGTTTTGTTCCTGATGCGCCAAGGGCGCCTTACCGAAGTAGTTAATATCGGTACAGGGGTTGATGTATCTATATCACGGCTCGCGCAATTAATAAAAAGAACAGTTGGTTTTATGGGTAAGATAAAGTTTGACAATGAAAAGCCTGATGGGGTTGCCAGAAAATTGCTTGATTCAGGCCTTTTATTTTCTCTAGGGTGGCGGCCGCGGGTTAGTCTCGCGCAGGGATTATTAAAGGCCTACGGCTTATATAAGAAATCCATATGTTAAAAGAAAAATCTAACCGTTTGATATTTATAGCACTATTGATATTTATCGCGCATCTTTCTCTGAATACTCTTTTTCGGAGCAGGGCATTTGTAAATTGGGATGGCCCTCAATTTGCCATTTCCACGGTTAATTATTCAGTCCAGGAATATTTTCCCGGCCTGCCCGGGCATTTTCTTTATGTTATGGCAGCTAAATTCTTGAATTTTTTCTTCAACGAGCGGTTTTTATCGCTAGTTTCTTTAAGCATCATTTTTAGCGCATTAATAAGCGCCGGCTTATTCTTTATCGGATCACGAATTTTTAGCGTTAAGACTGGATTATTGGCGGCGTTATTTTACATGTCAAGCCCGCTGTTTTTATTTTATGGCACAACTATTACGCCGCTTATGATGAGCGGGTTTTTTTCATTGTTATGCGGATATTGTTTTTACCGTGTAATATACGGCAGGCAATATAGATATTTAATATGGGGCTCGGTATCTTACGGCATTTTGATTGGGATAAGGCCGCAAGAAATCCTGTTTATTTTCCCTTTTTGGCTGTGGGCATTCTTAAAGGCAGATAATAAAACAAAGGTTTTGTCTTTTTCTTCTTTATCGCTTATTTTTTTGGGTTGGTTTATGCCGTTTAGCTATATCTCCGGAGGATTAAACGAGCTGATTTTATTTTTTAGGAAAGAAATCTCTTCGGGGGCAACGCGCCTGTCAGCTTCGGTGTTTACGATGCCAAGCCTTTTAAAGGCGAACTTAAAGTACCAGGTATATACATACGCTATCACGTTCGGGCCGGCGGTATTGGCGTTTTTTTATTATTTGCCGCAATTTTTTTGCCTGAAGAATATATGCGCAAGCCGTAAGGCGCAAGCATTTATCGTATGGATAATACCTTCCTTATTATTCTGGTCCGTATATAACTTTAGCACCCCGGGCTATATCATAGTTTCACTATTGCCGATGTTTATACTTTTGGCGGAATTTTTGGTTACTATTTCGCGTGAGCTTTCAGATATTTTGGCGGTGAGATGGAAATATTTTTCTAATAAATCCGCCGGTATATTTATATTTATGCCTATTTTTCTGGCGGTAAACCTATTTGTTTATTTTTATGATTTTAATCCGGCAGGCAAAGGGACAGATTATGATTCGTTTAGGGCCTATTCGGATATTAGGAAACGGGATACACAGATACTCGAAAAGATAAGGTATATAAAAGAGAATGTGCCTGCGGAGAATTCTATCGTTGTTGTTTCTTCTTCATTTTTTATGCCGTTAATGTATTATTTACCCCAATACCATGTTTATTTATTCAATGGTGTTTTCTTTAAAGGAAATAATCTGGTAAGGTATGGCCATAATTTCGAAAGGCGTAATTTTTCCGATTTTAACAGTAAAGATTT
Organism: Candidatus Ghiorseimicrobium undicola; assembly: GCA_002796125.1. Classification (GTDB taxonomy): domain Bacteria; phylum Omnitrophota; class Gorgyraeia; order Ghiorseimicrobiales; family Ghiorseimicrobiaceae; genus Ghiorseimicrobium; species Ghiorseimicrobium undicola. Next base: position 27,692 of record PCWA01000030.1, read on the forward strand.
GATCCGCGATAAAGGTATACGCAAAATTGTGTTTTTTGACGACGAATTTAGCCGTTGGGTGGATACCGGAGCCGGCAAAGAAAATATAGCAATAACCGACCGTTATTCTTTGCTTGTTGTGTCCCCCGAAAGAGACGCTCAATTAATCTACGGATATAAAAGTATTCGCATAAGGGAATAATATGCCTGAAAAGGGGACCTTCATTATTTCAATTGACGTTGAGCTTGCCTGGGGGATGTTTGACCGCGGCCGGCACCTTAACCTTGCCCGGGCGTATGAAAAGAGCCGTTTCATAATCAGGGAATTATTGAAATTATTTGCCAAATACAATATTTCGGTTACCTGGGCTATCGTAGGGCATCTTTTTCTGGATAGCTGCAGGAAAGATGACGGTATCGTGCATTCCGATATTATCAGGCCGCAGCACAGTTGGTTTTCGGGCGATTGGTTTAAAGATGATCCGGCAAGCGATATCAGAGAGAATAATTTATGGTATGGCAGGGATATTATTGAATTAATAAAGGAGGCTGTTTCCGGCCATGAGATAGCAAGCCATTCTTTTTCTCATATAATTTTTTCAGATTCCGGCTGCTCAAGGGAAGCCGCGGAGTCCGATATCGCAAAGTGTGTTAAGATTGCCCAGGAAAACGGCATTAAATTAGATAGTTTTGTTTTTCCCCGTAACGGCGTCGGCTATTTAGACCTGCTCTCAAAGTATGGGTTTAAGGCTTATCGCAAGAGCGAGGCAAAAATTGACAGAAAGAACGGAAGGCTTTTGTTTGCCATGAGATTATTTGATTTAATAAGAGACGCCCTTCCGATTGCGCCACCGGTAGGCGATTTGGCCTTTGACGCGCAGCATAATTTATCTGCGATTCCGCAGAGCATGCTCTTTCGATACGCGCATGGGAGCAGTAAGGTTGTTTTACCGAATATCAGATTTTTAAAGGCAAAGATGGCGTTAAAAAAGGCGGCTAAGGAGAAAAAGATATTCCATTTATGGTTTCATCCGATTAATTTTGCCTGGGATACGCAAAGATTGCTTATTGAATTCGAAAAAATATTGAAATTTGCCGCTGCCTTAAGAGAAAAGGGCTTGCTTGATATTTTACCGATGCGAGAGGTTGCAAATCGAGCCGTATTGGACAATTCAATTTTAGATAAGTTTAACCCTGAAGGCGTCGATTTACATGATGAAAGGGCGCATTGTTTCCGCGACGACTATTCTTCTTCACTGGCTGATTATCGGTCTTCGGCGTTTAAATTCGGCAGGAAGAAAATATTGGATGATTTTAGCGAAGTTCTTGGCGGTTTAAGCGCTGGTAGCAGAGTGCTTGATCTCGGCTGCGGAACCGGTTATTTCTTGAATCGCCTGATTGAGCAAAATTTTAAGGCAATCGGGGTGGATCTTTCAAATCAGATGCTTAAAGAATTAAAGGAAGCCAATGGCTCGGCCTGTGTGCAGCGCGCGGACGCAAGAAACCTTCCGTTTCAAGATAATACTTTTGACGCGGTAATAAGTATTGAAACCATAAGGTACTTCAGCGACAGAAGCGTAATGTTAAATGAGATTTTCAGGGTTTTAAAACCGAATGGCTTGGCTTTTATTACTGCCGCCCCGCTTTTCTCAGGCAATCTTTACGGAATTTTTAATACGCTCTGCCGCCTGCTCCGGTTAAAGCCGCTTGTTTCGTGTTATCAATCTTTTGAGACGGCAGGGAGTTTAAAACGCAGGCTCTTGCTCGCGGGGTTTGAAAATGTAAAGATAAAGGGGCATTTTTTCGGGCCGTATTTTATTCTGGATAAAATCAGCCCGCGCGTTAGCGCAAAATTAATCAGCCGTTTTGAGCGATTTGATGATAGATTATCAAAAATAAAAATCTTGAGAAACTTTAGCAACCATCTAGTAGTAATAGCGCGAAAACTAAAGAAATGAATAATTCGCATCAGCAGAACAAAGAAGAAGAAAAGCTTTTTTTCTCAAATTTTCAATCAGGCGATTATGATGTTTTTGCCGATAGCGGCTATCGGCGCATCTTAAGTTTTTTTCGCAAGGAGATTACTCCTGATGCAGGCTGCAAAATTTTAGATTTAGGCTGCGGCAGCGGGGCTTTTACGCGCTATTTATTCGGTTTGGGCGGCAGGGTTTTTGCCCTGGACATCAGTTGTGATTTAATGCAAAGATCCGGCGATAAAGATAGAATACGGTTTAGTGCCGGCGATATCGAAAATTTGCCGTTTGGCGACAATACTTTTGATGTTGTGATATTCAGCGGCGTCTTGCATCATTTTCGCGCTTTATCCGGCCCGGCAAGGGAAGCCTTTAGGGTTTTAAAGAAGGGTGGGAAGTGTTTTGCCTTTGACCCTAACAATAAAAATCCCATAATGTGGATTTTGCGGAATAAAAAATCTCCCTTTTATTCATCTAAGGGCGTTACCCCTAACGAGCGCCTGCTTACGGCAGGCGAAGTGGAGTCGGCTTTTTGCTCGGCGGGATTTTCCAAGGTTCAGGCATTCGCGGTTTCCGGGATATCTTACCGCTATATACATAGCAGGATAGCGAGGTTGTTTTTACCCCTGTATAATTTTATCGATTATATTTTTTCCAAGACTTCTTTTGCGTATAGGCACGGGTCTTTTTTATTGACTTTTACCCAAAAGTAACGGCTATGCAAAATAATGAAAAAATTCAGGAAAATATGAAGCTTTCCATAGTTATTCCGGTTCATAACGAGGAAGAGGGCGTCCTTGCGACCGTAGGCGGGATAATCAAGGAATTAGAGGCAGAAAAAATTAACCATGAGATTATCATCGTTGATGATAACAGTTCGGATTCCACGCCGAAGATTACGGATGATTTATCCGCGCGATGCCCCAATGTTAAAGTGGTGCACCGCGGCCCTCCGAACGGCTTTGGACGGGCAATACAAGAAGGCTTAAGGAATACGAGCGGCGATGCCGTGGGGATAGTTATGGGAGATTCTTCAGACGATCCAAAAGATATTGTCGGCTGTTTTAGAAAGATTGAGGAGGGGTATGACTGTGTGTTTGGGTCAAGGTTTCTAAAAGGCAGTATTGTAAAAGATTATCCGTTAGTTAAATTATTAATCAATAGATTAGCCAATAATTTTATCAGAATGCTTTTTTTAATTAAGGCAAATGATATTACTAACGCCTTTAAACTGTATCGCCGAGAGGTGATACGGGCGGTTATGCCGTTACAGGCCCTATATTTTAATATTACGGTTGAAATTCCTCTTAAGGCGTTGGTGCGGGGTTTTTCTTATGCCCAGATACCGATTAGGTGGTATGGAAGAAAAAGCGGTGTCTCTAAACTTGGTATTAGGCAAATGGGCCGGAAATACCTGTTTACGGTCCTTTATGTATGGCTGGAAAAACTCTTGCTTAAGGATGAGGTTAAAAGGCGATAATGAATGTATTGCTGGTGTCTCCATCGCAAGTTCAGGTTTACGGTAATTTCGCGCGCCCGGATTATCCTCCTTTAGGGCTTGCGTATTTAGGCGCTGTCCTTGAGAAGGCAGGGCATGATGTAGGGATTATCGATGTCGATGCTGAGCGCTTGACGGATGAAGGCTTTGCTAAGAAGATTACTCAAGGTAATTACGGCTTAGTAGGCATAACCGCGACTACGCCGACTTTTAGCAAAGCTTTGGTATTAGCGGAATTAGTTAAAAAAAATTCTGACTCTTTTACGGTATTGGGCGGGATACATGCAACAACTATGCCGGATGAGTCAATAGAGAATGAATCAATAGATTTTATAGTAAAGGGAGAAGGCGAATTAACCCTTTTAGAGCTAGTCAGGCGCCTTCAACATAGAGAAGATCTTGCGGGCGTTGACGGTATATATTACAAAAAAGCCGGGAGGATTTACAAAAACAAGGATCGGGATTTAATAGCGGACCTTGATACGTTGCCATTCCCCGCGAGGCATTTATTCAGTAAGCACCATTATAGTTATCCGGACGCTCTTTTTAAAGAGGCCTTCCCGATAATGACCAGCCGCGGATGCCCGGCAAATTGCAGTTATTGTGATGCCAGAAAGATTTTTAGCCGCAAATTCCGGGTGAGGAGCGCTAAAAATGTCGTTGATGAGATTGAACATCTGGCAAAAAAATACGGCGCCCGCGAGATCCATATCTGGGATGATAATTTCACGACCCAAAAAAACCGGGTTTTCCAGATCCGCGATGAGATCAAAAAAAGAAAATTGAATATTAAGTTCGCTTTTCCTAATGGTATCAGGGCGGATTACGTGGATAAAGAGGTTTTGAGAGCGCTTGGCGATATGGGGGCGTATAGTATTGCCTTTGGCGTCGAATCCGGGAATCAGGGCGTTTTAGACCATATAAATAAGAATACCACGCTGGCAAAAATAGAAACAGCGTTTCGCTGCGCCAAAGAAGCAGGGCTTGAGACTTGGGGTTTTTTTATGATTGGGCTACCCTCTGAAACAAAAGATACCATAAATGATACGATAAGTTTTGCCATTTCGCTTAACCCGGATGTGGCAAAGTTCCATATCTTAAAACCCTTTCCCGGCACAGACGCCTATGGCGAGCTTTCACGGCAAGGCTTGATTATTGATAATAATCTTGACCATTATGGCATTCATACGCCCCCTGTCCACAGGTTGCCGGGGCTTTCGCCGGATGATTTACTTAACTTGCAGAAAGAGGCTTATAAGCGGTTTTATTTAAGGCCGCATATTTTCTTAAAACAAATTTTTCGCCTTAAATCGTTATACCGCTTGAGGCTTAATGTTTCTGCCGCCGTCGGTATATTAAAGAAAATATTTTCACGATGAGAATAAAAATATCCATATCTAAGGCTTTAATTTTAATCATCGGAATGGGGATTTTAATCCGGATGATCAACCTCGGCCAGCCGCTCCTCGAGGGTGCTTCGACCCGCCAGGTCCAGACCGCAATGATTGCCAGAAATTTCTATAACCACGGGTTTAAATTATTTTATCCGCAAGTGGATAATTTTGGCAATAACCCCGGCTACCTGATGCTTGAGCTTTATATACTGCCGTTTATCGCGGCGATATTCTATAAACTGGCAGGAGGGGTTAATGAATGGATGTTAAGATGCATATCTATCTTTTTCTACGCGGCGTCGGCAATTATGCTTTATCGTCTATCCGTTTATTATTTTAATAAAAAAATCGGGCTTATCGCCGTCTTTTGTTTTACTGTTTCTCCGTTAAGTATATACCTTGGCCGGGCAGTGCATCCTGAAATGGCGATGACTTTTTTTAGCATGGCGGCAATATATAGTTTTTCCAGGTGGATTTATGAGGATAAAATTAAATACGGAATATTTGCCGTTTTTTCCTTTGTGCTCGCGGTTTTATTAAAAATACCGAACCTTTATCTTTTGCTGCCTCTGTTTTTTATCGCGTTTACGAAATATAATTTAGCCTGTGTAAAAAAACCGCGCATCTTGATTTTTCTGGCGCTATGTTTTATTCCCATTGCTTTATTTAACCGCCATCAGTATTTAGTAAGGATGGCTTTTCCTAATCCGGCGATGGAAGTTTTCAATCTGGGAACTATTTTAGGGTATATACGTCTGTTTTTATCCGATAAGATGTTTTATAAGGCAAGCTTCGATAACCTGGCGGCTTATACGCTGACACCTATAGGCTTTAGCCTGTTTTTCTTTGGTTTTTTACAAAAGGTAAAAGAAAAAAAAGAACGGGTGTTTAAAATTTGGTTTTTAGGCGTGGTGATTTTTTTCTTAAGTCTACCGGCGCAGAGCGTTCAGGGGTATTATCAGATGCACCTTTTACCACTTGCCTGTATTTTTATCGCTAGGGCAGTCCATACGTTTAAAAATAGCGAAGTGGTTAAGCAAAATTACATAATCCGCCCGATTTCTGTTATAATACTTATTTTAGTTGTCAGTTTTGTCGTTTTCCGCTATTCTTACGCTTTTTACCGGATTCCCGCTAATTTTCGCTCCGTGGTTGAGGCGGGCAGGGAAGTTGACAGGGTGGCTGAAAAAGACGCCTTAATTATTGCTTCGATTGAGAACGGCCCGGACTTAGTCTATTATTCTAACCGGCGCGGCTGGCCGTTTATGATTAATAGAGAAGCAGTACGGAATGAGGAAAAAAGAATGGGGAAAGATAAGGGCCGCATCTATGACCCGGTAGAATACCTTGAATTTTTAAGGTCAGAAGGCGCTGATTATTTTGCCTCAGCCTCTATGGCGGAATTTAACGCCCATAAAAAATTTTCAGGCTATATGCGGGAAAATTTTCAGGTATTAAAAGAAGCCCAGAATTATATCATTTTTGATATCAGGAAGAAAAAATGAAGCCTATCTATATTGTTTCCTTAATTATATTTTTGTGCGTTGGATTAAGGCTGGTTAACCTTGATAAAGGATACAGTTCTGATGAAGGGTGGTTATTGAAAGTGGCAGGTTCTGACTTTAATAAAATTGTCCCCGCCTTAAGGACGGGTAACAGCGTTTTTCCTCCGCTTTCGCCGTTTCTAGTTCATTTCTGGATGCGGGTAAGTACGGCCGAGCCATGGGTGAGGGGTTATTTTGTATTTTTTGGTGTTGCTATATGCATTTTGGTATATCAACTCGGCAGGCTATTTATAGATAGGGCTTTTGGACAGATAGCGTTTTTTGCCAGTGCTGTTTCACCGCTTCTAATTTGGGCATCACAGTTTGTGAGAAGCTATATTGATTCGGCATTCTGGGCGCTTTTGTCAATTTATTTCATGCTCAGGATATTGAAAAGGGCGGGCTCTATCGGTGTTTTTTTGGGTTATGTTGTTTCTTCTCTCTTGGCAATCTATTCCTCGCATTTATTTATTCCATTGTTAATCGCACAGAATATTTTTATCTTTATTTTTTATCTTAGAGATGTGGCATTTTTGCGAAAGTGGCTGGTATCGCAGTCCATTCTCATAACGCTTTCTTTACCATGCCTGACACTTCTCGCTAGCCAGGTTAATCACGCAAGCGGCATGGCGGATAGATGGGCAAGTAAAGGCCTGCACTTATTCGGTGTTAATATCGGGCATTACCCGAGGGGGATTGCCGCGGTAATTGGGATGGACCCGGGATTTTTGACCGGCTATGCGCTAACAGACAAATTCAACAAATTAATCCTGATTGGAATTGCGGCTATCTCGCTTTTTCTTGCAGTATGGGTTATTTATAGAGGCATAAGCAAATTGAAGGCTGGTATGGCAGATATCCGTTTAGCATTATTTTTTCCGGCAATTCTTGTTTTAAGTTTAATTATATATGATATCGCGGGGTATTTACTTGCGACGCCTCTACAACAGGCAGAGTATTTTATTGTTCAGCATATTTTATTTATTTTTATAATGGCCGTATTTGTTTATTCGATAAAAAAAGAAAAACTTAATCTGAAATTGCTGCTTTTGGCGGGCATCGGCGCGGTTTATTTGTTGCGTTTTGGCGATGCCGTTAAGCCGGAATTTGACACAAAAAAGGCGAGCATTTACTTATTTAAGAATATTAAGCCAGAGGATACGCTCTTGATGGTAAGAAATACCAATACTTACATTGACTCGAATATGCCTAACGCGGTGGTTATGGCTGAGTTTCTCCAGAGGAACCACGATAGCGGTTATTATGAACCCTTAAATAAAAAGGCAAAGGCGAAACTTAGCGAAATAAAGGAAAAATCCAGCGATTTATGGTTTTATAAGTTATACAGCAATGATGATATTCTGGGAGCAAATAGGCTGATTGAGGATTGGCTGGCGAAGAACGGCTATCAGGTTTATCGGGCTGAAAAATTCAGGAAAATATCCATTATTAATTACAAAAAATAAAAAAATGAAAAAAATATTAATTACAGGGGTTGCGGGGATGATCGGTTCTCATCTTTTGGATGAGCTTATTAAGCGGGGATATGAAGTGATAGGTACCGATGATTTAAGTTTCGGCAAACTGGAAAAGATCCAGCATAATCTCGATAATAAAAATTTCAAGTTTTATGACTGCGATATTTTAGATCACGATAAAATGAACGTAATTGCCAAAGGTGTGGATGTTATTGCGCATTTGGCAGCTGTTAAAAAACTTGGCAAGGAGGAATTTGACGTAAGGATTATGGAGGTTAACGGCAGGGGGACGGAGTCTATGTTCGCGCTGGCTAAATCCAATAAGGCCAGGATTATCTTCGCATCGACTTCTGATGTTTATGGGATGTCTAGCGATATACCCTTACGGGAAGACGGTGATATATTAATGGGGACAAGTTCTATAAAGCGCTGGTCGTATGCTGTTTCGAAGCTGTATTCCGAACATATCGCGTTTGCCTATTATCGGCATTATGGAGTTCCTATGGTAGTGCTTAGGTATTTTGGCGGCTTTAGCCCGCGTTCGAGCGCGTCTTGGAGCGGGGGCCATATACCTATATTCATAGACGCGGTGTTAAATGACAAAGAGATTATCATCCACGGAGACGGAAAGCAGACGCGTTCAATGGCGTATATTTCCGATATCGTAAACGGTACTGTCCTGGCGATGACGAATGATAAAGCTACAGGCCAGATTATTAATATCGGCAACGACGAAGAACTCAGCGTTATCGATACCGCCTATTTAATACATGAAATCGCCAATACCGGCAAGAAGTTAAAATTAAAATTAGTGCCTTTTAAGGAATTATTTGGTAATTACAGGGATATTATGCGCAGGATTCCGGATTTGACAAAGGCGCGTAATATCCTCGGTTATCGGCCTTCTGTATCGCTTCGCCAAGGGATAGAGTTGACAATCAAGGCGATGAGAAAAACTCTGTAGGAATTTAGTTATGTATGATATTGCGTTAGTCTATCCGCCGGTTTCAATCAAGGGAAGGTATAAAAAAGTGGCGACGGGCCATGAGGTTCCACCTCAGCCGCTTATATATCTTGGCGCGTATTTACGCAAGAATAATTTTAAATGTAAACTTATCGATGCTAATGCGTTTGCCTTAGATATTAATGAGACGGTAAAGGCGGTTCTAGAGGCAGGGGCCAGATGCGTAGGCATTACCACTCCGACGATGCTTATTTCTACCGCCGCTAAACTTGCCACGAAGCTTAAAGAGAAAGATGCCGGCATAACAGTTATTGTCGGAGGCCCGCATATAACCGCCGTACCGGAAAAAACAATGGAGTTATATAAAGATATTGATATCGGAGTCCTCGGAGAAGGGGAGGTAACGATAATTGAATTACTCCATGCCTTAAAGGATAAAACCGGCCTTGAATCCGTAAGAGGGATTATCTATAGGGGCAGTACAGGTTTGATAACTACCGAGAGCAGGCCTTATCTTCAAGACCTGGATATGCTTCCTTTGCCTGCCTGGGATATGCTTCCGGATATACTAAAACATTATCAACAGTCAGCCGCCAGAATCGACAGGCTGCCCAATATGTCGATTATCACCTCACGGGGATGCCCATTCCAATGCATCTTTTGCGCAAGAAATGTTTTTGGCAATGTAACGCGTTCTCATAGCGCGGATTATATTTTAAATATGGTTAAGCATTTGATTAAAACATATAAGGTCAAGAGCCTAAGCATCGAAGATGAAAATTTCGTTATCTATAAAAAACGGCTGGTAGAATTCTGTAACCGTATCATCGAGGAAAAAATTGATATCACCTGGGATTGCGCTTCAAATATAAATGCCGTAAACGAAGAGTTATTGGTTCTAATGAAAAAAGCGGGATGCTGGCAAATAAATTATGGTATCGAAAGCGGTTCTCAGAGGATACTTAATTTTATCAAAAAAGGGGTTACTAAAGAATCTATAGAAAATGCTTTGACGCTAACCAAAAAATGCGGCATACAGACAAAAGCCTATTTTATTATCGGCCATCCGACAGAAACGCTGGAATCAATACAGGAAACCATCGATTTTATTAAAAAAATCGACCTTGATATTTTTCAGATGTCTTTTATGGTTCCTTTGCCCGGGGCTGAACTTTACGGCATTGCCGATAAGTACGGAGAATTTAGGAACGATTGGGATGATATGAATATATGGACGCCGCTTTTTATCCCGCGCGGCTTAACTGAAGAAGATTTAAAAAGAGAATCAAAAAGGGCTTATCGGGAGTTTTATTTCAGGTTTAAACCGGCGATGACTTTTCTAAGGCGCGCATTGAGGCCAACAGCGTTTAAGAAATTTTTCAGCGATGGGATTAAAATCTTAAGATTTTTAATGGCAAAGGACTAGATGATTATTTTTGTAATACCCGCCTATAACGAGGCGGATAATATACGCAGCCTGCTTACTAAGACGGATAGAAAGATGCGTGATGAGAATCTCGCCTATAAGATAATCATTATCAATGACGGCAGCACGGATGGCACCGTTAAAGTTGTCGAGTCATTTCAGGCGCGTATACCGGTTAAGATATACAGCCATTATCCGAATAAGGGCGTAGGGGAAGCCTTCCGTGCCGGTTTTAGGCATGCGCTGGAAGAATCTAGCGACAATGATATTATCATAACCAAAGAAGCGGATAATACGAGCGATTTAAACATTGCTGCTAAACTGGTTGAGAAAATCGGCCAGGGTTATGACCTTGCGTTAGCTTCGTGCTACGCAAAAGAAGGCCGTGTCCTGGGAACGACTTTTTACCGGCTCATCCTCAGCCGGACAGCTAATTTTATCCTTAAGCTCTTTATCCCGATTAAGAATGTTAATACATTCAGTTCATTTTACCGTGCTTATCGCGCCAAGTCTTTAAGAGACCTTCAGCATGTTTATCAAGATAAGTTGATAGAACAGGGCGGCTTTGAATGCATGGTTGAATTACTTATGAAATTTGCCAGGGACAACAGGTTTAAGATTGCCGAAGTCCCCATGATTTTAAACGGGCACGTCAGGGAAGGCAAGAGTAAAATGAAGGTCATTAAGACAATAAAAGGTTTTCTCAAGGTTATTTATAAAGAGCGAATCGCGTATGAGTTTAAAAGGTTGTTTAGGCATCCGGCGTATAATTCGGGAAAATAAAAACTTATAGAAATGCGCGGCTAATAAAGTTTATATGATAAAAAAACTTAGTATCGAAGATATAAACGCCGTGGCACAAGCGCAGATGGAACTTGTGCCGGATAGTTATTTATCCCGCTTGGGCCAGGGATTCCTATCAATATATTACCACCAGGTATGCAGGTCTTCATTTTCCGCAGGATTTGTTTATGTATATAATGAAAAGATAGCCGGCTATATGACGGCGACAGAAGATTCGTCGCGCCTTCTAAAGGATGTATTTAAGCATAATTTTTTCGAATTAATCATGACTTTTTTTATCGTATTGATTAGGAACCCAAAAGTGTTTTTAGACGGGATAAAGCTAATTTTTTTTATTGTTTTCGACAGGCAGGAGAGGGCGAATAAAATAAAGGCGGAACTTAATACATTTGGCGTATTGCCTGAATATCGGAGCCGGGATTTTTTCAGAGAAACAAAAATTAAAATTTCAAAAGAGTTGTTTGAGAAGTGCATTGAGTTTTTACGCAAGAGGGGAATCGGCTTTGTTAAGGTAAGTACAAGATCGGATAATGCCGCGATAAATAACTTTTATAAGAAGATGGGGTTTGAGGTTAAATATACTTATAGAAGCCCGGTTATCCGCTATGATGGCGCTACATTTAGCTATATGAATGTGTTGGATATTAATAAATATTTTACCGAAAGGGCAGGCAGGGATTGAAAAATAGTTGTTCCGTTCAGGTAGATTTAGATTCTTTCGCCACGCTTTTACATTTTTATAATTATCGCCTCACCGACCGCGAGCTTAAGGAGCTATCAATATTTTATCCGCTTGTTATCTCCAGATTTTTAGATTTATTCAGGCGATTGGACATAAAGGCGACATTTTTTGTCGCGGGGTGGGATGTAGAAGGGAATCCCGAGGCGGCAGAGTCCATAAAACTCCTAAGCAGCCAAGGCCATGAGGTAGCCAGCCATTCATACGCGCATCAATATAACTTTACGTGCCTGAATGAAAAGGAAATAGAGTCTGATATACAAAAAAATTCTAACTTTATAGAAAATATAACCGGCCTAAAACCATTGGGTTTTAAAACTCCGGGGTGCTGCAGCACGGCCGCCTTATTTGCGATAATCTCTCGGTGCGGGTTCTTATACGATTCTTCGGTTGCCCCGTCGTTTATTTATGAATTTTGGAAAAGGATGCGCAGTATAAGCAAGCATAATGAATACCGTTCAGGAAAGAGTGATTTTATTTCATTGATCAGCCCCCGCATTCCTTACCGGGTTTCCCGGTCAATATGGCGCTATAAGTTAGCGGGTTTATCGCCTCAAATTATCGAGATGCCCTTTAGCTGTCTTCCTTTCACCCGGGTGCCTTTTTACTCAAACAGCCTTTTTATGTTCGGAGAAAACGCAATTAACAGGCTGTGCTATAGCCTCCTAAAGCGCAATCATCTTATTTTCTTTATGCATGGCATTGATCTGGTGGATTTATATAAGGATAATGTAGATATAAGATTAAGGGCGCACCCGTTCGTGTCCATGCCGCTGGCGAAAAAAATAAAGCACCTGGAAGTATTTTTGCAAAAAGCCAAAGGCGATTTTATTTTTAAACGCAGCGATGTTTTGGCGAGGGAAATTTTAAATAATAATAAATAGTTTTTTTACAATTCGGGGCCATATTTTACGTTATGAAACGACAAATTTTGAGCTGGACATTCATAGGGTTGATTATTCGTTTGCTTGTCATGCCGTTTTCTTTTCACGGCCACGATATATTTTGGATATACTACGCGCCATTTAAATTTATCACCCAAGGGGCGTGGGATCCTTATTTGCATTTAAGCCAGAATTTCCCCGGCCTTCATTATACTTATTATGCTCCTTTCTTATTTTTTATAATTTCGTTATTCCTTTTTTTATTTCAGCCATTGCTGCCTGATTTATCCAGGCTTTATTCGGTTTTTGAGACATGGAATTATACTTTTACCGGCAATACGATACACTATGCCTCAATTTTTTCCGGCATGCAGTTGTTCCGAACGCTTTTTATTTTTAAACTGCCATTTCTTATATTTGATTTTTCCATAGGCGCTATTATATTAAGTTTACTGAAATCCCGGCCGAAAGAAAGGATAGCGGCTTATATCATTTGGATGTTGAATCCCTTTATCCTGCATAGCTGCTATGCTATCGGACAGGTTGATATTATCGTAACTTTTTTAGTTATGGCGGCCCTTTATTGTATTTATCTCCGGAAGAAAAAAACCGCATGTGTTATATTGACGCTGGGCGTATTAACAAAAACAATGCCTATCCTTTTGATCCCTTTCGCCATTATTCTTTTGGCCGACTCTTTTAGAGAAGGGGTTAAATTATCGATTTTTTCGGCGGTTACTTTTTTAACCCTAATAATACCGTTTATGATTTCATCGGGAAATTTGGTTTTTAATTCATTTTTCTTCTTTGGCACGGGAAGCAGCTCGCTGCGGCAGGTTTTCTTTATGATCTCTTATGCGCTTCTGTCATTTTTTTATATATTTACCAGGAAAAAAGGTCCAGCCGATTTTGATTTTATAGTTTCGGCTTTTATCATTATTTTATTGTTATTTTACGCATTTTATGTGGTAACTTTACGCTATTTCATCGTGATAACGCCGCTGTTAATCTATATCAGCATGAAGAATAAGAAATTTTGGTGGTATGGTTTGGTTTTCTTGATTGCCTTATTCGAGCTAAAGAATTTTGATACTACTGTGCAGTGGGGGCTGTTTTCGCCTCTTTATCCTGAGTTTTTTAGCGGCCTTCCAATTATGGATAGTTTTTTAAACCTTAAAATCGATGTAAGGATTATACATAAATTGATGTATAGGGTATTTTTTGCGGCTTCACTCATAATGTGCGCGCATCTTCTTTATTACAATAGAAAAAATTTCAATTTTCAGAAGTTTATGCCATGGCAAAAATCAGCGTAAAATACACATTTATTATTTTATTCCTTATCCTGCTTAGCGGTATATTCGTTATTATCCTTTCCGGCAAGGCCCCGAAAAATTTATTTTGCGCTCTTGATATCGGAACGCACCGCATTCCTTTAGAGATGATTGATCTTTTTGGCCAGGATACCATCGGGCAGACGTTTAAGCCGAATTTCGACAATTTATTCAAGATCTCCGTTTTTATTTCTACTAAAGGCGCCACGCCCGATGCGCGGGTCGTATTTCATCTGCGCCGAGCGGATAAACGAGAAGATATTTTCAGGAAAGAATTGACAGTTTCGGAGCTGAGGCCTCAGCGTAATAATTTTTATCTGATTGGGCCGGACCCTGTTGCGGCGGAAGGGTTTCATTATCATATTCAGTTTTCTCCCGTAACCGGGATAAAGGATAAGAAATTATATTTTTACTTTGAACTATTAGATAAAAAGGCCTCCGGGTCGGTTAGGCTTGGAATTTGGAGGAGCAATTATTACGAATCTTTAAGAGAAGGTGAGTTGATGATAAACCATGCGCCGCAGAAAGGCAGCTTTTTGGCATTTCGGACATACAACACATGGAATAAGGATATAAAAGATGTAATCAGGCAAATAAAGGCGCGTCTTCTTATAGATAAGGCGTTTTTTGTTTTCTACGCGGCCCTCTTATTGTTAATTATTGCCTGTTTAATAGTTAACGTAATCGCCGTTAAGCGATTAAACCGATAGGAGTAAAAGATGAGCCTTAGCATAATAATCCCTGTTTACAACGAAGAGCGGGGTGTTGCCTCTGTTATTGGACAGATTAAGAAAGCAATGTCTGGCTTAGGCGTTACTTATGAAATTATCGTCGTTGATGACGGCTCTTCTGATAAGTCAGCCGAACTTGCCGCCAGTGAAGGAGCGGCAATAATCAGGCATAATTCTAACCGGGGATATGGCGCGGCGTTAAAAACCGGCGTAAATAAATCCAAGTATGGTCAGGTTTTAATATTGGATGCCGATGGGTCGTATCCGGTTAAGGATATTCCGTTACTTATAGAAAAAAGTAAAGACTCCGATATGGTAGTGGGTGCCAGGACCGGCAGCAACGTAAATATCCCGCTGTTGCGGCGGCCGGCAAAATTTATTTTAAATGCCTTGGCAAATTATTTATCAGAAGCAAAAATCCCGGACCTTAATTCCGGATTCCGTATTATTAAAAAAGAAGCGATTTTGCGTTTTTTGCATATCCTTCCTAACGGTTTTTCGTTTACAACCACCATTACTTTGGCGATGCTGGTTAATGATTACCGGGTTTCTTATGTTCCCATAGACTATCATAAGCGGACGGGCCGGTCTAAGATTAACCCGATAAAGGATACAATGAATTTTTTCCTTTTAATTATCCGGACGATTATGTATTTTAATCCGTTAAAAATCTTTTTACCCTTAAGCGGTTTTTTATTCATTTTGGGCGTGTTTGTTTTTTTATACAGCTATTTTATATTGGATAGGGTTATGGATGTGGCAACTATTCTTTTGGTCGCGACCGCCATACAGGTGGCGGTTATCGGATTGCTTGCCGATTTAATCGATAAAAGAATTGAAAAATGAAGAAAGCATTTCGTGATATAGATTTGAGGTTATGCAATACTTGCGGTAGCTGTGTTGGCGTATGCCCTAACAATGCCATATCCATAATTGATGAGCTGCCCCGGCTTACCGGCGCATGCAATGAATGCGGGTTATGTTTTGAAGTTTGCCCGGGCATCGAATTCCCGTATCCAGCCATGAACCGGGAGCTGTTTAACGATAGTAATGTCGATTATGAAATAGGCAGCTATAGAGCGATTCATTTTGCCCGCGCGCGGAATAAACAGATCAGCGAAAAGGCTTCTTCCGGAGGAGTAGTTACTTCCTTATTGTCTTATCTTTTTGACTCTGGCGAGATTAAGGCCGCGGTGGTTGTCGGGCAGGATAAAACCCGTCCCTGGATGCCTCGGGCAAATATCGCGCTCTCAAAAGAGGAAATTTTTGCCTCTGCACAGTCAAAATACAGCATGATTCCTTTAAATATGTTATTAGCAGATTTAACGCAATATGAAGGCGAGGTCGCTTATGTCGGACTGCCTTGCCATATCCATGGTCTTCGAAAAGCGCAAAAGGCAGGCCATAGGGGTGCGAATAAAATAAAATATTGCATCGGAATTTTCTGCGGATTTAATATGAGTTTTAAGGCCACAGAATTTTTAATTAAGAAATCAAAAATAGCAAAGGAAAATATAAAAAGCCTTGAGTATAGAGGAGGGCCGTGGCCGGGGGGCTTTATGATAAAGTCAAAAGATAAAAAGGAGTATTTTTTGGAAAAGCACTCCTACAATTACTTAAATAGCTTATTTACCCCGAAGAGATGCCTGGTTTGTCCTGATTTAACTTCGGAATTCGCCGATTTATCGGTTGGGGACGCATGGCATATTACCGGTTATTCGACTGTATTAACGCGCTCTGAAAAGGGCGAGCGGATGATGAAAATGGCTTTGGCTTGCGGAATATTCGATATTAAAGAGGGGAAATCTAGCGATGTTAAGCGTGGCCACGGGCATTTAATCGCTTACAAAAAACACGGGTTATTCTTGCGAATGAAGCTTTTAAATTTACACCCTCAATTCCAGCTGTGTCAAACTGTAAAACCAAAGATAAAAACTAATATTTTTAATTTTTTATTTTTATTAACGTTTCTTATTTCAAGGTCCAGGATAGTTTTTTTACTTTTGAAAAACATTCCGCCAAATTTACCGGGGGCTTTAGCAAAAATTATCCGCTCCAAGGCGCAGAAATCTTTTTCTCATTAGAGCATGAATATATTGAAGCGAATAAAAGAAGAGTACAGCTATACCCATCAAAAATACTGGCCGTTTACGGACGTAGGGAAATTTTGGGATACGGTCATTGATTATGATGAGATTAATAAAAAAGCGGATTCTTACTCCCGCAGGTTTGTCGATGGGTATAATCTAAGTAATATAGCGGATGGCAGTTATATTTTGGATATCTGTGCCAGGACCGGCAACGGCACGCTTTACTTCTGGCAACGGGAAAAAGTAAAAAAGGCACTTTGTGCCGATTTTTCAGACCAGATGCTTAAGATTTGCGCCAGCCGCCTTAAAGAGGCAGGTGTTTTGTTTGAATGTTTGAAGGTTGAGTCTTTGCCTTTGGTATTTAAAGACGGCGAATTTGACGCGGTTTTATGTTTTGAGACAGTCGAGCATATTTCTAACCCCGGAGATTTCATAAAGGAATTATCAAGGGTTATCCGCCTTGGCGGCCAAATGATCTTAACTACCCCAAATACATCATGGGGTTTTATCCATACGCTTTCTGCGATATTTAACTTACATCATAGCGAAGGACCGCACAGGTTTATTGGGAGAAAAACTTTGCGGAAGTTCGTGGAGGAATCCGGGTTTAAGATCATTACTGAAAAGACTTGTGTGTTAGTACCGGCGGGCCCGCGTTTTTTAATAAGTCTTGGCGCCTGGCTTGAGAAAGTAATCGGTAATCAGGCGATGTCTCTTTTTGGCCTGAGGCGAATATTTATCTGCGAGAAAATATGATGAAAATCCTCTTAATAAATCCGCCTTTTACGAATTACGGCGGCCTACAGGGGCACGGCGGTATGGCCCCTCCGTTAAATTTAGGCTATCTTGCCGCCTATGCCAGAAGCAAAAATAATACGCTAGAAATCAGCATTCTAGATACGGAAGTATTAGGGATGAGATTTGAAGATATAAAAGAATATATACGGAATAATCGCCCTGACGTAATCGGCATTACTTCTTCAACGCCGGTTTTTACTTGCGCGATAAATATCTCGCGCATCGCAAAAGAAGTAGGCAGTGACATTAAGGTTATTTTTGGCGGGGTGCATCCTTCGGCATTGCCCGATGAAGTGATATCGTATGAATCGGTAGATTTTGTGGTCCGAGGGGAGGGGGAGGTCAGTTTTTTTAACCTTCTATGCGCCATTGAAAATGGGTCTTCTTTTTCTGGAATAGATGGCATTAGCTATAAGGATAACGGAAAAGTTGTCCACAATCAGCCGGAAAAACCGGTAGAAAACCTAGATGAGCTTCCCTTTCCCGCCAGAGATTTAATGCCGCATGAGCTTTATAAGCCGCCTCCTACAAAAAGAGTAAGCATGTTTAGGCCGACTTCGCTTACCTCAGCCAGGGGCTGTCCATATCATTGTAACTTTTGCAGCGCCTCGGTAATCTGGGGAAGTAAATACCGTTATCGAAGCCCGGAAAATATCGTCGCCGAAATAGAAGAGTGCATTGAAAAATTTAATATCCGGGAATTCAGCATTACGGACGAATTATTTACCATAAGCCGGGAAAGGGTGGTTCTTTTTTGCGAGAAAGTTTTATCTAAAAAGCTTAATATCGCCTGGGTCTGTATGAGCAGGGCAGGATACGTTGATAAAGAAATGCTTGAAATTATGAAAAAAGCGGGATGCCGGGAGATTAGTTTTGGCCTTGAATCTGGAGATGAGGAGATGCTAGCGCGTATCCATAAACAAAATACGCTTGAGGCCGCCAGAAAATCAATACACCTGGTTAAAGAAGCGGGAATTAAGACGCATGCTAGTTTCATGATCGGCAATTTAGGCGAGAGCGAAAATTCGATACGCAAAACTATTGATTTTGCCAAAGAATTAAACACTGACATAGCCGCTTTTTTTATCGCCTCTCCCTTGCCGGGAACCGAGTTGTATAAAGATGCGCGCCGGCTGAGCTACATACGAAGTGATGCGGAATGGAAGGATTTTTCCCCGTTATCAAAGACAAAACCGGTTTTACAGCTGCCGAATTTAAGCCCGGAAGATTTACAGAAATGGCACAGGCGCGCAATAAAAGAATATTATTTAAGGCCGAGGTATATCCTTAAACGGATATTTAGTTTAAAAGGCAGGATAGATTTTTTAAACCTCTTTGACGGGGTTAGCCTATTTATGAGGATTAGGCATACTAAATGAAAATAAAGTATTTTCTAGCTATAATTATCTTAGTTAACTTGTTTCTTTCAATCTATGGCAACAGTTGGGGGCTTCCTTCGCGTTGGCATATTGATGAGAAAATTATAAATGTTTTACATATGGCGCAGGAAAAAACATTGGTAGATGTAGGAGATTCTTTTTATCATCCTACAGCTTATCAATTGGTTTTAGCTGTTTTTCTCGCTCCTTATTTCTTATTTTTGAAATTAACCGGCTGTCCCCTTGCCCAAATAGAAACCTTGGCCTCTGTTTCTTGGATAGAAATGGCGAAATCATTCCCTGATTTTGCCGCATCGATATTTATATACGCAAGGAGCATCTCCGCGATTTTTGGCGCGTTAACCGTTTTAATTATTTTTCTAACAGCCAGAAAATTATACGATAAAAAAATCGCGCTTTTTTCCGCCGCGTCTTTGGCGGTATGCATGGGCTTTATCGAAACAAACCATATCGCAAAACAGCTATCATTCTTTAACTTTTTAATTGTGCTTGTTTTATTTCTTTGCGTTTGTGCGCTTGTGCCGGATGCGCGCAGAAGGCGGAATATGAATTTGGCATTTTTATTTTCCGGATTAGCGGTATCTACCCAATTTAACGCGTTACTAATATTTATTCCTTTATTTTTGATGCTTTGGTTTAATCTGAGCCGCAACGCGCTTAGTAATCCAGCAGAAAATATTATAATCTGCCGGATTAAAATTCTGTTTCTCTCGGTACTTTTTTTTATTTTGGGGCTTTTACTGGGGACGCCGAGCTTAGTTACAAATTTCAAGGATTACCTGCGTGTATTTTTTAGGCTTTTAGAGTTTGGGCTTGCTAATGATGCTTCCGGCATGCGGCTTATGCCGGCAATTTATTCTCTGTTTGTCGGGCCGGCGAATTATTTTTTTGAGATACTATCCATATACGGGATATTTCTTTTCAGTTTTATCCTTTTTGGTATTGTACTTGTGATAAAAAGATGGAATAAGCTCAAGAGAGAAGAGATAGTAGTATTTTCGTTTCTCACGGTTTATTTTTTCGTGATGACTGTTTTGCTCAAGGATAAATACCCGCAGACTAAGCACATAATCGCAATTGTGCCGCTACTTTCAATATTTAGCGGGATAGCCCTTAATTATTTATATGAAAAAATTAAAATTCCTCATTACCTAAAACATCTTATCGTGGCTGTGGTTTTTGCCTATTCGTTCTTTTATGCCTTAGAGGCGGATAAGGTCTTTATCAGAAAGGATACGCGTTACGCGAGCACGGAATGGATCAAGAAAAATATCCCTAAAGGCGCAAAAATAGAACTATTTAATCAGCTGGCATATATAGGTTCGGATGAAATATTCAGCGAATATAATATACTCTATTTAGGTAAAGATTCCCTTCATGATTCCGGCCATAATTTTTTCAGGTGGGATCAAGCGCCGGATAAAGAAAAGCATCTTGCCTATCTTAATAAGAATACATCCCGTGCGGAATATATCATAGTAAGTTATGACGATTATGAAGAATTTACATCCCCAAATTACCGCGCGCATATCCCCGGGTTGAGCATTTTTATAAAAGACCTCTTTTCCGGGAAAAAGGGCTTTCGCTTAGTGAAAACAATCCAGCCTAAAAATAAAAAAATAAGATTGTCGAAATTTCCCGGGATTGTCATAAATGAGAACCTTTTTTGGGATCCTGTTCCGCTTTATGGCAGCACGGCAATGACAATACAAATTTTTAAAAAGGCAGATGATTTATAAAAACCTTAGCTTAAACTTAAAAAATAAATATTTAATCTTGCCTCTTATATTGGCCGGCCTGATATTGGCTTTTGAGCCGGTTATTGCCTTATTGATAATGCTGCTTACCTTACTTTTTGTTAATTTGCGCAAATTATCACTGGAAAAACACGATTTTCTTTTCCGGCTTATAACGGTTTCTTTGTTTATCAGGATATTGTTTTTTGTGATTACGGTTTTTTCCATATCGCTGCACTACTCGACGGGTTGGCAAAAGCATCCTGTTTTTCATAAGGTTATCGGCCATACAACCCAGTTATTCCGTGATCTACAAAGAGAAATTGAAAATGGCGAGCGCCTGGATGGGTATCTAAGGGGTGACTACGGCAATGCGTCAATTAAGGATGTGATTACATATGAAGAAGGGAAGACAAGGGGGTTCTTTTTGCATTTTGGCGTATATACGCAGGGATTTTTGAACTTTATATTAGGCAGGTCTATACTAAATCTTTTTATTTATTCAATCGCCGGCCTTTGGATGATTTTATTAGTATATTTGGTCGCGAAAGAAGTATTTTGCGAAAATGTGGCGAAGGTATCATCAATTATTGTTGCCTTTATGCCTTCTTTTATAATCTGGTCAGTTATAAATATCAGGACCAGCATGACGATGATTTTGATATTATTGATAGCGTATTTCATCCTCAGGTTCGCTGATAATAACCATATAAAATATATTATACTTATCGGCATATCTGCCGCAGCAATCAATCTTTTTAAATTTAAATTATTTCTCCCCTTGTGCCTATCTTCAGTACTGGCGTTATTTTTTGGTTTAAAAATTAACCTTAAGCGTAAACTTTTTATAATCTTTATTTTTCTTATTTTTGTCTTGAGCTTGTTTATTGTCCGTCCGCATATTTTAAACAAGTTAACTCTACGCATGGAGGATATGGCCATGGTTCAAAGGGCGTATGTCCAGGAAGGCGGGACAACGTATAAAATCTATGATGAGTATATTTATCGTGAGCCAGAGCCTAAAATACCGATATTCAGATTTATTAAAGCCTTGCCGAAAGGGATTTTTTATTTTATGCTTGCGCCTTTCCCATGGCGGATAACGCATACTTTACGGCTTTATTCTTATCCCCAGATTGTTCTCTGGTATTTAATTTTACTCTTTGCCCCTATTGGCCTATTGACGGCGTTACGTTATCGATTTAAATACGCAGGCTTAGTAATTGTTTTTCTTGCGCCGTTTACATCTATTCTCGCTCTAAGCCTGGGAAATGAAGGCATAGCCGCCCGTCACCGGGATTTAATTTCTCCGTTTATCATTGTTTTTGCTTCTGTCGCTTTATGCAACTTATTCGGTTATTTAAAAAATTATAAAACACAGGATTATTAAATTAATATGAAGATTTTACTTATAAATACGCCGGTAAGATTTAATAAGTGGCAGAATCTAGAGATGCCGTTAGGCATTGCCTATATCGGATCGGAACTTGAGCGGCGTAAGCATAGCGTCGTAATTAAGGATTATGAGGTCGAGCCTTTTGATGAAGGTCAATTTACGGGTTATTTAAAAGGTTTGGCACCCGAGCTCGTGGGCATTTCTTTTCGTTCCGCCTCTTATGCCTCCGCCAAAACGATCTGTTGCCTGATAAAAAAAGTAAATCCCGCGATAAGCATTGTTTTGGGCGGGCATCATGCCAGTGCCTTTAGCGTCCAGACCATGTCTGATATGCCGGCGGATTTCGTAATCAGGGGAGAGGGCGAGTACACGATGCCGGAGTTAGCCGAGAGAATAGCGCAAGAGGGAGATTTTAGTAAAATCGCAGGTTTGACCTATCGGCTCGGAGGTAAAATACTAGAGAACGCTTCTTCGGAGAACATTGCCGATTTAGACAGGTTAAATTTTCCTGCCTGGCATCTTCTGCCGATGGATAAATATGTTACCGGTTCAATCCTTACCAGCCGCGGATGCCCTTTTAACTGTATTTATTGCGATAAGGGTATATCTACACGGCAGGTTCGCTTCCGCCCAGTAGAAAATATCTATAAGGAGATCGCGGAATTCGAGAAAAAATATAAAAAGCGCAGGATATACTTTGTTGATGATTATTTTTTCCTGGATAAAAAGAGGTTGCGAGGGCTTTTTGAACTTTTATTAAAGGATAAAGAATTAAAATTTAAATGGTCCTGCCAGGCGCGCGTTGACGGAGTAGATGATGCCGGGCTTCTTGCGGATGCCAAGAAAACCGGCTGTGACCTGATAATCTATGGTATTGAGACAGGCGATGAAGATGAACTTAGATATATAAACAAAAGATCGGTGCTCGGCCAGGCAGAGCGGGCAATACGGCTTACTAAAAAAGCAGGCATTCGGACAAGGGCCAATTTCATGATAGGGTTTCCTATATCCACAAAAGAGACCGTTACCAATTCCGTGCGCTTTGCAAAAAAAATTAATGCCGACCTTTACAGGTTTTTTATTGTTTCGCCGTTACCGAATACGGTTTTATGGGAGCGGGTTATTGAAGAGTACCCTGAAATTTCCCGGGTCAGCTGGGATAAGTTTGATTTTTACACCCCTTGCTTTGATACAAAGGGAATAAAGAGGATCGATTTAGTAAAATATGTATTAGCCGCTTATTTTTATGTCCTAAAAAACAAAGTATTGTATGAATTGACCATCGGGTTTATCCCGCGTACGCTGAAGTTGTTCTATCTGACGGTTAAAAACCGAAGGATACGCGGTAATTTGTCTAAGGTTTTCCCGGCGAGCGTCAATCTTTTTTTAGAGGTATGGTTTATTATCCGTAATCTTGCGCCTTATAAAAGGATAGCTTATCTAAGGCAGATGCTTCTTATCGCCAAGGCCTTCAAATGAAAAAATGCGGCGTTTTATATATCAGTTATTTAGGGCTTCTTGAGGCTATTCCGCAATCGCAGGTATTGCCTTATCTTTTAAAATTATCCGATGCGGCAGAGATTCATCTTTTGACCTATGAAAAGAGGCGCCTCTTGCGCGCTAACCTTAGGGATTTGGAATTAATCGATTCCAAATTAAAAGAAAAGCAGATAATCTGGCATAGATTGGTATACCATAAGCACCCAAAAATTTTGTCTTCATTTTTTGATATTTTTGTCGGAGCGATGTTTTCTTTGTGCATTGTCATGCGCCATAAAATATCCATTGTGCATGCTCGTTCGAATATACCTGTAGCTATCGGGTTTATTATAAAGTTATTGGCCCCCGTCAAATTACTCTACGACAGACGAGGCATTATGGGCGAGGATCATGCTGAGCATAGCGGTTGGAAGGAGGGCGGCTGGCTCTATCGTGCCGCGGTTTATTTTGAAAATAAGGCAATCAAAAAAAGCGACGCGATAGTTGTTTTGACACAAAGAATGCGCCAGCATTTGGAAAATAAATTGGCTAAGAGACGCACTCCGGGTAAAGAAATTTTAATCAAAACCATTCCTTGTTGCGTCGATATAGATAAGTTTAAGTATAACTATCAGGGAGAGCAGGATTTGAAAAACCGGCTTAATTTATCCGGAAAATTTATATTTGCCTACAGCGGCTCTTTGGGGACTTATAATTTGCTGAATGAAATGTTTGATTTTTTCGCGACGGCGTCAGATATTATACCGAATGCCCATTTTCTTATCCTAACGCAGAATAAAGATATTGTAATAAAGTTTTTGGCGGAGAGAAAAAATATCGATCAAAAGAATGTAACGTTATTGTCGCTTTCTGCGGAGGACGTCCCAATGTATTTATCTATAGCGGATGCCGGCCTCGTTTTTAGGAAGGATTCAGCCACTGCGATAGCGGCGTCTCCTACAAAATTAGGAGAATACCTGGCATGCGGTATCCCGGTTATTTCAATGCTAAAAATTGGCGACGTTGAGGCGATAATCGGAAGCAATAAAATCGGGGTCGTGCTAAAAGATTATAATTATGGTGAGTATAAACAGGCACTTAATGAGCTGTTTATTTTAACCAAGGCTAGAGATAGCCTTAGAGAACGCTGCCGCAGGTTTTCAGAAGATTTTTTTTCTTTAGCACGGGGAGTGAATGTATATTCGGAGATTTATAATTCTTTATGCAGAAGATGAACATCTGTTTTTTTATAAAGCATGAAATTACCTGGGGCAGCAGCAGGGAACGCGTAGGCGTATATCTTCAATCCCTCAAAAAACGAAATCATGCATACCGTATAATCTCTATTATTCCTGATAAATTAAGCCGGATAGGGCTGGGAAAGAGAGTAAATAATCCGCGCATAATCAGGGCTATCTATTCGCTGTGGTATAGTAAAATTTTAAGGTATTCCAAGTTCATATACCTGATTACGATTGCTAAAAAATTTGATCTTATCGTGATTCAAAAAGTTAATATCCCGTTTTTTTTATTAAAGTGGCTTAAGGCAATAAACAAAAACATTATTTTTGATTTTGATGATTTATGTTTTTTGCATGAAGAGCTAAAAGATATTGGTCTTATTGCGAGGCTAAAATTACAATGGAGGCATTGGTATCAGGATCCGAAAGTTTTAACCTTGTTCAAACATGTGATAGCGGGAAATAAATATTTGGCGAAAATCGCCCAAGATGCCGGGCAGAAAAATGTCAGCATTATTGCGACCTCTGTGGATTGTAATATATATTTTCCCGCTGTTAAGAAGCCCGATCCTACTTTAGTTATTGGTTTTACCGGAGCGGGAGAAAATCATTTACGCCATCTCAGCTTGTTAACGGGGACCCTGGCGAAAATAGGCAAAAAGCATAGGTTTATATTCCGTTTAATCGGAGCAATGCATTCAGATAAAATAAAAGCATTATTTTTTTCATCAAGTTTTGTATTTGATTGTATCGATTGGATGAGCGCTGAACAATTACCGCTGGCTATACGTTCGTTTGATATCGGCGTAATGCCTCTTATTGATGACGCAGAGGCGAGGTGCAAGTGCGGATTTAAGGCTTTGTTGTATATGGCAAGCGGCGTTGCGACAGTGGTATCGCCTGTAGGGGTAAATCGCGAAATCATCCAAGATGGCGTTAACGGCTTATGGGCTCAAAACGATAACGAGTGGATTGAAAAGCTATCGTTGCTCATTGAAGATAAAGCCTTAAGGCATAATCTTGGTTTAGAGGGAAGAAAGACAGTTGAGGATAGGTATAGTTTAGTAAAAACATCCGAATTGTTTATTAATACGCTTGAAACCGCGGCAGGGGCTTAAACAAACAGGAAAATATGGGATTGGATAATATTGATTATACGCGCGGAGGGACGCAGAAGAATGCGTATTCTGAGGCTGATGTGATACGCACTAATTGCCCTTGTTGTCAAGGCAAGGATTACAAGCAGATTTATAAAGAAAGGGCGGTTTTGGGAATCGTTGAATGTTCTTCATGCGGGTTAGTTTATGTGAATCCGCGCCTTGAGAATCCCGAGGCTGCTTACTGGGGGGATGGGAAAAAATATTTTGAGGAAGCCCGCCTTATATTTGAAGGAAAAGCCGCCCATCATAGAGACGGTAATTATTTAGAAGATTTAAAAATCATTGCTAAATATAAACCAAAGGGTAATTTTTTGGATGTCGGCACTAATATGGGTTTTTTTCTGCGTAATGCCCGCGGCAGGGGGTGGAGCCTTTACGGGGTTGAGCCGTCTCAATCTCTGGCGGAATTGGCGCGTAAGTACTTTGGGCTTAACGTGAAAACGGCATTTTTAGAAAACGCGGGATTTAGCGGTAATTTTTTTGACGTGGTTACGCTGATTGATGTATTTGAGCACCTGCCGCAGCCGGCCGGCGTCTTAAAAGAAGTTTACCGGGTATTAAAAGATGATGGCTTGCTTTACATTAAGGTTCCCAACGGGCTTTTTAATTTATTTAAATTTTACGCGGCAAAATTCAGCTCTCGGCTTAAAAACTACGACATATTTGATTCCTATGAACATGTCGTGCATTATTCTCAAAAGACGCTTAAATTCATGCTGGCGAAATACGGTTTTCGGATAGTCAACGTATTTATCGCCAAACCGGTACAGGTTCCGGTATGGCATAAATATGTCGGCCATTATTATCAATATCCGTCTCCCTGGGCCCTTGATTTTAAGCGCCGGTCCGCAAGGAACGCCTTTTATTTTTTATCATTAATTGAGCGTAAGCTTCGCTTAAATAACGTCGGTTATTTAGCACCTAATATTGTCGCTATAGCATCTAAGCAAAAATGAGAGTTTTATTTATTGTTCCATATCCCACAGAAGGCCCGAGCAACAGATTCCGCGTTGAACAATATTTTCCGGAATTAGAAAAAGAGGGCATTCTTTATAAATTAAGGCCTTTTTACAGCCAAGATATGTACAGGATTGTGCATAAAAAGGGGCATTATTTTAAAAAAATATTATACTTGGCTTATTTTACCATTTTGAGGTTTGCGGATGTATTGAGCGCGGGGTCTTTTGATGTTATTTTTATCCATCGGGAGGCCTTTCCTGTTGCCGGGGCTTTTTTTGAGACGTTATTCAGGTTATTTTCCAAGAGAATGATATACGATTTTGACGATTCGATATTTCTTAAAAAGCCAGCTAAGGTTAACAAGACGATAGCTTTTAGCGATTATGTTATTGCGGGAAATAATTTTCTCAAAAACTATGCCGCGCAACATAATAAAAATGTAACCGTTATACCTACGTGTATCGATACCGGTAAGTACGCCCCGAAAAATAGCGCTAGCGAAAAAGATAATATTATCATCGGCTGGATTGGGACATCTTTTACCTCTATTTATCTGGATATGCTAAAAGATGTATTCCGGCAATTATCCGGGTCATATAAAAATATAGAATTCCGGATAGTCGGCGGAAAATTAGATATTGCTGGCGTGCCGTTAAGTTGTAAATATTGGGCGCTTGATTCCGAAGTAAACGATTTACAGGAATTCGATATCGGGATTATGCCGCTATTTGATGATGAGTGGTCTAGGGGTAAATGTGCTTTTAAGATAATCCAATATATGGCGGTGGGCGTGCCTGCAGTCGCCTCTAGAGTCGGGATGAACAGCGAGGTAATCGAAGACGGCAGGGATGGTTTTTTGGTGAGCGGGAAAAATGAATGGGTAGAAAAGCTTTCTCTTCTGATTGGGAATAAAAATTTGCGAAGAGACATGGGAATTCGTGCCCGCGAAAAAGCACTGCGGGCATATTCGATTTTAGCGAACAAGCAAAAATTCCTGGGCGTGTTGAAAGATGCTGCGGCTAAAAAGTAAGACGGGGTGCTTTAAATGTGCGGAATTTGCGGGATCATAAGCAAGGATAGCCAAGAAGCGCGCAGGGAGGCGGTACTGAAAATGAACCGGGCGCTTATTCATCGCGGCCCGGATGATGAGGGCATATATCTTGATGAAAATATCTGCCTTGGGCATCGCCGTTTGAGCATTATTGATTTATCAAGAACCGCTCATCAGCCATTGACTAACGAAGATGAAAGCGTCTGGCTGGTTTTTAACGGAGAGATTTATAATTATAAAGCCTTACGCCGGGATTTAAAAAATAAGGGGCATGTATTTAAATCCGATACCGATGGCGAAGTTATTGTCCACCTTTACGAAGAATACGGCAGCGATTGCGTAAAGTATATGCTTGGGATGTTTGCCTTTGCGGTTTGGGATAAGAAAAAGCAGATATTAATGCTTGCCCGCGACCGCCTTGGTAAAAAACCCCTGCTTTATTATTATGAAAACGGCTCTTTTTGTTTTGCCTCAGAATTTTCAGGCTTACTCGAAAGCGGATTGATAAAAAAAGATATCAATACCCGGGCGCTGGATTATTATTTTACTCTTGGTTATATCCCCGCTCCTTTTAGCATATACAATAATGTGTTTAAGCTCATGCCTGCCCACACCTTACTTTTTGATAAAAACGGGTTAAGGACGCAAGAGTATTGGCATTTGGATTTTGAGAAAAAGGCGCGCATAAGCTTCCCCGAAGCCGAAGAAAGGCTTATTGAGTTAATGAGCGATGCTGTATCCGTCAGGCTGCATAGCGATGTGCCTTTAGGGGTATTTTTAAGCGGCGGCATAGATTCAAGCATGATAACTGCCTTGATGTCTAAGGTTAGAGGAAAGAAGATTAAAACCTTTTCTATCGGTTTTGGCGAGTCAGATTATAACGAGTTAAAATACGCGCGTAATATTGCCAAATATTTTGATACGGAGCATTATGAATTTACGGTAAAACCGGATGCCGCGCAAATTTTGCCTTTATTAATAAAACATTATGGCGAGCCTTATGCCGACCCGTCATCCATTCCTACCTATTATGTGGCCAATATCAGCAGAAAGCATGTAACCGTTGCCTTAAACGGCGACGGGGGCGATGAGGCATTTGCCGGCTATGAGCGTTATCAGGCAATGATATATTCGCGGATAGTTGATATTATGCCGGTTTACCTGCGCAGGGCGGCAGCGGGAATATTTAGGGGATGTTTCGCCGGCACACTTGATTCACAAAAGTTCTTAAGCAAGCTCAAAAGGTTTTTTGAAGGCCTGCCGCTTGAGCGGCATAAGCGTTATATGAAACTTATCGGTGTATTTGACGATAGTTTGAAATCATACGCCTATTCTAAAGATTTTATCGGCCGCATAGCTGCATATAGAACAGATAATTCTTTTAAGGAATGCATATCAGGCGAAGGCCGCTTGAACTTACTGGATAGGCTGCTTAAGCTTGATACCTTAACTTATCTTCCGGATGACCTTTTGGCTAAGGTTGATATCGCCAGTATGGCTAATTCGCTGGAGGCGCGTTCGCCGTTCCTTGACCACCGGCTGATGGAATTTGCGGCATCGCTGCCGCCGGATTTTAAGATACGCAACTTTACGAAAAAGTACATCTTTAAGAAAGTATCGCTGCGGTTTATCCCAAAGGAAAATGTCGAGAGGGTAAAAAGAGGCTTTGGAGTACCGGTTGCGCAGTGGCTTAGGGGGGAATTAAAGGATCTTCTTTGTGACAACTTATTAAATCCGGCTTTTTTCAGCCGGGGATATTTTAATGAAGAGGCGGTTTGCGAAATGATAAAACTGCATCTGGCCAATAAAATGGATTACGGTTTTCAATTATGGACCATATTGATGTTTGAGCTATGGTTTCAGCGATTTATGGATAATAAATGAGAAAAAGAATAATAATTTTTATCTCTTGCGCCGGTATATTTTTTTCCGGATTATTTTTAGTTTTGAACATAAAAGTCACGACGCGCCAAGGCATCGACTACAAGGTTTCCGTAATAGAAATCCCTTTATACTTAAAAATTTTAAATTTCTACGACCGGCATTTTAATTATAAATGGCTGGTTGAGCGGATCATAAAAGATAAGCCTGCTGAGGCGGATAAGATCATGGCGCTATTTAGCTGGGTGAATGAACATATCAAAACACAGCCGAGGGAGCTCCCGGTAATTGACGATCATGTCTGGCATATTATTGTGCGCGGATACGGTGAAGGCGATCAGCCGTCAGATGTATTTACAACGTTTTGTAATTATGCAGGGTTTGACGCGTTTTTTTATCGCCTTGGCAATAAAGACAGGACAAGGCGCATTACCGTCTCGCTGGTAAAAATAAAGGATAAATGGTATGTCTTTGAGCCGCGTTCCGGCGCCTATTTTATAGCCAAAAATGGGCGGTTTGCGTCTATTGAGGAAATATCTGCCGGGAATTGGCAGGTAAGGAGGCTTAAAGAAGATAGTTTTGATGAGACGGATTATGGTAATTATTTCTCCCAAATCGCGGATATTGATTCCAAATCAATACATCGCTTTTCCAGGGCAAATATTCAGTCTCCGCTCAAAAGGTTTATCTACGGCATTAAAAAGGGCGGATTTAGATAAATCTATTGACAAAGAGGCATTTTTTTTATATTATAAGCATTTAGAATGTTCTAAACACACAGAATATATGAAATTTAACAAATAGAAAAGTGGGGTGATTAAGATGAATGGAAAACTAGCGATTGCGCAGGATAGGTTCATAGAGGGCATAAGCCGTATAGCCGATACCTTCGGCCTAAATAGGTTTGTGATTCAACTGTATGCTCTTTTGTATCTTAGGGATAAGCCGCTTTCTTTAGATGAGATGGCAGGTGCCTTAGGCGTTAGCAAAGGCAATGTAAGCGTAAATATACGAGAGCTTGAAAAATGGGGCGCGGTAAGAAATATCTGGGTTAAAGGTTCACGCAAGGACTATTATCAGGCAGAACCAGATATTAAGAAAGTGTTTGTAAATAAGATAGCCTCAGCGGTAGAAAAACGCTCGGAGGAAATTTCTTCGCTTTTGGATGAGTTTGGCCGGATCTTGAATTCAGCAAACGGAGATTTAAACGGCGAAGAGGAAAAACTAGCGGCTACGTATGCAAAGAAGTTGAATGAGATAAAGCGGGTGAGGGATACCGTCGTTTCGGCGGCAGGGATGATGCGTAAAATCATGTAATTTTTAGTTGTCATATTATGAAAGCAAGAAAAAAAATTTTAATCCGGGTTGACGGCCATAAGCGTATCGGAATGGGCCATATTTACCGAATGCTTACTTTAGCGAATTACCTGCGTAAAAAAAATTGCTTTACTTTTGTTTTTGTGGCCAGGGGCTGCGCCGCATCCTTGGTTTTAATCAAGAAAAGCGGTTTTCCCGTAGAGGCGTTGCCGTTTGGGATAAGCCGCGGTAGCGAGATAGACAACCTGGCGGATATACTGCGGTGCCACAGGCCTTCCATGGTTATTTCCGATGTGTTGCGTTCTGACCGCGATGAGAACTTCATGGGCGCCTTAGGCTACAACAAAGGCGTTATTTTGGTGTCTTTTAATGATGATACTAAGCGGAGATTGGTTGATGCCGATATCATATTTTCTTCTGATTTGTCGCAGCGAGCGGATCTATATGGCAATACGCAAGGAGCGAAGTATTACCTGGGGTTTGATTATCTTATTTTGAATGAAGCTTATATGCGCATAAATAAGCGGCGCCGAAAAATCAATAAATGCGTCAAGAGAGTGGTGGTATGTATGGGCGGAGCCGATCAGCATAACCTTACCGCTAAAATACTGCGCGCGATTGACAAAAGCAGCCTGAATTTTAAATGCGAGGTTATTGTCAATTCTAATTTTTTTGACAAAACCTTAGCGCAGCAGCTCTCGGATAGTTTAGCGCACGCTGTCAGTTTTAATTTTGACGTAGATAGTTTAGCCGCCTCTTTCGCCAGAGCTGATTTGGCGATTACCTCGGGAGGGCTGGTGCATTTAGAGAGGATGTGCGCCGGGGTTCCGGGGATAGCCATAAATCAGCATTGCCGCCAAGCCGACCTTTCCGCAAGGATTATGCGGCAGGGGGCCACGCTTGACTTGGGTTTACACAATCGGGTTTCTTTAGGAAAAATTTTTTATTCATTTAATGATTTATCCCAAGATTATCCTTTACGGGTAAAGATGGCTGTAAAAGGCAAGGAGCTTGTTGATGGCGAGGGGTTATTACGCATCGCAAAAATTATAAACCATGCGTTGGGAGGTAAATAACGCTGAGGCAAAGATGAAATTAGCTGTAATGCAACCTTATTTATTTCCGTACATCGGATATTTTCAGCTTATTAATGCGGTTGACAGGTTTGTTTTATATGACGATGTTTCATTTATTAAACAGGGGTGGATTAACCGCAATAGAATACTGGTTGGCGGCAAGCCTCTTTTTTTTACCGTGCCGATAAAAGAACAGAGCTCATTCCGTAAAATCAGGGAAACGGAGATAGCCGAAGGCGTACGGTGGCGGAATAAGCTTTTTGCTTCATTAAAGCATGCTTATGGGAAAGCCCCGTATTTTAACGAAGCTATGGATATTGCCGTTAGGGTACTTTCCGCAAAAACACGTTTAATAAGTGAGATGGCGGCCTTAAGCCTAATTTCTATTTCTGATTATCTGGGCATAGGCATCAAGTTTATTCATAACCCCGACAGCTATAATAATTCTTCGTTAAAGAATAAGGAGCGCATCATCGATATTTGCCTTAAGGAAAAGGCGGATGAATATATTAATCTTAGCGGCGGCAAAGAATTATACTCAAAGGAAGAGTTCTTCGCTAAGGGGGTAGGCCTGCGGTTCCTTGAGCCGAAAGAAATCAGGTATGGGCAATTCGGAACAGATTTTATTTCCCGGCTTTCGATTATTGACGTAATAATGTTTAATCCTGTAGAGCGGATCAGGGATTTTTTGGGAGAATATACCTTATCATGAAGAAAATAGGCGGTTTTTTTGAGCTTGAATTACCATCTTCTCATTGTTCGCCAGCCAAGAAAACACCGGCTTTAACCAGCGGACGGTCATGCCTTAATTTTATATTACAACAAACCAGGCCGAAAAGAGTTTATGTCCCGTTTTTTTCCTGCCCGCTGCTTATTGAGCCGTTAGGCCATAATAAAATAGAATTTTCTTATTATGGGATAGATGAGAATTTGGCTCCCCGCCTGAGTGAACCGTTGCGCGCGCGGGAATACCTTATTTATATTAACTATTTTGGCATAAAACGCCCAGCCGTAGATGCCTTGGTCGCGAAATTTGGCGATAGGGTTATAGTGGATAATGCGCAGGCGTTTTTTGAAGACAACACCGGTTCATGGGGGTTTAATTCTGCGCGTAAATTTTTTGGCGTCCCTGACGGAGCATTTCTTTATTCTCCGCGAAAAATAAAAGCCCGCTTTAAGCCAAATACGGATATCCGGGTTGATTATTTGGTTAATCGCTTGATAGGGAAACAAAGTTTGGCCTATAAGCAGTTTCTGCGCGCCGAAAGGGAAGTAAGATTAAAGTTGCGGGGAATCTCT
>PCWA01000071.1 GCA_002796125.1 Candidatus Ghiorseimicrobium undicola
AGCAGCAAGCAGGGAGACCGCGTCATACAATCCCATATAATCCGACGTGTACCCATTCAGGTTTATTACCTCGTCCCCTATTTGAAGCCCAGCCTTATCCGCTCTTGAACCGGGCACAACGCCTGTTACCTTGAGCCTGTTATAATGCGTTCTCTTATCACTTGCGGCAAGTATTAACCCCAGATGCTCCTGCATTGCCTGTGTCTGCTCTGAATTCTTAAGAAGTATCTTCCCCTCGCCTTCTTTATCCTTGGCCGGCCCGTAAAACCGCTCATAATTACCGACAAATTCATGACCTTCCGTGTTCCGATAGACATACGGCTCCGTCTTCTTCATACCTTCTATGGCGCGGTCTGACTCCGCATCAAGCCTGAACACCTTCTCATAAAGATAATAAGCCCTAACATAATCCTTATCGGCAAAGGTGTTGTCCGCAAGCCTCAAAAGATTCCCCTTTTCTGTATCATAATCAATTTTCTGTATATCCGGTTTATTTATAACCTCGGCGCCTTTTGAACCGGAAAATAAAACCTCCTTATCCGAATCGCGCAATACAACACCCTCGATTTGCCTGCCGTCTTTCATGTATAGCGTATCCGCAGGGCTGAACCGGCTTGTAAAAATGAATACTACTAAAACGGGGATAAGTTTATTAAAATACATACACGACCTAACGGCCTATCAGGACAGACTTAAACCTGATGCAGAAAATAACAAATACCGCTATCATAAAATAAAAAAGCAGGTATGCCGCCTTGACGGGATAAGGATTGTAAACCCATAAAACGGTATGTGCCCCCTGCGGGAGTTTTATCGCCTTAAATGTAAAATTGGCCCTGTATATCTTCGTTTTCCTGCCATCAATATACGCCGACCAGAACCTGTCATAATTATCCAGAAAATACAAAAATCCATCGGCCTTTGTGTTGGTACTAATAGCAACCCTGTTGAAATTATAATCCAATATATCATATTTACCATCCATCTGCTGAGTAGGCAAACGGTTTATTGCCGTGTTGTCATGAAGATAAAAAAGAGGCCTCTTCTCCGTAATAGAGTTGTCTTCTTCCACATCCTTTATTTTGTCAAAAGGCACATAATAGGCATTTGAATAAAATTTAAAGCCTGGATAGCTTTTTGACTTCCTTGTTACGGGGTTCCAAGTATCCAGAAATTTTTTGCCGTTTTCGCTGGAGGAAAGGGCGAGCCACTCCTTTGTGCTCCAGGTTACGGTAATAGGGTTATGATAAACACCGACATACTTGGGAGGGAAAATATTCTCACTTTCATTGCTGATAGGCCTGAATCTGGTATCATCAGGCGGTATCTGTGCCTTACTATAAGGCATCCTGCCATAAAAACATCCTTTCAGCCCACGGAAGTCCTTATACCTGTCCGCATGATATGATAGAGAAATGGTCAGGTCCATAAAGATAAAAATAAACAAAACGATAATCAGCCAGCGGCCTATTGCCCTATAATCAAACAGATATAACAGCCGCAGAAGGAATGAAAAAATCATAAGATAAAAGAACATATGGAAAAGTACGTGCCACATCGCGTTAAGCGGGGTAAAATCTTTACAGTTAGAGGCAAATTTGGTATGGAATAGTATTATGCCGCACATAAGGGTTGCTATCAGGATAATATTAAACCACAAAACCTTAATGCCTCCCAGGAAAAGCTTTTGGGTTTTGGCCTCATCCTCGCAGACTGTAGAAACATTTGAACGGGCATGCTGCAATGTAAGGTCTAGTCCTATAGCCGACAAAAAAAGAAGAAACAGGGAGGCCCCTCCCCTGGGAAAGATCGTTAGCATATTCCTTACATTCTGAAAAAGGCTGGAATTCTCTATAAGCAGCCTATAGACAATATTGTCCTTTGTATAAATAATATAACCATTGCATATAAAATATGTAAGGAACAGAATAAATACGTAGCGATTCCTGAAACCGAGCGTAAATGCCGCTGAAATGAGAAGCAGCGTAATAAGACCTATATACCTGTAATCATGCCCGTCCCAGGCAAACTTCATGTAATTTTCATGTATGTCCGTAAAAGGCAGCCAGTTATTTAATATGGTCCATATCTGGGAGCTTTCTATCGTTAAGGCGCTTCCTGTAATTGTGCCCATTTTTTCATAATCAACCTTCTGTCCCCGGGTCGCTAAAACATGGCCCCAATTATAACGGGGCGCCGAAAAAGAGGCCAAAACAGCGCATACAACCAGTAGGGCTGAAATTACGACCAGGACCCTCCCCTTTGGACTTCTTAATAAATTAAGAAGCACCCTAACAGTATCCTTTACAATGCTTATGTTGAACAAAACAAGCAGCGCGGTGAAAATTCCTGTCCAGAATATAGCGGACATGACTATGCCATTGTCAAGGCTTGCCAGGAACAGGGCCAGGCAAAATACCATAAGCAGAAAACTCTTTGCATCCCTCTTGTTGTTATACCGTATAATCGCGAAAATATAAAATAACGGCGCGATCATAGATTCAACAGCGTAGAAATCATGAAAATTCAAAAGCTGGAAATAAGAAAATGCAAATATGAATACGGGCAATATCGCCGCTATCCTGTTTTTTACCAGCTGACGGGATATCAGGTATATGGCCGACATATTTAAAAAAATGACATAAAGCGTACCGTGGAATACGATGTATTTATATATAGAAATACGGAACACCATCGAAAGCGC
>PCWA01000075.1 GCA_002796125.1 Candidatus Ghiorseimicrobium undicola
AAAATCCAATACCAGAATACAGTAAAGGTTCCGGGGTCTTTTCGTCTTGCTGCGGGTAGACGGCATCTTCACCGCCACTACAATTTCGCCGAGCCTCTCGTTGAGACAGCGCCCATGTTGTTACACCATTCGTGCGCGTGGGAACTTACCCCACAAGGAATTTCGCTACCTTAGGACCGTTATAGTTACGGCCGCCGTTTACTAGGGCTTCGGTTCAAAGCTTCTCCTAAAAGGATAACCTTTCCCCTTAACCTTCCAGCACCGGGCAGGTGTCACTCCCTATACGTCGTCTTACGACTTTGCAGAGAGATGTGTTTTTGCTAAACAGTCACACGGGCCACTTTACTGTGACCATTGACAGCTTCAAAAGTAAATTTCTACACTGTCAACGGCACCCTTTCTCCCGAAGTTACAGGGCTAGATTGCCGAGTTCCTTAACAAGAGTTATCTCGAGCGCCTTACCATTTTATGGTGATCTACCTGTGTCGGATTACGGTACGATTGATTAAATCACTCCTTAAAGAAAATTTTCTCGGCAGTGTAGCCTCAGTAACTTCTCCCTTGCTGTCGCGCAGGATCCCCGCTCCCCTCGCTTTGGCTGTTACACCAAAGGTACAGGCACGAACGAAGACATCCAACACTTCGCATACCTAGCTTACTGCGTCAATTCTTTAAGTAAAACGCTCATTAATCAGTGTCTGAATATTAACAGACTGTCCATCGCCTACGCCTTTCGGCCTCGGCTTAGGATCGACTAACCCTGGGCGGATTAACCTTCCCCAGGAAACCTTGGATTTCCGGCGTCACGGTTTCTCGCCGTGATTTTCGCTACTCATACCGGCATAATCACTTCTGTCTCGTCCAGCGCTCCTTACGGTACGCCTTCAACCTAGAACAGAACGCTCCCCTACCCCTTCATCAAATAAATTTGATAAAAGCCGCAGTTTCGGTAATAGCCTTAAGCCCCGATCATCTTCGGCGCAGAATCACTCGACCAGTGAGCTGTTACGCACTCTTTAAATGATGGCTGCCTCTGAGCCAACATCCTGGTTGTCAAAGTGAATCCACATCCTTTACCACTTAGGCTATGTTTAGGGACCTTAACTGGCGGTCTGGGCTGTTTCCCTCGCGACCACGAGGCTTATCCCTCGTAGTCTGACTCCCGTAATAAGGTGTGATGGTATTCGGAGTTTGGTTGGGTTTGGCAGCCTGGTAGGGCCCCTAGCCCATTCAGCACTCTACCCCCATCATCCATTTTACGAGGCTAGTCCTAGAACTATTTCGGGGAGAACCAGCTATCACTGAGTTTGATTAGTCTTTCGCTCCGACCCACAGCTCATCCCACAGTTTTTCAACGCTGATGAGTTCGAGCCTCCATTTCGATTTCTCGAAACTTCACTCTGGCCATGGGTAGATCACTCAGTTTCGGGTCTATTATATGGTACTAAACGCCCTATTCAGACTCGCTTTCGCTACGCCTTCGGCGCATAACACCTTAAGCTTGCACCATACAATAACTCGCCGGTCCATTATACAAAAGGTACGCCCTCGCTCGTTTTCCGGACAAGTCCGGAACATAGAGCTCAGACAGCTTGTAGATCTATGATTTCAGGTTCTATTTCACTCCCCTCCCGGGGTTCTTTTCAACTTTCCCTCACGGTACTTGTACACTATCGGTTTAAATTTAGTATTTAGCCTTAGACCATGGTCGGCCCAGATTCCTACAGGATTTCCCGTGCCCCGTAGTACTTGGGATACTTCTAGACGACTTTGAGATTTCGCATACGAGGCTATCACTCTCTATAGCTTATCTTTCCAGATAATTCCGCTATCTCTCTGTCTATCATATTGAAGTCCCGCAACCCCTTTGACACAAGTGCCAAAGGTTTAGGCTCTTCCCCCTTCGCTCGCCGCTACTAAGGGAATCACTGTGTTTTCTTTTCCTCCGGGTACTGAGATGTTTCACTTCCCCGGGTATCGCTTCCTATCCCTATTTTGAATTTCAAGACAGGATATCATGACATAACTCATGATGGGTTGTCCCATTCGGAAATCCCGGGATCAAAGCTTGTTTGCAACTCCCCCGAGCAGTATCGCCGCTTACCGCGTCCTTCATCGCCTTATTTAACCAAGTCATCCTTCATAGACCCTTGGTAACTTGACCACAAAAATAAATCATGCAATGCAAAATTTATCTTATGATCTTTTCCGGATTCCTATTTAAAGGAATACGGACTACCGTAAATAATCCAATCGTCACAAGCAGATTTACTACGCATTATGACAAAAAGTTGTCAAAGAACATAGAATCGCGCATCCACGGCGCGAGGCAAAATCTATGCCTTACCATGGCTATCCATGGATAAATTTAAATTTTTTAATCAGCTTTGTGGCGCCGAAATACATTATTTCGGCATCCGCTTTTAATTCCAGTAACGGAATTAAAAGTGGAGGCGAGCAGAGTTGAACTGCCGACCCCCTGCTTGCAAAGCAGATGCTCTCCCAGCTGAGCTACGCCCCCGTCAAATTTTGTGAAACAAAATTTGAAGTGATTAGTAGTTAGTATCAAGTTTTATCTAAATACTATCTACTCTGCACTTACTACTTTAAAATTTCTTTTAAGAAATTTTAATGGTGGGCCCAAGTGGATTCGAACCACTGACCCCAGTCTTATCAGGGCTGTGCTCTAACCAACTGAGCTATGGGCCCGAATTTAAGTGTCCGCCAAATTGTAAACAATTTGGCGAGATCTCGCCGCGAAAACAGCGGACAATGTAATGCCCTGATCATTACACTTTCATCTTAGACAATAAATTAGAGCCTTCTACCGCGTTGGTTATTGCGAGAGAAACGACTCATAAAATTTAGAATAGCCAAGCCTAACAGAGAAATCTGTCGGCTTCTTCATTTAACACCATTTAAATCTTCCCACAATTTTAAAAATATAAAATTATGCTCTTCACCTTAGAGTAATTTATTAGTCTTAGTAATAAATTAGAAAGGAGGTGATCCAGCCGCACGTTCCCGTACGGCTACCTTGTTACGACTTAGCGCCAGTCACCGAGTTTACCTTCGGCCCTGTTACCAGAGACTTCGGGTACCCCCAGCTCCCATCGCTTGACGGGCGGTGTGTACAAGGCCCGGGAACGTATTCACGGCGGCGTAGCTGATCCGCCATTACTAGCGATTCCGGCTTCATAGAGTCGAATTGCAGACTCTAATCTGAACTGGGCCTGCTTTTTTGGGATTAGCTCCCCCTTGCGGGTTGGCAACCCTTTGTAGCAGGCATTGTAACACGTGTGTAGCCCAAGGCATAAAGGCCATACGGACTTGACGTCGTCTCCACCTTCCTCCCCGTTATCCAGGGCAGTCTCCTTAGAGTGCTTAGCCTAGAAAAACAAAATCTAAGCTAATGGCAACTAAGGACGATGGTTGCGCTCGTTGCGGGACTTAACCCAACATCTCACGACACGAGCTGACGACAGCCATGTAGCACCTGTGCTAGCTCCCCTTGCGGGGTCGTTCCCCTTTCGGTTCACTACCACTAGCATGTCAAGCCTTGGTAAGGTTCTTCGCGTAGCATCGAATTAAACCACATGTTCCACCGCTTGTGCGGGCCCCCGTCAATTCCTTTGAGTTTTAACCTTGCGGTCGTAGTCCTCAGGTGGAGCACTTAACGTGTTAACTACGGCACCGAGCTAAAAGCCCGACACCTAGTGCTCATCGTTTACGGCTAGGACTACCAGGGTATCTAATCCTGTTCGCTCCCCTAGCTTTCGCAGCTTAGCGTCAGTTGTGATCTAGAGAACCGCCTTCGCCACTGGAGTTCCTCTCGATATCTACAGATTTCACTCTTACACCGAGAATTCCGTTCTCCTCTATCACACTCAATCTTAGCAGTTTTTTAGGCAGTTCCCCGATTGAGTCGGGGGATTTCACCCAAAACTTGCTAAGACGCCTACCTGCCCTTTACACCCAATGAATCCGAGTAACGCTTGCCACCTCCGTATTACCGCGGCTGCTGGCACGGAGTTAGCCGTGGCTTCTTCTCCCGGTACCGTCAACTCCATCGCTATTAACGATGGTATTTTCTTCCCGGTCGAAAGAGGTTTACAACCCGAAGGCCTTCATCCCTCACGCGGCGTCGCATAGTCAGACTTTCGTCCATTGCTAAATATTCTCGACTGCAGCCTCCCGTAGGAGTCTGGGCAGTGTCTCAGTCCCAGTGTGGCTAAACATCCTCTTAGACTAGCTACCCGTCAAATGCCTTGGTAGGCCATTACCCTACCAACAAGCTGATAGGACGCGAGCCCATCCTTAAGCAACAGGCCTTACGGTCCCTGCCTTTACCAAAAAAGATATGCATCTTCATTGGCGTATCCGGTATTACCTCCGCTTTCGCGAAGCTATTCCGATCTTAAGGGTAAGTTGCCCACGTGTTACTCACCCGTTTGCCGCTATCCCAAAATAAATTTTGCATTTTTTCTTGCGAAAACTTGCAAAATAAATAAAAGGATCGCTCGACTTGCATGCCTAATCCACGCCGCCAGCGTTCACTCTGAGCCAGGATCAAACTCTCCGAAAAGACTTGGCTATTTAAGAAAGAACAAAAAAAACATCGACAAGAGCCGATGTCTTTATAAATCTACTCTTGCGTATATAGTCAGTTAACCAAAGCTGTCAAAATTAAAATTTTCTAGCTTAGTTTTCTTCACGATTATATTGTAGTATTCATTTACTACTATGTCAAGGGGTATATTTATACCAAATAAGCTTTATTCTGTCAAGATTTATTTTTTATTTTTTTATTGCTTAAAAACTAAACTATCTTTAAAAACAACAAGTTACGCTTCTTTCGCTTTGCGCAGGCAAATCTTTGCAAAGCGTTTAGGGCCGGCCTGTATCTTATACTCGCTGCCATCTACTTTTATGAGAAAATTCACATCGTTTATTTTTTCGCTATTTACCTTTACCGCTCCCTGCGCAACCAGCCGCCTAAAATCATTTTTGCCTTTTAGATTCAAGAGGCCTTTAAGATTTATTTCAGTATTATCCAATAATTCAATAAAAGCTATCTCATCGGCTCCGACTACGCCCATACTTACTTCCACTTCCTTAAAATCACCTTTTTGAAAGATTTTTTCAAATTCCATCCGCGCTTCTTCTGATTTTTTGTTGCCACAATATTGCCCAACAATCAAACCAGCCAATCTTTTTTTTGCCTCCATCGGATGCGATGATTTGACGTTCCCCAAATCTTCGTCTGTGAGCAACTCGTAATACTTAATCATCAACTCATCAGACACTGACATAATTTTTCCGAACATGTCTGAAGGCTCATCGTTTATGCCGACATAGTTATTCAAAGACTTGGACATCTTATTAACGCCGTCAAGGCCCTCTAAAAGCGGGGTCATTATTACTGCTTGTTGCTCTTGCCCAAAATCCTGCTGCAATTGCCTACCAAATAAGAGGTTAAATTTTTGGTCTGTCCCACCAAGCTCCACATCCGCCTTTAGATAGACGGAATCGTAAGCCTGCAGAAGCGGATAGAAAAACTCAAGCAAGGAAATGTCTTTATTTTCCTGATATCGCTTACTAAAATCGGCGCGGGCAAGGACCTGAGCGACGGTTGAATATTTTGCCAAGCCTAAAATTTGAGCCGGCTCCATCTTGTTAAACCAACTGCTGTTAAAAACTATTTCAGTTTTCTTTTTATCAAGAAGCTTAAATATCTGTTCTTTATAAGTTCTGGCGTTTTTATCTATTTCTTCCCGCGTTAAAGTAGGCCTGGTTTTTGACTGCCCGCTAGGATCGCCTATCATAGCGGTAAAATCACCTATAAGGAAAAATACTTTATGGCCGAGATCCTGAAAATGCCTTAATTTACGCAAAAGAACAGTATGCCCCAGATGGATATCAGGCGCGGTAGGATCAAACCCAGCCTTGATAATCAAAGGCCTGGCTTGTTTAAGCTTTTTTAGCAGCTCTTCTTCTGAGATTATTTCAGAGACGCCTCTTTTGATTAAATCAAGCTGTGATTGTATGTCCATATTTTTGAGTATTAAGTATAGAAGTATAGGGTATTACGTGTTAAATTAATTGATGTCGCTTCGTTTGTAAAAATTATAGTATAAAAACAAAGCCCAGTCAAATATATTGACCCCGCCCTTTCTGTCATGTTGCTTATTCTTTAACTAAAAAAGGGCGGGGTTGACATAATTAATATATTCATCTAAAATATCTTCATGGATAAATATGAAAAAAAAGCCATAGAACAGGCAGCAAATCTTATGTGCGCGGCAGCCCGCACTGCCCCAAAGGCATGCGGCATAGATAATATTGAAACAAAAATTATCGGCCGGCCTCAGATAAAACGCCTAGCCGAAGAAATGAAAAAAACCGCAAAGTCCGAAAATCTTTCCTTTTTCGCAAGAGATGCCGAAAATATATCAAAATGCGACAGAATCGTGTTGATAGGGACAAGGATTAAACCTATCGGGCTTAAATATTGCGGTTTCTGCGGATTTAAAGATTGTGCGACAACTCAAAAAAAAGGCGCTGTTTGCAGCTATAATCCTTTAGACCTGGGAATAGCGCTAGGATCTGCCGTAAATATCGCCTCATCATTTCATATTGATAACCGCGTTATGTATACTATAGGCAAAACAGCCCTGAAAATAGGGCTGTTTGGAAAAAACATAAAAATCGCTCTTGGAATCCCGTTGTCTGCTTCGGGTAAAAATATATTTTTTGATAGAAAATAACTAATCCAGCCGGGAGCTTAAGCCGATCTTTCCTTGGTCCGTATCTACCTTGATAATTCTTACCTTAAGTTTATCGCCGGAATTAAGCTTGGCCAACCTGTCTTTATCTATTTCAGAAGCATAAACTAAACCTTCGATATCATCTTCGATTTTAACGAAAGCGCCAAAATTATTCACCTGTATAACTTCTGCCTCCATATCCAGGCCTACTGGATATTTCTGGGCAATTTCAGGCCAGGGGTTGGGCAAGAGTTGTTTTAGCCCCAAAGAAATCCGCTGATTATCGCCGTCTACCGATAAAACCAGAATATCAACTTTTTGGCCTTTCTTCAACACTTCCTGGGGATGGCTTATTTTTTTTACCCATGATATATCAGATATATGTATCATGCCCTCCAGATTACTGTCTAGCTCAACAAAGGCGCCATAATCCGTAAATCCTTTAATTTTACCGCTAACTTTTGAACCGGGCGGAAATTTAGCGCTGGCATCAAGCCAGGGATTATTTTCAA
This sequence comes from Candidatus Ghiorseimicrobium undicola, assembly GCA_002796125.1. Taxonomy (GTDB): domain Bacteria; phylum Omnitrophota; class Gorgyraeia; order Ghiorseimicrobiales; family Ghiorseimicrobiaceae; genus Ghiorseimicrobium; species Ghiorseimicrobium undicola. The sequence continues at coordinate 7,280 of PCWA01000075.1, forward strand.
GCTGTTTAATGCTTAAAGAAATGCGGCGCGAACTTTTATCTATGCTTAAAACCTGAACCTCCACCATATCTCCAATAGCAAAAATATCCTTTATGTCCTGTATGCGCTTTTGCCAGGAAATCTCAGAAATATGTATCAAACCTTCAATCCCCTTTTCCAGCTCTATAAATACACCATAGTTAAGGATATTAACGACTTTGCCTTTTATCCGGCACCCTACAGGAAACTTAGCTTCAATATCCTGCCAGGGGTCCGGCTTGCATTGCTTAAGGCCTAACGACACTTTGGAAGATTCTTTATCTATGTTTAAAATCATCACCTCTACCTTATCGCCCAAAGCTACGATTTCGGAAGGATGTGATATGCGAGACCAGCTCATGTCCATAATGTGCAAAAGGCCATCCACGCCGCCTAAATCAATAAAAGCGCCAAAATCAGTAATTCCCTTTACTACGCCGGGGCAAATTTGTCCGACTTGTAATTTTTCCCAGAGTTTTACTTTAGCGGTTTCGCGCGCGACTTTCAAAGCATCACGCCTGGATAAAATAACTGAACGGCGCAAAGGATTCATCTTTACTATCTTAAAATCAAAGATTTTATCAAGGATGTCTTTTTCCGAAACACCCTTAAAACTAGAGAGCGAAGCGGGGACAAACCCCTCTATACCATGAATATCTACAATATAGCCACCCTTAACTTTCCTTCTCACCCTGCCATCAACCAAGTCGCCTTCTTTACTGCTGGTCTGAATTTTATTCCAGCCCTTAAGCCGCTCTGCTTTCTCGCGCGAAAGGATAATCATTCCTTCGTCGTTTTCCCTGGATTCGATGTAAACCTCTATTTCCTGATCAAGTTTTATATCTTTAGCGTTTGAAAATTCAGACAAGGGGATTGTACCTTCCGACTTATATCCTATATCCACAAGGACTTCCTTCGGAGTTACATCTATAATCCTCCCTTTTACAATTTGTCCGTCTTCTATTTCCTTTATGCTTTTTTCATAAAGTTCAGAAATTTTTACATCATTTTCAACATTCATTAAATGTCACTCTCCTTTTGTATTTTTTAAATTTATTTTAAAGCGGCGTAAACAAGAAAATAACCAATTACAAATACTAAAGTTACCTGCCTGCTTGAAACGCGCGCATAAAATACGCCGTACCGCAAGGTGTTTATTATGCAACAAAATATAAAGTTTGTCAATATTTTGTTTTTGGCGGTGAAAATTGCCTAAATTCGCATACTGGCTTGGCCTGATTTTGAGCAGGACCTAACGCAGGCGGCTGTTTTTATCTATTTATAAACATCGCTAAGCTTTTTTATTGAGGATACCGCTTCTTTTGCTATTCCGGAATAATCTTTGGGCGATTTTGGGATTATCGGCTCTGCAAAATAAACACTTATAGCGGCCAGCTTCGGCCAACTTCTTCCCTTACCAAGCGCGGCTCCTGAGCCCTTTATAAAAGCGGGTATTATTGGGACACCCGCCCGTGAAGATAAAAAACCAATCCCCTCTTTTACTTCATCCATAACAAGTTCATCCCTGCGTTGCCCTTGAGGGAATAAAAGTAAACCCTGTTTATTCTTAAGCCGAAATAAAGCCTCTCGCAAAGACCCCAAATCTAATTTCGAACGCTTTACGGCAAAAGCATTTACTTTAGACAAAATAAAACCAAAAAATTTATTCCGGAATAATTCTGCTTTGGCCATGAAATTTATGCTGCGCGGACTTGCTGCGCCTATAAGGATAGGATCAAGATTGCTTTCATGATTTGAGGCGATGATAAATCCGCCGTTTTCAGGAATATTTTCCCTACCGTAGGCCCGAAACCTGAAGAATAATTTAAAAACAAGCAAAAAAAAGGTTCTTCCTATTATATAACACATCTACGCAGAAAGAATATGATGCCAACGGGCTATTTTCATGAATTTAAAATTATTTGCTTGCCTTTTTTAACTAGGCTCTCTGCAACTTCTTTTTTCTTTGCCTCAGCATATACACGGACAATTGGCTCAGTGCCAGAACCCCTCAACATCAGCCAATCTTCATCTTCAAAAATTATCTTTATACCGTCAAATGTTTTTATATCGGATATTTTTTTATTTAGCAACTTTCCGGGTAAATTCTTTAATGTTTTTTCTTTGTCAAATTTTACCTCGGTTAAATGCAGGCTGTCTTTAACATAAAAATACTTTCCATATTCATTTTCCAGATCACGCATTATTTTATCTATACCCTTCTTGCGATATGCCATCATTTCAATTAAAAGCAAACCTGCCAGTACGCCGTCGCGTTCGGGAATATAATTTTTAAATCCCATGCCGCCTGCCTCTTCGCCTCCTACTAAAATATTCTCCTCTTCCATGAGATTTGAAATATACTTGAAACCCACGGGCGTTTCATATAATTTAATGCCTAATTTTTTCGTTATTTTATCTATCATGGTCGTGCCGGCTATGGTTTTAACCACCGCGCCATCCCACTTCCGGTCTTCCTTGAGATGTAAAATCAGCAACGCCAACACCTGTTGCGGGCTGATAAATTTCCCTCCCGGTTCAATTGCCGCTATTCTGTCTGCGTCTCCATCCAAGACCAGGCCCAAATCAAACCTCTCTTTGCTCATTTTATGCATGGCCTCTTCTAAATTTTCAGGCACTGGCTCAGGGCGTAAACCTCCGAAGGAAGGATTTATCCCCTTATGCATAACTGTTAGCTTAAGAGGCGTAGCTTTAATTATCTCTTCCAGGATACCGCTGCCGCTACCGTACATCACATCCTGCAGGATTTTAAATTTTGCGCTTTTTAAAAGCTTAAGATCCATGTAAGATTTTATAAACTTTATATATTTACTCTCAAAATCAAGCCTCTTGACCAAACCCAATCTTAAGGCCTCTTTCAAGGGTAGAGATTTTACTGCGCTTTCACCAAGTAAAGTTTCTACTTTATGCGTTATAGCAATATCGGCCGAACCGCCTCTGGCATCTTTAATCTTAAAGCCGTTAAACTCCGGAGGATTATGGCTTGCCGTCAATACTATTCCCAAAGCGAAACTGCCATGTTTGGTAACAAAACTAACGGCCGGCGTAGGCACGGCTTTTTGAGATAATGATACTGCTATATTATTTGCTGCCATAACTTCACATACAGTTTCCGCGAATTTATCGGATAAAAACCGTGTATCATAGCCTACGGCTACCTGTTTTGGCTTATCGGCTAAGTCTTGATTAATATAATCACACACTGCCTGCGTAAGCACCCTTACATTATGGAATGTAAAATTATCGGCGATTACGGCACGCCAGCCATCAGTACCGAATTTAATGGTTCGGCTCTGCTCACCATTAATCCTGAGCGAAGTCGAAGAATTAATTTGTCCCCTTGCTTCTTGTTGCATTATCACTTCCTCCATAATCTGATGATTTTATCTATATAAACGATACTTTCTTATATAAGCTACAACCTTATCTGGAGTTAGATAGCGTATAGACATATCTTTTTTAACCAGATACCTGATTAATGACGAAGAAATATCCACCTGTGCCACATTAATTTTTAAAAAATCCCTTCCCGCCAGTCTTTTACCGAAACCCGGGCGCTTTGCCAAGACAAACCTTGCTAATTTATGAATTTCTTCAACGTTTTTCCATGTCGGTATCTCATTTACCAGGTCAGAACCGCAAATGAAAAATAACTCTGAACGTAAATATTCTTTTTTAATTTCCCGCAAGGTATCTACGGTGTATGACTTGCCTTTACGTTTTATTTCGATATCGGAAACGAAAAAATAACGGTTATCTCCTACCGCCAGCCTAATCATGCCCAAACGGTGCTCTGGCGCAATAATGCTTTTACCAGCTTTATGCGGCGGTATAAACGCAGGTACAAAAATTACCTTATCCAGCCCGAGCTGGCCCAAAACCTGCTCTCCTAAGATCAAATGGCCGTAATGGATAGGATTAAATGTCCCGCCGAGTATCCCAATTTTCATAACATCGTTATTGGCAGTACGGTTACGTAGCTGGAAAAGATTAACGTCAATCGTAAAACGTAAAAACGATAAGCGCAAAACGAATAGCGTTTCGAGTTACGCAACCCTTCAACGATAGACACATTATTTATACCTGTTATTGCCTAATCTGCCCATTTCCGTAAACCTGATATTTATAACTGCAAAGCTCCTCTAATCCCATCGGGCCTCGCGCGTGAATCTTATCGGTAGAAATACCAATTTCCGCCCCTAACCCAAATTCATGGCCATCGCTAAAACGCGTAGAGGCATTATGAAATACGCTTGCCGAATCCACTTTGCCAAGAAATTTTTTTGCCATATCGGCATCATCGGTAACGATGCTGTCTGAATGATGCGAACCATAATAGTTTATATGCTCTATGGCTTCATCGATGTCTTTAACAACTTTAACTGCCAGGATAAGGCCTAAAAATTCTTTAGACCAATCGCTGATATTGGCTTTTTTTACCGAACCTTTTAAAATCTTATACGTTTGGGGGCATCCTCTTATTTCCACTCCAGCCTTTTTAAATCTCTTTGCCATGCCTGGTAAAAAACGCCCGGCAACATCCTGATGGACCAGAAGTGTCTCAGCGGCGTTGCAAACAGAAGGCCGTTGCACCTTCGCATTGAAACAAATATCCTCTGCCATATTTAAATCTGCATTACTATCTACATAAACGGCACAAATGCCTTTATAATGTTTTATCACCGGAATACGCGAGAGCTGCGATACTTTTCTGATTAAAGCTTCTCCGCCTCGCGGAATGACCAAATCAATATACTTATCACTCTTAAGTAAAAAATTGACTACTGCCCTGTCGGTATCGCCAATTAAATTAAAAGCTCCTTCTTTAACTCCGCCTAGTTTTGCCGCCTCCTTCAATACCGTAAATATAGCGAGATTTGAATTTATGGCTTCGCTGCCTCCTCTTAGTATAGATACATTGCCAGACTTTAATGCCAGGCCGATACAATCGCTTGTGACATTCGGACGAGACTCATATATAATCAGAATTACGCCTATGGGAACACGGACCTTATCAATTTTTAAGCCGTTGGGGCGCAGGTTTTCAGAAATTAAGCTGCCAACCGGGTCTTTTAGTAAAATTAATTCCTCCAGAGACTTACTCATCTGGCCTATCCGTTTTTCATCGATGAGTAATCTGTCGATAAGGCTTTTGGATAAAGATTTTTTCTTAGCAATATTAATATCCAGCCTATTTTTCTTGATTATATAATTTTTATTTTCAATAAGCGCTTTCGCCATAAAAGATAAGGCGCGGTCTTTAATTTCACCGGGCAAAAATGAAACTTCAAAGCTTGACTCTTTTGCTTTTTTTAACAGCGAGAGTATATTTTTTTTCTTATTTTCCATATCTATTCGAATTATTATATAATTACCAAATCATTGCGGTGTATTATCTCGCAGGAATGCCGCCTGCCCTTTATTAATTCAAGTTCATGCCAAGAACATGCTGTCCTGCCTCTGGCGATTTCCTTGTTATGCCTATTTAACACGGAGACGATATCCCCTTTTTCGAATTTTCCTTCGCTTTTAAGCACTCCGACAGAAAGAAGGCTCTTAAATTTCTTAAGCAGAGCTTGCTCTGCCCCTTCATCTATAAAGATACCGCCTTTGGGCTTAACACCATAAGCTATCCAGCTTTTTTTACCGGCAAACCTAGACAAAGACGGAAGAAATGTCGTCCCTGCGGTTTCCTTATGCAGTACTATGCGGGGCAATATATCCGCAATTTTACCATTGGCGATTATACAGGGAATACCTGAATTCACGGCTTTTTCTGCCGCTTCAATTTTAGTTATCATCCCTCCTCTGCATATATTCTTTTTAGTAGGGCAAGCCAACTTTTTAATATCCGGGGTTATTTTTGGAACTAAAGGAACCAACGCTTTTACCTCATCAAATAAACCGTCAACATCGGAGAGATTCACCAATAGGTCTGCTTTAAGCATTATTGCCACAAGGCTGGCAAGATTATCATTATCGCCAAATTTTATTTCTTCGGTAGATACGGTATCATTTTCATTAATAACAGGCACTGTTTTTAAACGCATAAGCGAAAGAATCGTATTTTTCGCGTTGAGATATCTTCGCCTGTCGTCAAAATCATCCCAGGTAAGCAAAAGCTGCGCGCAATGTTTTCCTTTATCGCCGAATGCCTCAATATAACTTTGCATTAAAAGTCCCTGCCCGACCGAAGCGCATGCCTGAAGATCGTCTATTTTATTTGGCCGTGATTTAAATTTTAAAACAGGCATGCCGGAACTGACAGCTCCCGAAGATACCAATACCGCATTTATGCCCCTGTCAATCAAAGCGCAAACCTGTCCTACCAGGATACCTAAAAAATGAGTATCAAGCTTATTATCTTTACTTAATATGCTTGAGCCTATTTTAACTACAATTTTTTTGTAAATTACGCCTGATTGCATCTAAAAGCCTATCCAGATTATGCCGTTTTTGGGCGGATATGGAAATAACATCAACATCCAGTTGTTCTTTAAACTTTATTAAATTTTGCTCTGAGCCATTCAAATCCATTTTATTCGCTACTATTATCTGCGGTTTTCCTATAATCTTGTTTTTATACAATTTTAGCTCTTGATTGAGGGTTTGGTAAGCATTCACGGGCTCATCACTCGAAGCGGCCGACATGTCTATGAGGTGGATTAAAATTTTAGTCCGTTCAACATGCCTTAAAAACTCAAAACCCAGGCCTTTACCGGCATGGGCATCCCGGATAATACCCGGAATTTCGGCAACTACAAAAGAAAAATCTCCGCATTTTACTATACCCAGGACCGGGCTTTTTGTAGTAAAAGGATAGGGTGCGATTTTTGGCCTTGCTTTTGAAATAACCGACAATAAGCTAGATTTACCTGCGTTGGGCAAGCCGATTATGCCCACATCGGCAATAAATTTCAGCTCTAAAAGAAGCCTTCGTCTTTCTCCGGATTTTCCTTCCGTAGCATTTTCTGCGCGCTTATTTCCCCTGCCCCCCAAACCGCCCTTTGCCACGATAACGGTATCTGAAGCATGCTTGAGGTCTTTTAAAATACAATCGAATTTTAAATCTTTTACCACAGTGCCGCAAGGCACTTCTATCAAGCAATCACTTCCATTCCTGCCCCTTCTGCCGTTACCCTGTCCATGCGAACCTTTTTCTCCGGAAAAATTTTTTTTGTAATAAAAATCTAAAAGGGTATGCATGCGGGAAGACGCTTTTAAAATAACATCTCCTCCGTTGCCTCCATCTCCGCCGTCAGGCCTCCCTCTGCCTTTTCTACCGGGACGCACAAATTTATCACGATAAAAGCTATTAACACCATTACCGCCTCTGCCGGCTTCAACTTCTATTTCTATCTTATCAATGAACATTTTATTAGCGGATAGCGGATAGCGGATAGCGGATAGCAAAAACTAAACGCTATGCGCTATACGCTAAATTTTTATCTCTTCTATCTTTAAGCGGGTTAGATTCTGTCTGTGGCCTACTTTACGATGATAGCCTTTTCTTCTTTTGAACTTAAAAGCTATAACTTTCTTAGACTTGACATCGCCAGTGATGGAAGCGCTCACTTTAGCCCCTTTTATGTATGGCCTGCCTATAGTTATATTTTCACCCGAAACCAGAAGTACTTTGTCAAACGTGATTTTACGCTTAGCACCCTTCAGCTTCTCAGTTTCTACAACATCTCCGGGAGCTACTTTGTATTGTTTATTTTCTACCTCTATAATTGCATACATGTTATACAATTCCTCCTTTCAGAAAGTGATAAATAATAACACAATAACGCTATCGCGTCAACCCCGTTAGAGATTACGATAATGTCAAATAAATTGTGTAAATTGTTTATCCATGGCTGCCTTGTCCCGATTTTTCGCAGGGACGCATAATTTTCCCCTGCGTGGAAAATTATGCTCCGCTACTCGGCCTCGCTCTGGCCGACAGGTAATCAAAGGCCAGCCGTGCCCGCTCGGCCTGCGTTAGGCCCTGCTCAAAATCAGTCCAAGCCAGCAGGTAAATTTACATAATTTATTCTACTCAACCAGAGATTATGGTGTTATTCTCAGCTCTTCACCGGCCATTTCCCTCGATGCGATAACGTTGATCTTCTTTTTAAAATCTTTTTCCAACTTTAAAAGGTGGCGCCTGTCATCGCCCTGCAATCTTTCGGCAATCTGCGGGGGTAAATATATGTCTACTTCTCTTATTTGCCGCCCTCCAGCCTTAAGCTTCTTCTTTAATTCCTTTAAAGCCAGAATAGAAAGAGTAGCTGCCGATTTAACCTTACCCTTGCCGGCGCAATGAGGGCATGTCACATAGGATACGCTTTCGACCGCCTGATGCGTACGCTCGCGAGTCATTTCCACAAGGCATAACTTAGACATGCCCAGGATGTCAGTTTTCGCGTGGTCAAAAGATAAAGCATATTTTAGCTTACTCATTACAGCCCGCCGATGAGCATCCCTGGACATATCAATAAAATCTATCACTATGATTCCGCCTAAATCCCTTAAGCGTAACTGCCGGGCTATTTCTACTGCCGCCTCTATATTTACGGTAAAGGCCATATCTTCCTGCCCTGTTTTTTTCTTAAACCTGCCGCTATTGACATCTACTACCACCAACCCTTCAGTCGGCTCGATAATAATATAGCCTCCGCATTTCAGGAAAATCTTCGCTTCGTATATCTTATCTATCTGCTCTTCAACATGTTTATGCTCAAAAAGAGGCATGGGCTGGCGATACCACTCCACTCTTTTTTTAAGATGTGATAAAAACGTGGAGATAAACCTGTAGACTCTTTTAAATTCATATTTTGAGTCGATAATCAGCTTGTTTACGTCTTCTCCGAACGAATCGCGTACCACGCGCAGCACCACATCATACTCTTCATATACTAAAGAAGGCGCTTTCTTGCGGGAGGTGTTCTTTAAAATGCTGCGCCAGAGCTTTAACAAAAAATGCGCGTCTCTTTGCAATTCACGCTGGCTCTTGCCCTGACTTGCGGTACGCACTATAAAACCAATATCCTTAGGGAGCTTAAGCTCATTAAGTAAAGCGCGCATCCTGACTCTTTCTTTATCGTCTTCGATTCTACGCGATATGCCGTGGTGAGCATCTTGGGGCATAACAACTAAATATCTGCCGGGGATAGAAATATGAGAAGTAAGCCGCGGCCCTTTGGTGCCAAACTGTTCTTTCACAACCTGGACCAGTATTTCCTGCCCTTCTTTAAATTCTCTGGCAACTCCTCCGTTCTTATGGCCGTTCGTATCAAATTCTACTTCTAAATCAAAGGCTTCCGATAAATAAAGGAATCCTTTTTTGACAAGCCCGATATCCACAAAAGCGGCACCGATAGATTTTACTATCGAGTCAATCCTGCCTTTATAGATATTGCCGACGAGCGGTTTCTTATCAGGCCTTTCAATATAAAAATCACAAATACGGCCGTCTTCAACCACCACTACCCTTTTTTCTTGAGGTTCTATATTTACAAGTATTTCTTTAGACATAGTTTAGTTATTTGAGTTGTTTTGAGTTCTTTGAGTTGCTTGAGTCCTTTGAGTTTAAACTCAATAAACCCGGATTCCTTCCGGCAGCTGTTCATTCATTTTCCTGCAAAAATCATCTCCCGGAATTTTTCGAGTTAATAAAATTACTGCTTCTTCTTTTTCCGATTCTATACCGAGTTTTAACGCCCGTTTTATGCTTAATTTCAAATGCGGGTTAAACCCTTTAGATACAAAAACGGGCAACTCTGCTCTGCGAGCCGCCCGGGCAAATAGACGCATGAGATCAAGATGCGAGATAAACCGCATTCTTTTATTTTTGCTAAAATAAAAATTCAATTCGTACTTTACTACCGCGCCAGCCTCGCTAGCCTTGCTTAGCGGGTAAGAGAGCCTGCTTTTATTTCTCATTCTGAATGTTTCCAAATATCAGACTATAGTATCAGCTAAACGCTAAACTTATTATTTTAGCGGCCGTTCTACCCTCTCGCTTAACTGGGTCAATTCTTCGCTGGATGTCTGTCCCGGCTCGACAATTTTCGCGGTAATAAAAACGAGCAAATCTATTTTCTCCGTATCTGTAGTTTTTCTCTGGAATAACCAACCCAGTAAGGGGATCTTCCCCAAGAATGGAACCCCTTGCCTGCCTTCCTTTTTAACGTCCTTAAGCAAGCCTCCGATCACGATGGTTTCGCCGTTCTTCATTAATATCTGCGTATCGGCCTCACGGGTAATTATAATTGGATATTCCGCCAAAGTTGTCCCGTTAGAATCTTGCGCCTTTACCGTATCCGTAAAAGATGTAACCGCAGGATGTACTATCAAATTTATATAATCACCGCCGCTTATTTGAGGAACAACGTTTAATTGTATTCCTATGTCGCGATAGGTATCCAATGAATAATTATATATCACCCCGCCGGAGGTAGTAGTGGATTGCTCCGCCTTAAGAAAGGGGAATTTAGTACCTACTAATATAGCCGCTTCCTGATTGTTAAGGGTCAGTATACGCGGCGCCGAGAGAGTATTGGCGTGGATATTCTCTTCCAAGGCGTGAAGCACCACTTCAAATTGGGTGCCGGTTAATTTCTTGTAGAGGATTTCAAACCCTGTATTAAACGGCTCTGAGCTTGAAATCGTGCTCTGCTTAGGCCCGAATACGGAAGATGCCGTTTCTGAAGACAATAACTGTCCGCCGAATTGAGAATTAGGCTCGCGCGTTCCGTCTGCACCCACGCGCTTACTGGCATCAACCAAACTAATAGTTGATGATTCTGCGCCTGAAGATCCTGTGCCCCAATCAAAACCTATATCGGTAAGCTCATCCCTGTTTACTTCCACAATTCTCGCTTCAATTAATATCTGTTCAGGGAGAATATCGATATCGTTAACCACTTTTTCCATTTCATCCAAGACCGGTCGCACATCGGTAACAAGAAGAACCTTGGAGCGTGAAATCTGTCCTCCTCTTATCCTCTCGCGCTTAGACTGGTCGTCAACCGTGCCAAATTCCCAACCGGCCTGGCCGGTAGTTTCCAATACGGTAATCTTTCCTCTCTCGGATTTGATAGAATTTAAAGTATTTGCTACATCTTTAGCATCTAAATATTTTAGCCTAAAAACCCTGGTTTCCGTGGTTTGTGTTTGCGAAAATTCCGCCTCAAGCTTCTGTTGTTCCGCCAGCTTTTCAAGAGGCCCGATAATAATAATACTGCCTTTTTTTACGTAACCAAACCCGTAGGTTTTAACTACCGCATCAAGGGCCTCATGCCAAGGCACGTTTTCAAGCCTTATCGTAACCAATCCCGTTACTTCCGGCCCCGGCACTATATTGACCCCGCTTTTTAAAGAGATAACCCGCAAGACGTTACGTATATCGGCATCTTTAAAATCAAGCGTTATATTAGGACTCTCTTCTGCCGCGGCATTTTGCATTTCGGCAGGATTATTTTCAATGTTAGGATTCAAAGCGTTATCCGCATAAACGCCTACGTTCCCAGATAAAAATAAAAAGCATAAAAACATAAAACAAAAAAACATTCCCCTGGTCCCTTTTATCTTCTTCATCGGCCCTCCTCCCGGAGCAAGACTTCACGCCTTTCTCCATTTTGCAAAACCACGACTTTATCTTTTTCTATATCCAAAATTTCCATGCCCGCAACAATTTCTCCCTTTTTTACAATTTCCCCATTTATAATGGCCAGCGATTCTCCGCTATAATCATAGATAATGCCCTCTAAATAAAAACCGGATTTATCCGCTTCATCTTCGAAGCTGCGTATTAAACCCTCCGGAGTAACCAAGGGTATGAAAGGATCCCTCTTGCCCTGCGCCTTGTAAAGAAATACCGCCTCTTCATTATCCGTATCTGCGGCAAAAAGACAAATATTAAACATTGGGAAAAAAGCGATAATAAGCATAGCATAGAAAAAATAGCCGGAAATTATACATTTAAAACCGCTGGATTTATTCATCGTTATTTTTAACCAATGCCTCTATGGTCATCTTAACAGGATATATAAAAGGGGCTTCCCGCACTGAAGAGATATCAAAAGCCAACACCTTTAAATACCTGATCGATGTTTCCAGCTTATTGATAAATTCTCCCAACCGGTGATAAGCGCATTTTAAATCTAAATTTATAAGTAGGCGCGAAAACATCCCGGCTTTTCCGCCTTCAACAGCCCTATTCATCTGCTGCCCCGAAGGCCTTACCTGCATAATCACTATATTTGAATCTTTGGCGATTCTTGAAACCTCGCTTAACAATAAAGGTATTTCTTCTTCCGTAACAAACATTTTTTCAAAGTCCGGCAATTCTGAATTTAACTTGGCATAACGTTCTGTTAAGCTGTCTTTTGAAGATATCGCCGCCCTGGCAACTACGATATCTTTTTTTAATTTTCCGGCCTGGGGCATGGATTTAGCAAGAAAACGCACCTGCCCGCCTAAAACAAAAACAAAATCAAAAATAATAATAGCCGCGGCTATGGAGATAGGTTTTATTAAATGTTTTTTCTCTTTTAAAAACTGCTCAACCCACATGGTTTACTCCAAAACTCCTCTTATAGAAAAATCTATCACCTCTACCCCGGAAACATTACTTCTGACAATAGAAACTATTTCCATGCTTTTAAACCCGGAATAGAAAAACTTATCTTTCTTGAGCGCCTGTAAAAACTTATGAAGAGAATCAACTTCTTCGCCTTTTAGGGATATCACCGACCCTGTAATATCAAGGATGCCGTCTGATGCGCGCATACGGTTAAACCAGATACCTTTCGGCAAAAGCAGGCTTAAGCTATTTAACCTTCTGGCCCAACGCGACTTCTCGACAGCCAGTTTGTTCGTAATCCCCAGCCTTGCCTCCAAACCTTCAACGTCTTTTTTAAGTTTTATGACATCCGCATTTTTGCTCGATATATGAGACCATTCCCTGCCTAAGCTGGATACGCGGTACTTATAGAATAATACGCTAAAAAGCAACAAAACATGCAGCCCAACCAAAACGATAAGGGCCAGTTTTGCAAAATAAACAACAGCATCAAAATCGATACCCTTCTTAGCTTTTGACAGGCGTAGATTTTCCGGTAATAAATTTATTTCTATCATTTTCGTAAAGCGAGACCTGCGGCAACGGCAAAACATGGCCCTGTCTTCGCGCAGTTTTCTTTATCCGCATTATCGGAAATTTTTAAATGATCAAAGGGATTCCATATTTTAAAATCAATCCCCATCGCCCTGCTCATAAATTTATCTATGCCGCCAAGCAAGCTGCCGCCTCCGGTTAGGTATGCGCAGTTTACCGCCCTGCCGGTATTGCTTTCGTAATAATCAAAAGAAAGGCGCAGCTCACCGACCAACTCTGCCAACAAAGATTCCACGGGCTCTCTTGCCTCAGCGATTTCATCGTAAGAAACCTTTATCTTCTCTGCCTCATCATAGCCGATCCCCAGCTTTACTGAAATTCTATTGGTAATATCAGCCGAACCGAACAAGATGTCGCGGTTAAACCTTAAGCTGCCGGAATCAAGCAGGGACAAGTTACTGATACGCGCTCCGATGTTCAAAACGGCAGACATTTCTTTATTTTGCTGTGTATCTAAAAAATTGAATATATTCGTAAGCGCGACCGAATCAATATCCAAAACATTAACTTCAAGGCCAAGGCCGGAGATTAAATCAAGCCTGCGCTGCACAAAATCTTTTTTAACCGCGGCAATTAAAACAAGCATTTTATTTCCTTCAAGATTATGTTTCAATATGGCAGAATCCAGGACAACTTCGTTGACAGGAAAGGGTATATGCTTTGCGGCTTCATATTTCATAGAATTTTTAAATTCGCTTTCATTCATGTCGGGAAGCATGATGCACCTTGTAAGCACTTCCTTGCCTGACAATCCCACATTTACGGACCTGCTTTCAATGCCGGCCGCAGCGAGCAATTCACCAAGCGCGGCTTTTATATCCTGATTTTTTATCTGGCGGGTTCCTAAAGCAGACACTACCGCGTCGCTATTCAACATGTCTATTTTGACTAATTTTATATTACAGCTTCCAATATCCAGTCCGAAAACATAAGATTTTTTATCCCTCCTTGGTATAAATTGCAATATTTTCTCGCCAATATCGTTAATTTTAAGCATGATAACACAGTAAAAAATTAATAAAAAACTACGTTGCTTTTTTCCAATTCCCTCATCTCTTCTTCCGTGGGTTTTATGCCTTTGGCTTCCGCCTCTCTTATCTCTTCTTCGCTATTAAGTTGAAACGGTTCAATTTCTATTCCCGGCAGCTCTATTATTTTTTTCTTATCTTTTTCTTCTCTGCCGGAATTTTCCACGCGCCTGCCTACTTGAAGTGCCGGCAGGCCTGATTTTAAAGATGATTCCTTATCTCTTTCTCCGGCAATAAATCTTTTATCGCTTACGCCGGCCTTTTCTTTTATTATTGCAATATTCAAAACCGCTATAATTAAAATGAAAATCCCCAGAGAAATCAAAGCAGGCATCCATCTTTTCATTTCTCTACTCCTCTCTCCATGAAGTTATGATATAATCGCCTGTCGTAGGATTATACGGCGGAGGATTACTGGTAAAGCGGCTATCGTAGCTATAATCTTTGTTATAACCGCTTAATTTTTCTCCTGTTGAACCATCAAAAGTACCAACAGGCCCTCGCTGATTCTGGATTATCCCGCCATAGACCGTGAGGGTGCCTTTGGGCGGACCCTGCCAATATTTAAAAACCGTGAATGAACTACCCAATGCCATAATGCTGGCATCTATTTCTAAATCGTAAGGGGCTGACTGCGGAATAATCACATTTTTTTCAGCTACAATTCCCAATTTATCCGCGGAATCAGGATTAACCCTGGGATCATCGCTATAGACCACATTATCGCTGACAATAATGTCGCGCTCCGAACCCACGCTTACACTGCCCTTGACAGTACCGGAAATATCGAGATCGCCATTATCAACAAATATAGCGCCATTGGCCGGGATACTAGTGTTAAAATTATTCCAGCCTTTATTAGCGTTGGTCACATTCATAGTACCATCGGCATTGAAGGCTATTGCCGAGTTTCCGGTAAGAAAAATTCCTCCCCCGCTGGCGGCAGTCCTTAAATTAAGGGCGCTTGCCGGCATAGCTACGGGATCGGCACCCAAGTCTATCCCTTGTTGAAAATCAGGCATATCATAAGGCGGATTGGAGCTGCTGCTTAAATTTTTAGGATTACCGTTATTATAATAACGTATATAATTATCCCCGCTCTTAACCTCGCCCTCAAAAACCGGCCCTCCTTTAATCTTAAAACGCCCATTGGTCTGAACAGGGCCTTTTAACAAATCTCCGTCTACAAACCAGACATTAATACCCATAAAACGCTCCTGGTCCGTAAAATAAGCGTAGCGGGCGTAGTGGTCATCGCTAAATGTTGCCTTTATTGTCTTGTTTTCATTGCCGACGACGGCTGTTGACTCTACATTATAGACTAAGGAAACAGGGCTGGAAACCGTAAAGGAAAAACTGCCATTGCCTAAGTTTACAGTTCCGGAATTATAAGGGAGCGCTGCCGGATAACTCGTCCTTAGCCAGACTAAGGCGCTGTCTATGCCTGACTCAGCCAGATAGAATGCCTGCATGGCATTATTACGCCTGGAGGCACTACCCATCTCACTGACGCTTCTGGCGGCAAAACTTATTATCAGGATAAGTAAAACCGAAATTATAAGGTATGTGGCGATAATAATAAAGGCCGCATCTTTCCTTATCTTCACAACTGCCTCCAGGAAATTATCTGCACATCAGCATGTAATCCCATCTTGTTTATCGCCTGCATATAAAAAGCATTGTACTGAATCGTTGTATTACCATTAAGGCGCGATTCATCCCCTGACCATACGCCGCCGTCAACGTTTAGCCCTCCGCCTCCGCCGTTTACCCTAAAATCGCCTAAAGTATAAATGCATCCTTCTACTTGTCCGTTTCCGTTTATGGTCGTCTCCGAAGAACTGTTTGGATCAGTTATAACATCCCCTACTACTACAAAAAAGCCGCCGATAGTACCGATATTCCCGTTTAACTGCAGATCATCTTCTACATAAACTACATTAGGGACACCCGTTGCGGGATCTGCGGGGTCCGTAGGAACAGAATACCAGAATGAAGCGGGAAAACTATCGGTGTTATTCTGAACGTCTGCCAGGCGTGCTGTATCATAAACATTGCCTTGCCCGATACTTATGGCACGCAGCTCCGCATAATTAAGACGCGCCAACGGAGAAATTCCCGGATCATTGGTTACACTGCCTGTAATATTGTCTGGGTTATCAATGGAGCCGGCATAGATTACATCTCCGTCCACCAGATAACTGCTGCCGTTTAAATCAATATCCCCCGCGGAATAAATCGCATTATCATAAAACCCCCCGGGTATAGCTTTTCTTATATACGCCTCGATACTTACTTTCTGCTGTGCAGCCGAAACAGATGGTATATAGCCAAAAGTATCTACTTTGCGCTCATCAAGACCAACAGCGTTAACCACTACAGAATATTCTCCGCTGCCTAAAGCAACCGCGGTAACGCCCGTCCAGTCAAAATTATTTTTTAATTCCACAAGCGCTCGATCCAAACCCGCTTCCGCCAGATTAAAGGCCTGATAAAATCCTTTTTGCCTTTCGGTCAAGTCTTTCTCCTGTATGCCCCTGCTAATGAAAACCCCTATCAGGATTATCAAGACAACCACAACGAAAGCGATTAAAACCAAAATAACGCCTTGTTTTTTATTATTCATTAGTTTCTCAGCCTCACTTGGGTGTTTAGAGTAATGCTTACTTTTTCATCCCCTGGGGAAGTAAACCCTTTAAATGCGTATTTTTCTGCCGTGATGTAAATTTCTATAATATCGGTACCTGCCGGCCAGTTGAAATTAAGAGTTGCTACTTTATTCGCCAAAACAGATTGCTCTCCGCTAAGGCTTAGGGTCCTTACAATCTGATCTCCGGACAATGAATAAGTTATGGTGCCGATTCTTTTTCCCCCGGGATCATCCGACCATTCAATTCCGCCCCCTTCAATAACCGTGCCATTATCATTCGCATCCCAGGGTATTTCGAATGTGATAGAACTGGCATTAACGCCTTCTGAGATGCCGCTGACTTTATTAGAACGCGTCTGCCTTAATTCTTTGACAATGTAATCCAGCGCCCGGCGCGCCTCCTGCTCAACCTCAATCTGAATATTTCCTACGTCAAAGGCTTTTTGGCCTCCCGTCAACAGAGCGAATACAACAGTCAAAATAATAGAAAAAATAGCAACCGCTACTACCAGCTCTATAATAGAAAAAGCCCTTTTCTTCATCGGTTGGCGATATAAGTAACCAGTCTGGCAGGAGAAGAGCCCAGTGGATTTAACGCGCTATCACCGCCTATAATCCTGCCGTTTTTCTGCCTCCAACACGCGGTTACGGTAACCAACAAGAGATCCGGATTGGTATTATCCACCTCTACCAAGCCATTACTATCGCCGATAGCTATACCATCTACCGCAAAATTAGGATTATTCGTATAATAAGTGTAGATATCTGAAAAATTGTGATCGCGGATTTCTTCTAGCTTTTTCTGCGCGCCATTTAAAGCATAGGTAGTGTTGCGTGCCGTCTCTACCAATTCAAAACAAGTAAGGTAAGTGGCCAGCAAGCCAGTCAAAGCAATACCGATAATCAGCATCGCTATAACTATTTCTATAAGCGTAAAGCCCGCTTTGGGCAACTTTCTCTTAAACGGATACATATAAAATCTAACTCTCGTCGCTACAATGTGTTAGCTAACTTCATTAACTTATTTATGCCTCATAGGTATAATAACATAATCTCTAACGTGGTCAAGTAAAATCCTTAGGCCAGGTTACGGCCGCAGATATATTTAAGACAGGTGGCAGGAAAACCTATATCTCCTACTATTACCTTTCCGCATTGGCCTGGCCCGTCATTGATAATCATGCCCTTTTTTTTAGAAATAAAAGTCAATGTTTTGCTTGCAGTTACGCAAATCCCTAACACCCTGCCGGAATCCGCGTCTAAACCAGATGGTATATCAATGGCCAAAACTGGAATTTTGCTCTTATTAATTTTATATATTAAATCTTTTAGAAACCCTTCAACCTCTCCCCTAAGGCCTATACCTAAAAGCGCATCCACAATTAAAGAATAATCCCTCATATTTATTGTATTAATTTTATTAGTTTCCGTAATCGGAATTATGCCAAGGCCGATTTTTTCTAGAATATTCAAATTATTCTCCGCCGCATCTTTAAAATTCAGGCTATCAGCGCAGAGATAGACATCCACACCCACGCCTCTTGTGGCTAAATGGCGGGCGCAGGCGAAACCGTCTCCGCCGTTATTGCCTTTACCGCAGAAAACAGCTACTTTTTTATCTTTGGGCCCAAGCATAGCTAAAGCCATTTCAGCCGCGCTTCTTCCGGCATTCTCCATAAGTACAAGCGCCGGAATCTTTAATTTACGCTGCGCGGCAGCGTCTATCGCCTTTGCCTGCGCTCTCGTTATATTAGGAAATTTTTGCATGCCTGTAGGATGCGGAATATTGAAAACTACGGCAGGCCTAATGGCCGATAAGCTCTAAGACGCTGAATATCGGCAGAAATAAGGAAATAACGATACCGCCGATTATTGTTCCCAAAAGCACGATAACTACCGGTTCAATTAAACTCGTCAACGCGGAGACGGCGGCATCTACCTGCTCTTCGTAAAAATCAGCAATCTTTGAAAGCATTTTTTCCAGGTGGCCTGTCTGCTCTCCGACGGAAATCATCCTTACCACCATAGGAGGGAAAATATTGCCCCTTGCTAAAGGTTCAGCTATCGGTTCTCCCTCTTTTATGGAACTGGTCGCCTGAATTATTGCCTGCTCTATTATTTTATTTCCTGAAGTCTTGCCTACAATTTCTAAAGAATCTATTATCGGCACCCCGCTTTTAACTAAAGTAGATAATGTCCTGGAGAACTTTGCCACGGCAACTTTTCTAAATAATTGGCCGAATATAGGCACTTTCAATAACATCTTATCAAAATTATACCTTCCTTTTTCCGTAGATACATAGCGCTGTATTATTATGCCTAAAATAACAAGAATTATGACGATATATAGAAAAGACGACCTTATGCCATCGCTTATGCCAATCAAAATTCTGGTAGGGAGCGGAAGCCTGCCCCCCAAGGTTACGAAGATAGCCTTAAACGTAGGAACTACTTTAATAAGCAAAAAAGTGGTAATAAGTATTGCCATGCTTATTACTACTACGGGATAAATCAGGCTTGAGCGCACTTTCCGCTTCAAAACACTGACTTTTTCCAGATAAGTAGCGAGCCTGTCCAAAACTTCATCCAACTGGCCTGAAACCTCCCCCGCCCTGACCATGCTTATAAAAAGGCCGGAAAAAACCTTTTGATGTTTTTTAAGCGCCTCAGAAAAACTCAAGCCCTCTTCTATATCCTGGCGTGTTTTAGCCGTGACCTCCGAAAGGTACTTATCTTCTGTCTGTTCAGCTAAAATACTCAATGTTTGAGCAAGCGGGATACCGCTGTCTATCATCGTAGCGAGCTGCCGGCAAAAAATTACTAATTCATCTAATTTAACGGAACGCGCCTGTAACTTAGGCGCTTTTGTCTGATGTATTGAAACAACCAGCAGTTCCTGCCGGTGCAACCTATCAATCAAAGAAACTTCGTCAGGCATCTCAGCCAGCCCGGAAACGTTCTTGCCGGTTTTATCTTTTGCCACATACTTATAATTCGGCATAAGCCCTCGCTTTATTTATGGTATTGAATATATTTTAAACAAGATTATCTATTATTTTTAAAAACACCTCAACAACCTTTGGGTCAAACTGACTGCCGCTATTTCTTTTTATTTCCTCAATGGCGCTTTCCTTAGAAAGTTTAATATTGCGGTATGAGCGCTCGGAAGTCATGGCATCATAAGCATCAGCCAGAGAAATTATCCTTGCCCCCAATAGGATATCCCGGCCTTTTTTCCCTGCCGGATAACCGCTGCCGTCAAAATTCTCATGGTGTTCCTTGACTAATTCGGCGATATTCTTTAAATCTAAATCTCTTAAAATACGCGCGCCCATTTCAGGGTGCTGTTTCATTAAAATCCATTCATCGGGGCTCAATTTACCGTCCTTGGTTAAAATCGCGTCCCTTATGCCGATTTTCCCTATATCATGCAATCCGCAGGCATCGCGTATATCTTTTACCTCCTGAAAACTCAAGCTCATATTTTCCGCAATTGCCACCGCATATTTTGTAACATTCTCCGAATGACTATAAGTATATTTATCGCGCATATCAATAAGCTGGGCAAGCGCCTTTATTGAACGCACATAAGATTCCTGTAAAGTAGAATATAAAGATATGGAATTTTTAACCCCCTCATCTACCTTTTTACTTAAAAGAGAAATTTGCTTCTCCATATTAATTATTTTCTCTTCATGTATCATAATATTATTCTTAACTCTTTTGAATAATATTGCCTGCTTTACGACCAAAAAAAGGTTTTTGGGCTCAAATGATTCCGGCAAAAAATCAAATATACCCAGCTGCAGCATATTATTTATCGCATAGTAAGAATAATTATCGGTTACTGCTATGATGAGCGAATCGAACCTTTCTTTTTTTAAATCTTGCAGTAATTTATTTTGTTCGATGGAAACATCCTTTGAACTAACTATTATAACGTCAAAATTATCCATCCTGGCCAGGCTGATAGCTTTGGATATTTCCGGCTCAATTGTTACGGAAAAATCCTCTCTGGTTAAGTCTTTTTTCGCATGATAACATAAAGCATGTTCTTCGCTAATAACTAGCACTTTTCCTTCGGCCATTTGCTCTCCATTGGTTTCTTAAAATCAAAGCTTGGCGCTTTTGACATAAAACTTTCTCAACGCACAGCTGGAAAAAATATTAAAATTATTCGCCTTCGCTGGTAACGCGCAAAACCTCTTCTATGGACGTAATGCCTTTAGAAAGCTTTAAATGGGCGTCTTGCCTTAAAGTGATCATGCCGCACTTAGAAACCGCGTATTCTTTTATTTTATCCATAGAATGCCTATTTATGATCATTGTCCTTATTTGGTCATCTATTTCGAATATTTCCAATATCCCTATTCTACCAAAATACCCGGTATTATTGCAATAGTCGCATCCTTTGCCATGATAAAAAACCGCATCTTTATCTATAGCCATTCCCAGCTTAGCCAAAACCTCCCTGGATATATTTTGTACTTCTTTGCAACGGGGGCAAAGAGTACGTACGAGCCTTTGCGCGCAAGCCATAATTACGCTTGAAGCCACCAGAAACGGCTCAACATTCATATCAATAAGGCGGCTGATTATGCCTATGGCATCATTGGTATGCAAAGTAGACAAAACTAATTGCCCGGTCAAAGCGGCCTTGACAGCTATATCTGCCGTCTCGGAATCACGTATCTCGCCAATCATTATTACATCCGGGCTCTGGCGCAGCAGAGAACGTAAGCCGGAAGCAAAAGTAAGGCCTGCCTCGCTATTAACCTGAATCTGCGTAATGCCCTCTACCTGATACTCTACGGGATCTTCGATAGTAATAATATTCCTCTCCGGAGTGTTTAACTGGCTTAAAACAGAATAGAGCGTGGTTGATTTACCGGAGCCGGTAGGCCCGGTCACTAAAATCATTCCATAAGGCTTGCTTACCGCCTTTTTAAATAAAGCTAAAGGCCTCTGGCTAAACCCCAGGCTGTCCAGCCCTATAGAAAGATTGGATTTATCTAATATCCTTAAGACAAATTTTTGTCCAAAAATAGTAGGCAGGGCGGAAACACGAAAATCCACCTCCTTGCCTTCCATGCGGATCTTAAACCTACCGTCCTGAGGAACGCGTGATTCTGTAATATTCAGCCCGGAAATTATCTTTATGCGGGCAAGAACCGCGTTTTGATTGGCCTTTGGTAAAGTAAAAGCATCCTGCAATTCTCCGTCAATACGATAGCGTACACGCAACGCCCTTTCTTCCGGCTCGATATGTATATCGGAAGAACGGCGTTTTAAAGCCTGGGCTATCATTAAATCTACAATTTTGACAATCGGCGCTTTTTTACTCTCTGCCAAAGTATCGGCTAAATCAATGGATATGCCAAGATCCGCCTCTTTATGCACTATATCCTGAGATTCAGAAACATTCTTTAAAATATCGGTTATGCTTTCTTTGTCCGATTTATAATAATTGGCTATTGCTTTGGAAATTTCAGAATCCAAACACATAACTGGCTGTATTTCGTAATTTGTCAGCATCTTTAAATCATCCAGAGCAAAAATATTCAGCGGATCGCTCATAGCGACTGTCAGGACATTGCCGATTTTTGATATCGCGATTAAGTGATACTGGCGGGCGATACGCTCCGGGATTAAATCTATCGTATCCTTATTTATTTTATAACGCGATAAATCTAACGGTGGGATATAAAGCTCTTTTGAAAGCAGAGAAAAAAGTTCTTCTTCTTTTACAAATCCGCCGTCTATCAAAAGCTGCTTGATGTTTACGCCTTTTTCTTCCTGCAGTTTCAATATTTTTTTCATCTGGGACTGATTAATGAGCTTATTATCAATAAGTATTTTAATCAGTTTTTCCTGTAATGTGGCCATAAAATAGTTATGCGTTGTGAGTTATGGGTATTGAGTTTAAAAATCCATAAGTTTTGACTTTTTATTTCTCATCTGCTGCGGTAACCTTCAACACTTCTTCTATAGTGGTTATACCTGCATATGCTTTTTCCATACCGGACTCTCTTAGCGTTTGCATTCCGGAAGCACGCGCCGATTCTTTTATTTTATGCTCCTCTGCGGCGTTAATAATCAAATCTTTAACCGCTGTATCAAGGGTAAAAATCTCGCCTATGCTGATCCTGCCTTTATAGCCGGAATTTAAACAAGCAGCACAGCCCTTGCCTCTATAAAATACCGCCGGTTTGCCTTTGGGGTGTTTTATATTCAGCTTATCTAATGATTCTTCGTTTAATGTATACGCTTCTTTGCACTTAGGACAAATCACGCGTACCAGCCTTTGGGCAATTGCGCATACCACCGAAGATACAATTAAAAACGGTTCAACCCCCATATTGACAAGCCGCACTATAGAACCGGCGGCTGTTGTGGTGTGAAGCGTTGAAAGGACTAAATGCCCCGTCAAGGCTGATTTGATAGCTATGTCGGCGGTATCAAAATCCCTTATCTCTCCCACCATGATTATATCCGGATCCTGACGCAAGATAGAACGAAGGCTGGAAGCAAAAGTCAAGCCGACTTCTTCTCTTATGTTAACCTGGTTTATGCCCGCCAACTGGTACTCTACCGGATCTTCAACGGTAATAATATTCAGCTGGGGTTTATTAATAAGATTTAATAAAGAGTATAGCGTGGTTGTCTTACCGCTGCCTGTTGGCCCGGTCACCAAAATCATACCGTGCGGCCTAAGGGCATTTCGTTTGATTAATTCTAAATCCCGGTTTGAAAAACCCAACTGGTCTATATCCAGCGTCGTCGAGCTCCTGTCTAATATGCGCAGGGCGGCTTTTTCGCCAAAGCTCGACGGCAGTATCGATACGCGGAAATCGACTTCCCTTCCCTCAATTCTAATCTTGAATCTGCCGTCCTGCGGTATTCTATGTTCCGATATATTAAGGTTGGATATGACCTTTATGCGTGAAATAATGGAAGCATGTAAAGATTTTGGGGGCGATTCCTTTTCCCGCAATGAGCCGTCTACCCTGAAACGTATACGCATAGCACGGTCAAACGGTTCAATTAATATATCCGACGCCTTTAACTTTATCGCGTCTTCCAATATCATATTAGTAATTTTAATAACCGGGGCTTCCTGGCTTAACTGGATAAGAGTGCCGGCATCAAGGCTATCTTCTTTATCATCTTTTTTTATTAATTCAATCTGAAAATCCGATATATCCTTAAGTACCGTATTAAATGTACTTTGATCGCTGGAGCCGTAATACCTCTCCAGGGAAGCGGCTATGTCCTCAGATGAAGCTATTAACGGTATAATTTTATAACCTGTGAGGGCGCGAATATCATCTATGACAAATATATCCAGCGGGTCAGCCATGACTACCGTCAAAAAATCTTTTCTCTTGGATAAAGGGATAATTTGATAATGCCGGGCGGTTTGGGCGGGAATAGTTTCCAGAATCTCCGGTTCGATCTCCAGCTGGGAAAGCTCGATACAGGGGAATCCTAACCCCTGGCTCAGAACAGATACCAAATCTTTTTCATTAATAAATTTCAGCCCTATTAATATATCTCTTAATTTCCCGCCCTTTTCTTTTTGAACCTGCAAAGCCGTTTTTAATTGTTCTTCATTTATCAGGTTATTTTTTAACAATATTTCTGAAAGGCGGTCCTTTAAAGAAGGCATGTGCGCTCACTTTGCTCAGGAAAATCCGGGCACCGGCAGGCAGCAGGCAGAAAAAATCTCAAATCCTGATTACCGGGCCCTGCCCAATAAAGTACAAATGGCTTTTGGCTATTTTTTATAAAATCTTTCGATAGCATTTTTTATATCGGTAGTGGTGCTTATAAAAATCTGCACGGTAGAATTAGCTAACAGCTCAATGTCATCTACAGCCTGCAGGTTAAGGGGATTAGACATGGCGACTGTTAAATTACTCCCTATTTTATCGATCGCGATCAGGCAATATTGTTTAGCCACATTATAAGGAACAATCCGCACAATATCGGTATCTATCTCATAATTTGCCAAGGGAAGATACGGAAAACCATACTGCGCGGTAAGCGCCTGAGCAATAGCCTCTTCCGTAACAAAACCCAGGCTTACAAGAATTTCGCCTACCAGCCCGCCTTTCTCCTTTTGAAGATTAAGGGCTTCAATAAGCTGGCGCTGCGAAATCATATTTCGCTCAACTAATAACTCGCCTAATTGTTTAGGATTAATCCGCCTTAAAGGTAACGGCATATTTTTAATCAAGAAGCTAATAAGTCCTTCACTTTATTAATTAAATCTGTTGCGTTAATTCCGTCTATAGGATTTTCGCTGACAGCACGGTTCAACGTAATTCTTTTTTTGACGTCCGTTTCTTCGCCATATATATACTCTATCTTTTTTACCATATCTTGGGCGATATTTTCAGCCTGGCGCTTGTTTTTTTCAGGGAGAACTATAGCAAATTCACTGTCTGAGAACCTGGCAGCTTTATCTATTTCTCCGATATTGCTTTTTATAATCATGGCTATTTTCTTTAATACGGATTCCGCATGCGCAGAACCGAAATTCGCGCAAAACTCTTTATAACGATTAATACTTAAAACAATAAAAGCGCACGGCCTTTGGCTTATTATGGCCCTCTTTATTTCTTCTTCCAGCCTTTCCTTTATAAAAGAAGAATTGTAAAGTCCGGTTAAAGCATCCTTAACTTCAAGGCGATTGATATGATTCAAAAGTATATCATTCTCTATGGCGATAGTTATTTGTTTTACAAAGATATCGATAAGCTTAAAATTATCATCCCGGTATTCCAAATTTCTGTCATTTCCTATGCCGGCCAAGCCAAATACCTTGCCATGAACATATATAGGCGCGATAACAGCGTCTGTCAGAGCGAATATGCGCCTAAACTCATCAATCATTTTATTGGGCGGCACTTTCTTGTTCAACGCAAATGTTTTTCTATCTTTTAAAACTTTGGCGAATATATTATCCGATGCCGCATTAAACTCCCTATTCAACAAATAGTCGGAATTAATGCCGTAGATAGATTTTACCAATATTTTTTCTTCCTGTTTCAGCAGTAAAAATGCCGAATCTGAATCGCCTATCTGCAGCATTTTTTCTACGCTTAGATCTAATGTCTCATTAATATCGGCGCCTTCGGAAATAAACGAACTTACCTGTAAAAGGCTGGAGAGAATAACCACCTTACGGTTAATTTCCAGATTTATTTCTTTAGTTTCCTGGCCGTATTTTTCAAGCTCCCTCATATTATTTTTTATGCGGCAAGTCAACTGCTGCAAGGCATCTTCCAAATCACCGATTTCATCATCGCGTTTTGCCCGGGATACATAATCAACTTCACCTCTGGCTATGTCCTTCGCTTTGGAAGAAATATTAATTATGGGGTCTATAACCTGCTTAATTATAAAAAAACCGCTTACAGCCACAAAAATACTTATACAAACCAATAAATAAATATTTGATTTAATGCCTATGGTGGGAAGCATATAAGTCGAAATTACATATATGGATATCAATAACGGCAACACAGACATAAGATAAAAACTTATGCGCAATTTATACCGTAAGCCGCGTGACGACAAGGATAATTGTTTTAAAATATTTTTCATAGTTCACTCCTTTTATGATTCCACCGCAGCGGAAATCCTAAAATGTTTCTATTTATATAATATATAGTATTCTATATTTTAGATACTGTCAATATATCTAACCCAAGCGGTAGTATACGGAAAATTATGTAAATTCGCCTGCTGGCTTGGGCTGATTTTGAGCAGGGCGTAACGCAGGCCGAGCGGGCAAGGTTCGCCTTTGATTGCATATTGGCGAGAGCGAGGCCGAGTAGCCGAGCGCGATTTTCCACGCTGGGGAAAATCGCGCGTCCCCGCGAAAAATAAGGTCAAGCCAGCGGCCATATTAATCCGCTATAATTTACACAATTTATTCTACACAACCAACCCAAGCTATTCCTGCCTACTTGCCTGATATATCTATATGACTCCACGGTAAAATCTCATTTTCGCCGATTGCTCTATTTACATAAAATTCCGGGCTTAGAGATAATGCCTTGAATGCCTCAACCCATAAATTGAAATTAAAATTATCCTGCGTGTTCTTTGGGCTAAAACCGCCCTCCCGGCAATTTATGCCTTGATCCTGCCGGCTTAATTTCAACACCTCATAAATCAGCCTGCCGCCTTTTCTGCCCGAGCGCGCCAGCACTGCTTCAATGAAACTTTTTTCTAAACTATGAAAATCCATTTTAATTGCCCTGCCATAGCCGGAACTTTTAAGCGCAGAAAGCAAATACCCCCTCTTTTCTTTAAGTAATCCGATATTATTCATTGGCGATCTCTCAAATGCCGTGTGAGGCTTTGGGATAAAAGAAGAAATACTTATCGTAGCGTTGCCCAGTTTTCCATCAATAGCTTTCCTTAGGCGTACAATTTCTACGGTCAATTCTATTATTTTCTTAAGATCGTCCCTTGATTCATCGGGTAAACCCATCATAAAATACAATTTGATATGTTTGTACCCCGCCTTGTAAGCATTTCCTGCAACCTCAAATAATTCATGTATATTAATATCTTTATTTATAGATTTGCGCAACCTATCGCTTCCTGCCTCCGGAGCAAAAGTCAGCCCTGTTTTCTTTACAGAATTAAGTAAAAATGGGATATTTTTTATATAATTTTTAATTTTTAAAGAAGGCAGGGATACGCTTATATCTTTACCCTGGAAAGAATCAATAAGACTATGCAAAATCTCTAAAATCTTAGGATGGTCTCCGCAGGATAAACCCAAGAGAGAAATCTCTTCATAGCCTGAATTCTTAAGTAAGGCTTCTGCCAATCCCAATACCTTTTCCTTAGAGCGTATTCTGTATGGATAATAAAAAGCTCTCGCCTGGCAGAAAGCGCAAGCATTAGGACAGCCGCGCATAATCTCCAAAATTACGCGGTCATGCACTGTTTGTACATAAGGGACTACCCAGCGTTGCGGAAAAAAAGAATTATCCAGGTTGGAAACAATGCGTTTTTTAATCCTGCGGGGGGCACATCGATCATTTGGAGAAATACCCTTGATCGTTTGATCATGGTTATATTCCACTTCATAAAGCGACGGCACATAAATTCCCTGTATACCGGCTAGTTCCTTTAGCAATTCTTTGCGCGGCGCAGCCCTTGATTTAGCGGCCCTAACCTTATCTATCAACTCCACGGCCAGCTCTTCTGCCTCGCCGATAACAAAACAATCAAAAAAATCGCTCATTACTTCAGGATTTAGGCAACTGTATCCCCCGCCCACCACGAGGGGATGCGCCTGGCCTCTCTCGCTTTGAAAAATAGGGATATTTGAAAGCTCCAGCATCTTTAAGACATTAAGATATGCTAATTCATAAGAAAGAGAGAAGCCCAAAATATCAAATCCAGATAAAGGGCTACCGCTTTCCAGGGAACTTAAAGCCAGCTTTTCTTCATGAATTATCTTCTCCAGGTCTTCTCCCGGTAAAAAAACCCTCTCACAGCAAACATCATCAATTTCATTAAATAAACCGTAGATTATCCGGAATCCCAGATGGCTCATCCCTATTTCATAGATATCAGGAAAACATAAAGCCGCGCGAATCTTAATCTGTTCCGGATTCTTCCGCACAACATTATATTCACTGCCCAGATAACGCCCCGGTTTATAAACTTTTTCTAAAATTTTATCGTCCATATTATAAAATTAAATTAGAATACCATTCTCCTTTTACTTATATTGCCAATAATGCCCAGCCCCATAAAAGTCATAAACATAGAAGTCCCGCCGTAGCTGACTAGAGGCAAAGGGATCCCAACTACCGGCATAACTCCTATAGTCATGCATATGTTAACAACTACCTGAAAGAATATTACTGACATTATGCCTATTATTAATAAGCGCCCAAAAGGGTCCTTTGTAGAATAAATAATTTTGATGCACTCATTAAACAACATATAGAAAATAGCCAGCAATATGAAAGATCCTATCAGGCCCATAGATTCAGCGAAACAGCTAAAAATAAAATCCGTATGCCGTTCGGGAAGAAAATTAAGCGTATTTTGCGTCCCGGAAAGCCAGCCCAAGCCAAAAAGCCTGCCGGAACCAACAGCAATTTTAGATTGGATAACCGTATATCCCGCGCCCAAAGGGTCAAGATTGGGATTAATAAAAACCAATAGCCTTTCCTTTTGATAATCTTTCAGAAAATGCCAGGCGACAGGCAATGAAATAAGATTTAACGCCAATAGTGAAAATACATATCTTTTCTTTACTCCCGCAACAAAAATCAAAGCAATAAAAACAAATATAAATATAATTGCCGTCCCCAAATCAGGCTGCTGCATGATTAATAATGCGGGAAAAGCTACAAGCAATGCCGGGATAAACACCGTTCTAAAAAAACCCGTATCCCTTATTCTTAATTTCACATTATAAGCGTCCTTTTGGCTAAAATAACGCGCAAGGCATAAAATCACGGAAAATTTCGCCAGTTCAGAGGGCTGAAAATTGAAAACCCCTAACTCAAGCCAGCGCTGCGCGCCTAATTTAACCCGTCCGGATACGAGAACAAGGACAAGAAAAACTATGCTTAACAGATAAAACCCAAAAGCTAAGTCATAGAATTTACGGTAATTAAAATTATAAAAAATAAAAAATGCGCCTATCCCAAAAAACAGCCATAAAAATTGGCGAAAAAATATAGCACCGTCTTTATGCGAAGTGCTGTATATGGTCAAAAGACCTATAATAGCTATAACAAGGGCAATAATGAATAATCTTCGCGCGTTTCTATCCATTTTAATGTTTAAGTTTAAATTAAATCCTCTTCCAAAAATCTATTTAAAATTTCTTTGACTATAGAGCAAGCGACGCTGCTGCTGCCTGCGTGTTCAATAAATACGCAAAAGGCGATTTTTGGTTTATCAGCCGGCGCAAACCCGACAAACCAGCCATGCGAAGCCTTATTAAAAACCTGCGCCGTTCCGGTTTTGCCTGCTACGGCTAAGCCCGGAATATCCAACATGCCTGCTGTACCCTGAGGATCTTTCACCGCCTCTAACAATGCCCGTTTTAAAAAATACAAATATTTTTTATTAATACGAAGTTTTTGCGGGCCGGCCTTTTTCGAGGCGCGCTTATCACCTATTTTCTCAACCAGGTAAGGGTCCACTAACAAGCCGTCATTGGCAAATACACAAACTAAACGCAGCATCTGAATCGGGGTTACCAATAAATCACCCTGCCCGATAGAAAAATTTACTGTATCACCCTTATACCAACGCTCACCCTTTTTCAATTTCCAGTTTACGGTCGGCACAAATCCATTTTTCTCTTGGGGTAAATCTATACCGGTGGGATGGGCCAGTGAAAATTTAAAAGCGCTTGCCGATAACGCTTCCGGGCCGGCTAATAAGCCGGCGTTATAAAAGAAAATATCACAGGAATAAGCTACGGCTTTGGCTAAGTCTACTGGGCCATGCCTGGCCCAGCATTTAAAGTCCCTGCCGCCCACACGCATTTTTCCGTCACAAACAAATGTGGTATGCTCAGAAATCTTTTTAGACTCAAGGGCCGCTAACGCGGTAACCAGCTTAAATACGGACGCAGGCGGATACAAGCCGCTGATAGCACGGTTTACAAACGGCGCATCAGCATTATTAAGCAGGCGCACTATATTTCTTCTATCATTACGCACAAACAAAGACGGATCATAAGCAGGGTGGCTGGCCATCGCCAAAATCGCCCCGCTCAATGGATTCATGATAATGACACACCCTGCTTTATCGCCTAAAGCGCTGCTGGCGATACGCTGCATATCTAAATCTATAGTTAAAGTTATGTCCGTGCCTTTTTCCGGAACGCGCACGCCCAATAATCTAACCATGCGCCCCTTATTATCAACTTCTATTTGCATGCCTCCTTTTCTAAACCTTAAAAAAAGCTCGTAAGCTTCTTCCAAGCCGGAATAGCCGATGATATCCCTCATCTTATAACCATAAGGCTTAAGCTTATCTATTCGCGCCTGGTCAGCCTCCCGTAAATAGCCGATGATATGCGATAAATCATCTCCATAAGGATACCTTCTCTCTGTTTTGGCCTGCACGATCAGTCCCTGTAATTTATATTTATTCTCCGCTAAAGACAATGCTTCTTTTTTGGAAAGGTCCCCCTTGACTGTCACGGGTGCAAAAGGGGCAATGTATCCGCGTTTATATACCGACTGCAAATTACTTTTGTCTTCTTTTAAAATCCTGGCCAGCTCAGTAAAAACTTTTTCTTTATCCGATAATTCTTGCGGTATAATGCTGGCAGAAAAGGACAATACGCTGTCAACCAAGACTCTTCCCTGGTTATCTAATATGTTGCCGCGGGCGGCTTCCTGAGGCACTATTCTTATGCGGTTCTTCTGGCTTAACCCATGATAAAAATCCCCTCTTATTATCTGGGTATAAAATAAACAGGAAAAAACGATAAGAAGAATTAAAACGATTATCCGAAAGAATATCCTGATTCGCATTTATAATCCCTAATTCGAAAACCGCGCTCAGACAAAAAGCCCTCTGGCGGCTTTTTTAAAAACGTCAAACAAAATATAAGCGAATAAAATATTATAGATAACTTCTACAAATAGAGTCAGAAATAAAAATCTTCCGGCAGCAAAATTTCCCTTAATCATCAAAGAGTTTAATAAGATATGCAGCAGAAAATCGCCTATGGTAGCCAGGACTACAATTAAAAGATAAAGAACCCGGTTGTCTTTATATAAATGCTTATTGATTCTATCGGAAATTAAAACCCATAGGGTAAAATAAAAAATGTTGGCGCCAAACGGGGCTGAGGAAACGGCATCTTTTAACATGCCGCATAAAAAGGCGATAAATAATGCTTTCTTAAGGCCGAACAGGCCCGCAAAAACTACAAGGATTAAAAAAATATCCGGGCGGACATTAAAAAGAAATAAATTTGGAGGTAAAACAATACCAAAAACTAAACAGAGCAATATATATAATATTATCATGGATAATAAACAACAACATAAATCGCGAGGGGAAATTCTTTTATTTAAGTACCGCTACTTCCTCCAGGATAGAAAGCTTGACTTTAGGACGGATTATTGCTTGAGCGCTCACGCCGTCCTCTTCTTTGTGTACGCTAATAACCTCCCCTATAACTATGCCTTTTTCATAATCGTTATCCAGGCCCAAAGTAAGAATCAAATCGCCTTCTCTAATATCCGAATCTGATGCTAAATAGCGCATAAGGCATCTTCCCAATAACGTTCCCGAGATAACGCCTGTTTCCCTGGAACGCTGATCAAATGCCGCTATGTTTAAATTCGGGTCGGTTATAAGCATAACTCTGCTTGTATTCTTAGAAACATCAATAACCCTGCCTGCCAAACCCAGCTCTGTAATAACTAATTTTCCGTCTTTTATCCCGTCATTAAGGCCTTTATTAATAATCAGGCTGTTGGCCCAATTAGAGGCATCGCGGCAAATCACCCGCGCGGCAATCGTCGTTAAATCAGTATTTTGCTTAAATGAAAGCAGCTTTCTAAGGCGGGCATTTTCAAGATCTAACTCACGCGCCCTGATAAACCCTTGCTTTAATGATTCATTTTCTTTTTCTAAAACCGCTGCTTTACGGTAATTTATGCGGTACGATAATAATGCCTTAACTTCATTGACAATAAAATTAACGGCATAAATCGGGAATTTAATCGCGCTGACTATTATTGGTTTTGGGGAAGGTAAAAATGAAAAATTAAAAATCAGAATTAATATTATCGCTAATATTAATAAGGTAAGTGTTTTCTTCTTGCGTTTAAAGTTAAATAATGGCACCTATGAGTTCTCAAATTCAACGGCTCTTGGGTTCTCGAGTTCATGAAATCACTCAAGAACTCTATATTATATTTCCTGTCGTTGAGGCACAGTTACACGCCTCAAGTATTTTATTTCGTTTAAAACTTTTCCCGTGCCTAATGCTACGGCGGTAGTCGGCTCGTCAGCAACGTGCACAGGAAGGCTTGTTTCTTCGGCTATCAGCTTATCTAAGCCGCGTAAAAGCGAACCGCCCCCAGCCATAACTATGCCATGATCTATCAAATCCGCCGATAATTCCGGCGGCGTTCTTTCAAGTGAAATTTTTATCGCTTCTATTATCGCCTGTATCGGCTCATGCAGCGCTTCCCTTACTTCTTCGGAAGAAATTGTAACCGCCTTAGGTAAGCCCGAAATCAAATCTCTTCCTTTAATATCCATGCTTAATTCGTCTTCCAAAGGAAAAGCCGAACCGATTTTCCACTTTATAGCTTCTGCTGTGCGCTCGCCAATCATTAAATTATATACTTTTTTGATATGCTCCACTATCGCCCCATCCATCTCATCTCCGCCGATACGTATGGATTTAGAAAAAACTATTCCGGCCAAGGAAATTACGGCGATCTCGGTCGTTCCTCCTCCTATATCTACAATCATATTTCCGGTGGGTTCCTGTATAGGAAGGCCGACACCGATGGCAGCAGCCATCGGCTCCTGCACTAAAAATATCTCCCTGGCTCCCGCGCGTTCGGCAGAATCTCTAACTGCCCGCTTTTCTACTTCGGTTATGCCGGAAGGTATAGCTATAACCATGCGCGGCCTGACCAATACTTTCCTATGATGAACCTTCTTTATAAAATACCTAAGCATTGCCTCGGTTATTTCAAAATCCGCTATTACGCCGTCTTTCATCGGCCTTATTGCCACTATATCCCCGGGCGTACGTCCCAGCATCCTTTTTGCCTCTTCTCCCACAGCAAGTACTTTAGGAGTCCCTTTTTGTATAGCAACTACTGAGGGTTCGCACAAAACCACGCCGTCCCCCTTTACATAAACCAAGGTTGTGGCAGTGCCTAAATCTATGCCCATATCATTAGAAAAAAGACCTAATATATAATTCAGAGCTTTACGGACAATATCCATAACTGTTTTAAATTTAGGCATTTTTATTTCTCCTCAAAATATAAAATAGACCTATTTTTAGGCCAAAATCGTGTCCTTAATTTATACCAAAGCTTGATACTTATGTCAATAGGAAAATTAAACGTTGACTTTAAAAATATTATATGTTATTTTTATGCATACGGAGGAAAATTTATCCATGGACTTTAAAAAAATAAAATATCTTAGTAAACTTTATATCCAGCTATATTGGATACGGATCATCGTTATTACTCTAGCTGCCGGGCTGGTAATATCTCTGATTGTCTGTCTTAAATTAGGCATTAAGGCCTGGAATGAATCAGAATCATATCTCAGGCAATCACAGCTGGCAGTAATCCCTATACAAATATATCTTCAATTCATAATGGCATTTGTATTTGCAGGGGTATACGTAGTGCTATTACGATGGGTACTTTACAATAGAGGCTCAAGTTCTTTTACGCAAACGCAGAAAAAAGCCTTATCCGGAAAAGACATCCGGGTGAAATGGGAAGATGTTATAGGTATGGATGAGGCCAAACAAGAAGCTCACGAAGTTGTCAACCTAATCCAAGACCGCGCAAGCGTTCAGCAAGTAGGCGGACAGATATTACGCGGACTCTTAATGCTGGGGCCTCCCGGATGCGGCAAAACTTATCTTGCCAAAGCTATAGCAACGGCAACAGACATCCCTTTTATATCCATGTCCGGCTCTGAATTTGTGGAAATGTTTGTAGGTGTTGGCGCCGGACGCGTGCGTAGTTTATTTAAACGCGCAAGGCTACTCTCACAATTTAAAGGTGCATGCATTATATTTATTGACGAGATAGATGCCCTGGGAGCCAGGCGTGCTTTAGATGCCGGATTCGGCGGAACTACTGAACATAATACCACGTTAAACCAATTACTTGTGGAGATGGATGGCCTAAAAGAAAAAGATACAAATATCGTAGTCATAGGCGCAACCAACCAAATGGAGAAACATTTAGACTCGGCCTTACTTCGCCCGGGCAGATTTGACAGAAAAATCTATGTTGATACACCCAATCTTGAAGACAGGCAAAAATTATTCGCTTATTATCTTAAAAAAATAAACTACGATGAAAATGATGTAAAAATAGAACGCCTGGCACGCATTACCGTTGGTTACAGTCCGGCAGAAATCGCTAATTTAATTAAGGAAGCGGCGCTTATCTGTGTACGCCACAAAAGGCAGCTCATCACAATGAAAGACATAGATGATGCCAGGGAAAGAATTGCGCTTGGCATAAAACGGAGAATTAAATACCGCGAAGAGGAAAAATGGCAAGTCGCCTATCATGAAGCAGGACATGCCATCATCACCTATCTGCTTGTACCCACGCAGGACGTATTTAAAATAACCATAACGCCGCGCGGGCATACCGGCGGAGTAACATGGACGCCGGAACGCGAAGAAATATTCATCCGCGACCGGCATAAGCTCCTTGGGAGAATTAAAAGTTCTTTAGGCTCATATGCCGCCGAAAAGTTAAAATTAGGCATGACTACGGCAGGGGTGGATAGCGATTTTAGCTCAGCACTCTATACCGCGCACAACATGGTTTATCGCTGGGGCATGGGAAAATCAGGCCTCTTGGGAAACTTTGATATGCTTAATTATTACTCCTACGATGGGAAAAATACACTCTCTGAAGAGATAAAAGGCCGGCTGGATAACGACGTCCAGGATATACTGCAAAACTGCATGACTGAAGTGGAAGGCGTACTAAAACAAGAAGAAAGCCTCCTTGACCGGCTTGCGAATGAATTAGTAACCAAGGAAGAACTTAATTATGACGAAATTGAGGCTATCTTTAAGGAATTCGGTAAGAATCGCGCTCAATAGCCTCACCTGCCTCTTACTCGCCTGCCTTTGCGGCTGCTCCTCTTCCACAACTTCCACTTTTAGCCGCCAAAACATTACCCAATCAATTCAAGATATCTGTAAAGAGGAGTACGCCTTAGACATTAAGGCCAAACTCGCAGGAGATACTCTTTGGATTTATATACCCGTTGAGGATATCCTTACAGAAACCGATCCCCCGGTAAAATATACGGAAGAATTCAATATTGAAACAAACGAAAGTGAAATCAAAGACGGTTTAGTAAAAGTCAATTACAATATCAAGCCTGTTCCTAAAATAGAAAAATACCAGGAAAAAAAATACAACGAGAAGGTTATTGAGAAGATTAATAACGTAATGATAGTCCTGCGCCGGGTAATCTTCAGCATGGAGCGCAAGAAAAGCAAAGAACCCGCCTTTTACAGCATAATAGCCGCTGATATAAAAAATGGCCTTATTATGTGGAGCACCTTGTATTATCTTGACTTAAAAAAAGTATCTTATGGATTTATATCATGGACAGAATACCAGCATCGCAACATCAGCGATATAGTTATGGCGCCGCAGGTAAAAGATGATAAGGAAGGAAAAAATATTCAATATTCCGACATAACCCTTGAAGAATTTATCGCAGCCCAAATAAGCCACCGTATAAAACTTAAATTTCAGAAACCGGAAGTAGATGAGAATGCCGATATTGACAAAGAGATACGTAAAATAATCACTACTACTTTAAAAATATACGGCTTTAGTGATTTTTATGAAGCGCAGCTATATAACTCCTTAACCAAAAATAAAATAATCATAAACCGCAAAGCGGTACTAGAACACTCTACAGAATAACAACTTTTCTATTTTCTATCTTAAATCTATTTTCAGCCAGCAGGCCAATAGCTTTAGGATAAATTTTATGTTCAAGCCTGTGTATCTTCTTCTCTAGTATTTCCAAGCTGTCTTTCTCTTCTATTTTTACCGGCTCCTGCATTATTATCGGCCCGTTATCGATTTTCTCATCCACAAAATGCACAGTCACGCCTGTCAGTTTTACGCCGTAATCAAGGGCGTCCTTTATAGCGGAAGCACCTTTAAAAGACGGAAGCAATGCCGGATGAATATTTATAATTTTATCTTTATACGCGCTTATCAAATTAGGGCCTAATATAAGCATAAAACCTGCCAAAACTACCAGGTCAACATTATTTTGCTTTAGCTGATCAATAACTTCGGCTTCAAAACTTTTTTTATCCGGAAAATCTTTCGGCGTTATTATTACAACTTTTACCCCCGCCCTCCTTGCCCTGCTTATCGCCGGCGCTTTCGGATTATCAGTTACCATCAAGGCAATATTGACCTTAAGGCTTCCTTTCTTAACCTGCCTGATAATGGCGGATAAATTAGTGCCTTTTCCCGAAGCAAAGACAGCAATATTCATAAATTAATTCTCCTTTAAAAAATAGGGACACATCCTATTTATTGCGAATTTTTATGTTAGGTAGCTATTCTAAAATGATAAGTAGATAAAGAAAATAGGATGTGTCCCTATTTTTCTCGTTTCGCGATTGCTTTCGTCGGGCAAACCGTAAAGCAAACACCCGCGTTCTTACACTTGGAATAATCAAAAACCGCTAAATTATTTTTTATCTCTATTGCTTTATGCGGGCAGGAATTAGCACATTTACGGCAGGCAATACAGCCGACCTTGCACACACTCATTACTTTTTTACCTAAATCCAATGATGAACAATTCGTATAATACGGTTTATCTGCCGCTATAAGGCTAAACAAATTTTTAGGGCATATTGCCACGCATTTCCCGCAAGCAGTACATTTATTCTCGTCTACTACGGGCAATTCTTCCTCTCCCATTGTAATCGCGCCGAACGGACATACTCTACTGCAGTCACCAAAACCAAGGCATCCATATAAACAGGCCTTATGCCCGCCCATAATAAGATTGGATGCGGCACAAGTTTTAATGCCGTCATAAATAAACCTGCCCTTTACTTTCCTGCCCCCTCCACAATGAAGCACGGCTGCGGTTTTTATCTTTTCTTTTAACGCAACGCCCAAGATTTTAGAAATTTCCCGTCTTTCTTCGTCCTCAGTAGCAACGCAGGAATTAACGCTGGCCTCTCCCTGTATAAGGCTTTCCGCAAAACCAATGCAGCCGGGCTTGCCGCAAGCGCCGCAATTTGCCCCGGGCAGGCATTTAATTATTCCCGTAAGCCTGGGGTCTTCGGCAACGCAAAACTTTTTTGAAGCAAAGGCCAGGCCCAGGCCAAATAAAATACCCAATGAACTTAACACTATAATAGGTAATATAATTTCCATCATTCTCAAAATGGTTCAACCTTTAAATTCGGCCAGATGCGCCTACGGCGGATGGCCTCATTTAGAACCTAAAACCTCCGAATCCCATAAAAGCCAGGCTCATCAGACTTGCCACGACAAAAGCGATAGGAATGCCTTTCATGCTTTCGGGAATATCCAATAAATCCAGGCGCTCTCTTATCGCTGACATTAAAATTAACGCTAATGTAAAACCCAGTCCGGCAAACACGCTTTGCGCCAGCCCCAGGAGAAAACTCCCAGCTACCGCGTGATTATCTTTAAAAAATTCATTTGTATTTAATAAGGTTACTCCCAGAATAGCGCAATTCGTAGTTATCAATGGAAGGTATATTCCCAGCGCCCGGTATAAAGCGACGCTTACCTTGCGTATTACCATTTCCACAAACTGAACGAAAGCGGCAATCACCAGAATAAAGGTAATCGTTCTTAAATAGGTAATTTCAAATGGAATAAGCACATAATTATACAAAAGCCACGTAATTACCGATGAGGCTGCCATAACAAAAGTAACGGCAATACCCATGCTGATAGCCGGTTTTGTTTCGCGCGAGACGCCGATGAAAGGGCACATCCCCAAAAACTTAGAGAGAATAAAATTATTGATGAAAACCATGCTGATGATAATCATTATTAATCTGCCTAAGTCCATCGCTTTATCCTTTATTGCTGCTTTTTAATTTCATAAAAGCAATTACGAATCCCAGGGTCAACAGCGCTCCGGGTGCAAGTATCATCACAGACGCCGGCTCATAGCCCTTTATTAAAACAAACCCGAAAATCTTGCCTGCTCCCAAAATCTCGCGTATGGAAGATATTATTAAAAGCGCCAGCGTAAAGCCGCACCCCATGCCTAAAGCGTCAAATGCCGAATGCAGAATATTACGCTTGGAAGCAAAGGCCTCCGCCCTTCCCAAAACAATACAGTTTACCACTATCAAAGGGACAAAAATCCCCAGGGATTTATTTAGCGCGGGAAAATATGCTTTCAAAAGCATCTCTACAATTGTTACAAATGTCGCGATAACCACGATAAAACAGGGAATGCGAATTTTATCCGGAATAACCTTGCGCAATGATGAAACAATAATGTTTGAGCCAAAAAGAACAAATGTCGCAGCAGCACCCATCCCTATGGCGTTTATGGCGGAGACCGATACCGCAAGCGTAGGACATAACCCTAACGCCAAAACCAAAACAGGATTTTCCTTTAGCAAACCTTTATTGAATTCCGGTATTATTTTTCTCATCTAATGAGGCCATAACTTATGGAGCTCGAAGAGCGACATAAGTTATTTGGCCGAATTACGGCGAATACCTCTTCGGCCTGACAAACCTGTCTATCAACGGCACAAAAGCATTCATTATAAGTATAGAATAACTGACGCCTTCGGGATAACCGCCCCATTTTCTAATCACAAATGTGAGCAGTCCGCACCCTAAGCCAAAAATAAACTGCCCTTTTGCCGTTAACGGAGTAGTTACATAATCCGTTGCCATGAAAAATGCTCCCAGGATCAAGCCTCCGGAAAGTACCGCGAATATAAAATCGCCCTTAAATAACGCTTCTCCTGAAAATATCCAGCTTAAAAGAGCAACTATCGTAATAAAAGCAAAAGGCGCATGAAGCGAAATTATTTTTCTCACCCACAGATAAAGTGCCCCAATAAGTAAAGCAACAATACAAACTTCGCCTATACATCCGCCTCTGCCACCGGTTAAAAAATCAAAATATGATAGATTCATCTGGCCGAGGTTCAATGCCTTTCCTTCCTTAAGCAAGGCCAGCGGCGTGGCAGCCGTTATGCTGTCATACGGCTTTATGAATGTCGTCATATAAGTAGGCCAGGCAGCCAGTAAAAACGCCCTGCCTACCAAAGCCGGATTAAAGATATTTCTGCCCAAGCCGCCAAATGCCTGCTTGGCAACCGCTATAGCAACAAAACTTCCCACAACCGGAAGCCATAAAGGAACGTTGGCGGGCAGGTTATAGCTAAGCAGCAATCCGGTAAGAATCGCGCTGGCATCCAGAATACTGACTTTTTTTCCGCGCAGGCGGCAAATAAGGGCCTCAAACAACAGCGCGGAAAAAACTCCTGCAAGCATTACCCACAAAGCTCCAATCCCGAATATCCATACGCCGGCAATGCCCGAAGGGATAAGAGCAATTACTACTGCCCACATAATATACGATACCGATTCTTTTCTATGTATATGGGGAGATGTGGAAACTATTAGATTATCCATATTCAAACGTCTATCGTCCAACGGTTGCGTAACTGGAAACGCTTATCGCTAATCGTAAAACGTAAAACTGATAAACGAAATACGAATGACGTTTCGAGCTACGCAACCGATAGCCGCATAACGAGATTCAAAACCTTATTACTCTCTACTTGCTGCTATTTTAACTATTTCTTCCGCCTTTTCCTTAACCGCTTCTATTACGGCGCGGGATGAAATCGTCGCCCCGGTAATAGTTTCAACTTTATCTAACTTATTAATAGCCTTATTGCTGAATCTTTCTTCAAACCATGGCTTACTTTTTTCTTCTTTTTTCGCCTTACCGGTTAAAACTTCCAGCAAAGTAGTTTGGACGGCAAGCTCTGCTATCTTCGCCCCTAATCCCGGAGTCTCAGCCTGAGAGAGTATTTTAATACCTTTTATATTCCCCTGCGTATCCATGCCCACCATAATTTCAATAAGACTTGAATATCCGTAACGCGAAGCTATAAAACAGCAACCGATTATCTTGTCTGCGTTATTATCCAAAGCCTTGTAAAAAATTACCTCATTGGCGCGATTTTTTACGGCTTCAAAACTAAATGCTTCTGGCATAACTTCACGGAGCGCCTCTTGTTCTTCCTTTTGTTTCTGAAAAGCGATTTTTTCTTTTGTAATAAA
Source organism: Candidatus Ghiorseimicrobium undicola (assembly GCA_002796125.1). Taxonomy (GTDB): domain Bacteria; phylum Omnitrophota; class Gorgyraeia; order Ghiorseimicrobiales; family Ghiorseimicrobiaceae; genus Ghiorseimicrobium; species Ghiorseimicrobium undicola. Next base: position 48,275 of record PCWA01000075.1, read on the forward strand.
GTTGCTTCCGGAAAGGAACACGGCAGCGATAAAACATATCAAAAAAAGTATCAAGCTGAATTTAATAATATCTTTATTCATTATAAATCTTATCTCTTAATCTTTGTTTTTGCGTATTTTACCGCCTGGACTATTTTCCTGTTGACCGGGCAGCTATAAGAACAAAGCCCGCACTCAACGCAATCAAGCGCGCCGTATTCCTTTGCCAAATCCCATTTTTCAGATGCAACAGCCATGCTAATCAAAGCCGGCGTAAGCCCCATCGGGCAGTTTTTAACGCACTCTCCGCAACGCAGGCAAATCCCCTCTTGCGCTTCTTTAACTTCGTCTTCCGATAAAACTAATATGCCGCTGGTCCCTTTGATTACAGGAAAATCATCGCTAAATTGCGCGATACCCATCATCGGCCCGCCCATAATTATTTTTTTTGCCTCTTTTTTTAATGGCCCGCAAAAAGATATTAAATCTTTCACAGGTGTGCCTATTCTGACTTTTAAATTTCCGGGATTTTTTAAAATATCGCCCGTTACCGTAACCAGTCTTTCATAAAGCGGTTTATTTTTATATACCGCCTCAAATACGGCAAAGCAGGTGGCGACATTATGCACTACTGCCCCCACATCTAAAGGCAATTTTCCCGAAGGAACCTTACGCCTTAATACGGAATAAATTAACTGCTTCTCCGCGCCCTGGGGATATTTAGTCTTTAAGACCCGTATTGTGTATTGAGTATTAAGTATCGCGTTTTTGAAAACAGAAATTGCTTCCGCTTTGTTATCTTCAATTGCGATATAAATATTTTTAACGTTTAATATTTTGGCAATTATCTCGATGCCTTTTAATATTCCTTCAGATTCTTCAATCATCAGCCGGTTATCGCTAGTTAAATACGGCTCGCATTCCGCGCCGTTTATGATAAGGCTATCTACCGGCTTAGGGGGAGAAAGCTTTATATGCGTAGGAAATGTGGCGCCTCCCATTCCGACAATACCGGCATTTTTTATCAAAAGGCGAAGCTCATCAGGACTAAAGCTATTTATCCTGCTTTTATCTAATAATGGAAATTGCTCCTCTGTCAAATTAATGTCGCGCTCTATTGTTATGGCCGTACTTTTTCCCAAGATGGGATGCGCGTATTCGCCTATGGCGGTAATTTTGCCGCTTATAGAGGCATGGACAGGGCTGCTAACGCTTGCCTCGGCACAGGCAAGAAGCTGGCCGGTTTTTACTGTATCATTTATTTTTACCTTTAGAATATCACAAGGCCTGCCGATATGCTGGATTAAAGGAATATAAGCCTTTTCAGGCAAAGGCATGGCTTTTATAGCTATATTTTCTGTTAATTCCTTATTTTCTTTTATCATCTAATGAACGCATTAGGCCCATCCTTTAAATGTATCAGGATGGCCTATCCTTGTGGATAACTTACGGAGTTCGAAGAACGACGTAAGTTATTTGCGCGAATTACTCCGCGGAATATTGAAAAATTATCGAAGAGAATTTTTCAATGTTTATGCAGCGAAGCATGAACCCATCCGCCTTACGGCGAGATATGGGCGAATTATCCCGAAGCCTGCGAAGTAAATTTCGAAGAAATTTACGAGTGTTTAGGCGAGGGAACATTATTAATACTAATGGGCACATAAGTTACGGAGGCGCAGCCGACGTAACTTATAAGCGCGAATTATTCCGTGAAGATTCATTTATCAAACTTAAAATCCCAAAAAGCGCAAGAATTACGCCCGCGCCAATGAGAATCTTTGCCTGCCCTAATTTATCAGCCAAAAATGCGCTCAAAAGCATACAAACCAAAAATGCCAAATGTATAACAATTTCTACAGAACTAAACACCTTTCCACGCATCTCATCATGGCTTAATTGATGTATCAGTGTGTTGCAGGCGGTTATTATCGGAGAAATGACAACCCCCAATACAATCGCCAATACCGCCGCCACTAAAAAATGCGGGTTACTCTTTAATATAAAACTAAAAGCTATCAAAGTAAACCCCACGCAAGACAGTGATAAAAATATCGTCTTAAATAATGCAACCCTGTGGCCGAATCTGCCGTAAATAATCGAACCAAAGAATAATCCGCCAGCCAAAAACATAGCCAACAACCCTAAATCCTTAGTTGCTGAATGTAACGCCTGCTGCACAAAAACTATAATTACGGTATTGACACTTCCTAGGGCAGCCCCCAATAAAAAAAGTACACCGATAATATAACGTAACTCTTTATGTTTAATAAGATAAAAAAATCCTTCCTTCATTTCGCTGAATACCGATTTACGTATAACTTCTAAAACTCCCCGGCTTACGTTAATCAAGCTCTCTTTCTGAGAGGTTGCGATTCTTTTACTAATCAGAAAAATTAAAAAGGCGGAAATAAAAAAAGTTAAGCTATCTAAATAAAATCCCCCCTCTACGCCTATCCAAGCAGGAGAAACAAGTATCCCGCTTAAGCCTAATCCAAAAGCAGCGGCAATCATACCGGTAGTAGCAACTAAAGAATTAGCCAGAAGCAGGCTGCCTTTATCCACCAAATCCGGGACTATTGCCATTTTCGCCGGAACGAAAAACCTTGAAATGCAAAAAATTATAAACACTATTAAATATATAGGGAAAAAAGAACGCTTATAAAAGAACGCCAGAGGTATTAGCAATACAAGCACACACCGCAAAAGATCGCAAATATACATTGTCTTACGCCGGTCCCACCTGTCAACATAGACCCCGGCTACAGGGCCGATAATAAATACAGGAATAATAGTAAAAGAAATTATCTTGGCCAGCTGCAGAGCCGAACCCGGGGCGCGCTGATAGACAAGGGCGATAAGAGCCATTTGATTTAGCCGATCGCCAAATTGTGAAATTATCTGCCCCAGCCAAAGAAGAAAAAAATTCCTATTTTTTAAAATTTTCCTAAACCCTGCTCCTGATAGGGCATCTTTCGATGGCCGTAAATTTTGTTTATTCTCCGAAGAAGGAATTTTATTTTTGCTGGAAATATTACTGCAATCCATAAACGCACCTTTTTATCTCTAGCAGAATAAATCTTGCCATATTTTCCCAAGGAAAAATCAGCCGATGAGAGGAATCGAACCTCCGGCCCGCGCTTTACGAAAGCGCTGCTCTGCCAACTGAGCTACATCGGCAAACTTGAAGTAATATAATATCAAATTTAGGCAATATTGCCAATATTTTTGATTAGGAGGTAGTATGCTGAAAATTATGTAAATTCATGCTGGCTTGGGCTGATTTTGAGCAGGGCGTAACGCAGGCCGAGCGCCTGCGAAAAATAAGGCCGAGCCAGCGGCCATGTTAATCCGCTATAATTTACACAATTTATTCTAGACAACCTGATTAGGATGTTCAGATAAAAAATATCTGCGAAGGGCCTTTGTCTTTTGAATCGATTAATGCCTTTATAGATTCCTGAATACGCAAAAACTGCCCGGAAGCAATCCAGTCTTTTCTAAAAATGCTTGCGCCAAAAGCAACGGCCGATGCGCCATTTGAAAAAAATAAACCGATATTTTTAATATTTACTCCTCCGCAGGCAAGAAGTTCAATCTGGGGGAAAGGCCCTTTTATCTCTCTAAAATATTCCGGCCCAAAGAACTTTGCCGGGAATACCTTGACCATGCTAGCTCCTAAGCACCAGGCATTATATATTTCTTGGGGAGTCAGCGCGCCGGCAAATACCGGAATTTTGTTTTTGGCGCAATATTGAACAACATCTACCGCCAATGTTGGCATAACAATAAATCCCGCGCCGTTATCTAACGCTTTTTTCAAATCATCAACCGTTAAAACCGTCCCTGCCCCCACTATAAGCTTTTTACCCGATAACTCAACGATTTTGGCTAAAATCTGCGGAGCCTTATACGTATTCATGGCAAGTTCTATGGTTTTAAGCCCGGAAGATAAAATAGCGCTTACCAGCTCATCAAGCCTATCCATCTTTATGCCGCGCAATATCCCCATTATTGGAAGTTTCTTAAATTCTTTTATGTCCACGCGTTTTTTTAGCTAAGCCGTACCGCCTGATAGCCGATAGGGGTTAGGCCTATTCTATGCCGATATTAGTCAGGCTTTCATAAAACTGACGGTAATTTTCCTTATTTTTACCCTTACGCAGCGCCATCGCCGCACGAGGATGTTCATTCATCATCCCGGATATGGCATAAGGTATAATGTAGCCCCATTCAATCTTGTCCCTTAAAGGAATAAATTCATTGGATATTAAATCTAAAATCGGCCTTATATCAAACTTTGGATTCTTCAAAAAACCTATTAGAAGTTCAAGCGGGCAGTTACCTGCGGCACGCCCTATGCCATATACCGTGGCATCAAGGTAATTAGCATTATGGATTATAGCCTCAATCGTATTGGCGAAAGCAAGCTGTTGATTATTATGCCCGTGGAATCCGACTTCCTTGGTCTTTATAATATTTTTGAATTTTTTGACCAAATATTCAACCGGTTCCTGATACAGGTAACCAAAGCTATCCACGATATAAACAACATCAACCTTGCTTTCTTTTTCAATTTGCGCAAGCGCTTCATCCAATTCCGGGCCCATATCTTTGGATATCGCCATTATATTAATTGTTGTCTCATACCCCTTGTCCGCAAAGCTATTTACCATGAATATGGCTTTATCTATATCTTTGACATAAGCTGCCACCCTGATCATATCTACGGGGCTTTCTTTTTTCGGTTTTATATTATCAATATTTACCCGGCCGACATCGACCATTACGGATATTTTAATCTGTGATTCTACGCCATCGATAACGCGCTTTATTTCCTCGTCATCACAAAATTTCCACTGGCCGTATTCGCTTGATGAAAAAAGCTCCCTGGAATTTTTATAGCCGATTTCCATATAATCTACTCCGGATTGCGATAAAGCCTTATATACATTACGTACAAAATTAAAATCAAAATCGTGATTATTTATAAGTCCGCCGTCACGGATAGTACAATCAAACACCTTAATCTTGGGCCTATACATTGCTCCTCCGATAGCTGATGAATACTCCGCGGGATAATCTTCGCCGCAGACACCCCAGTTTGAAGCCGGGGGGCGTATGCGTCTTGATTAAATCTTCCCGGATAACATAAGCAAACCGATTATTATAAATAAAGACGCTCCGCAGTACTTGATAATAGCCGGACTCATATATTTTCCTAATACACTCCCAACCAAAACTGAAAATAAAGTAACCAGCATGTAAGCGCAAACAGAGCCAAGCCATACACTTACAGGCTTGCCGGATTTAGCGCTCATGCCTATGCCGACTAATTGTGTTTTATCCGCAAGTTCCGCCAAAAATATAGCTGAAAATGTCGCTAAAAAAATCTTGATATCCATATTGTCCTCTCTATTTATTTACTTAGGCGCCTACCAATACAGTTTTTCAAAGCGCTTGGAATAACGCTTAATCCATTCTTTGCTTGCGGCATTTAAAGACATTTTCCTGCCTAATTGCAGGCTGCGCAGCTTACGGTATTCATCTATAAGATAAATCTGCTCTATTAATTTTACCTGGAAAGCATCATGAATTTTGGCAAAACAAACTCCTATATTGTAGAGTTTTTCGCCGCCGGACTTATTGCAGCGCATAACTTTTGCCCTAACATTAAACAGGTTATTTTCAAGCGGCACCTCCAGCAAAAGCGGCTGTCCCTTTTTGATGCGGTAGCTCGATGAAAACAATAAACCTCCCCGGCTAACATCTATTGCCCTAGATTGCTCCTCCTTAACATCTTCCCCCTCCCACTTTCTAACCGCTTTATATTTGAGAGGAAAACACATCGGTTTTCGGATAAAACGCCTGCGCTCGCTTTGAATTTTAGTTTTTACCATTTCGCCTCCTCAATGAACACATCCGCCGTAGGCAGACAAGTACGAATTTTCGCCGTAAGCGAATCTCATGCCGTAGGCAGATCAGCCTGCGGCTGAAATCCCGAAGCCTACATAGTAATTTTAAAAAATTTAAGCTTCAAATAAATCTCTGGGGATTTCTTTAAATTTGCAATCTGCCATTCTATTAAACCAATTACAATACTCGCAATCCTGATTTTGACGCGGGATATTTCCTTTAAGTAAATTTACAGCGTCAGAAAATGTATTTTTTATTCTCTCTAAACTCGTTTCCAGCCTAAACGGATTTATATTAAACCTTACTAATCCATCTCTTTCTATTTTTTGGGGAGAATAATAAACTATGTAAGCGGAATCTTTAGTCTTGTAACCGTTAGAATTCAACAGTAACGCATAAGAATCAAGCTGCGTTTGATAATATTTCTCTGCTTCATTATTAGATGGCAGGCTTCCTTTAGTCTTATAGTCTAAAGGTATGTAACAACCCGCATCTACCAGGCAATCATCCAATGCCCCAAACAAAACCGCATCAAGCTCTTTATCATAATACTCTAAGCCTGTGCGCCAATTACGCCATTTATCCATCAGGGCTGTGTCGGGCATCAGAATCCCATCTATTCTTCCTGTCAGTTCAGGCGGTAGTTTTCCTCTATATTTATCAAAATATTCCTTAATTACAGTATCCATTCCTATCGGCAAAGAAGGAAAAATCCCCCGCGGCCGCGCTAACTTTTTATTATAGTGCAGCCAAAAACAACGCTGGCAGTTCTTAAACAGGTTTAATCCGGTGGTAGGCGATATGCGTATCATTTTTATATATTATCAGCGCAAGATTTACTTAAACTCCTTAACTTCCTGCCTAATGTGGTTTAGGCGCTCTTCGAAATTATCTAATGCCGTATCCATATCACATACGGCAGAAACCAGTAGGCTGCGCCAGGCAAGATTATCTTTACTTTTAGCTTCGATACGCGCCATCCTAGACTGCAGGTTAACTATTTTGTTATGAATCCTGCTACATTTTTTTTGCAACCGATTAATCTCTGATAATTTTGTTATCTTCTTTAAGCCCATAATTATTCCTGCCTCTTTTAAAAATAATTTGTTTTTAAAGATTGGGTTCCGGCTTTTTCCTGGATCTTAATTTTATTCCAATTTTTGATTATTTCCCTGCTGGATTTTACCTTTACACCACTAAAGACATGTGGATGCCTTCGTTTTAACTTCGCTATCAATACCTCTAAAACATCTTCAATGTTAAACTTTCCTTTCTTAGAGGCAATCTGCGAATGAAACATCACCTGTATCAATAAATCTCCCAACTCCTCCTTCATTTGAGCATAATCATTATCATTTATCGCAGAGATTAACTCTCTTGCTTCTTGCCGTAAATAAGGAATGAGGGTTTTATGCGTTTGCTCTTTATCCCAAAGGCATCCGTCCGGGCCATGGAGGATTTCAAATATATTCTTAAGCTCGCTGAATTTAGTTTGTTTTTTCATTTAATTTAGCGTATACAGCTTTATAAATTTCAAAATCATGTTCTGAGAACAGAACAAAAATTATCTTATCGAAAGCTGCCTCATTCTCTTTAATAAAATACAGGGCTGTTTTTAAAGCTATGGGTGCGGCCAGACTTAAAGGGAAATGATAGGCCCCCGTAGAAATTGAAGGGAACGCTATCACTCTTAATTTATGCGCCTTTGCTATGCTTAGAGATTCGCGGTAACATGATGCCAGCAATTCTTCTTCATTATGTCCGCCGCCTGCCCATACCGGTCCTACCGCATGAATAATGTAGCGCGCAGGCAGATTATATCCGCTGGTAATCTTGGCATAACCCGTATCACAACCGCCTAATTTCATGCATTCGACAAGCAAATCCGGCCCTGCCGCCCGATGTATCGCCCCGTCTACCCCTCCTCCGCCCAATAACGTCCGGTTTGCGGCGTTTACAATAACGTCACAGTTTACCCGCGTAATATCCCCTTTTACAAATTCAATTTCTGTATTCATGCCTTAGATAAAAATAAGCCTGCTAGATTACATTGCTGTCCGTCTTTAACAATAAACTTTTGAAGCGCGGATCCAGATGAATAAAATTAAGATCGGGGTCGGCCTTCATAAAATCAAAATCCGAATAACCCAATTCTATCGCTTTTTTAAGCGCAGAAATACATTCATCCGCCATCTTCAGCAAAGAATAGCTACAGGCAAGATTGTAATGAATCACGGGATCGCCGGGCTTCATCTGCGAAAGCTTCAGATCGACTTTTAAACCGTCTTCATAACGGCCGCTTTTGGTGTAATTATCTCCCAAGGCAATTAAAGCAGTTATGAAATTAGGGCTATCTTTAAGTAATTTTTCATAAAAGCGTATTTCAAAATCCAGATTTTCCGGCTTATTTATTTTTTGCTCCATAACCGCTATATTTAACCTTCCGGCATTAAGCCACGACATTCCTTTTTATATATTTTACCCCTAAATAGTCAAAATCCCAAGGATAATCTTGGGATTTATAATTTAAAGTTTATGTACCGCCGGCTTGATTTTTTTAAAAAATACGGCTCTCTAAAAAAACAACCTTAGCCTTTCAAATATTTGGTAACTATATGTTCTATGTCTTTTATTCTTATTGGCTTTGATAAATATTCATCCGCGCCAATTTCCTTTGCGATGAAATAATTAATGGAAGGATCGCCTGTGAATAAAACCGCTTTCGCCTTGAGATTATTTTCTCTTATATATTTAATCAACTCAGAACCTGTAACTTTAGGCATGTTATGGTCCAAAAACACCAAATCATACTTATCTGATTTTATATATTCTAAAGCTTTATTACCGTCATAAACAACATCTATGTCGTGCCCTTTTAAACTGGCTTTAGCCCGTAAAAGTTCCAATAAACCCTTTGTGTCATCCGCGATAAGAATATTCATATCCGCTCTCCTAAAATTTTACTCCGGACTTAACGCCTATTTCTATAGAATTATTCTTGGGCTCGTAACCGGTACCGACAATGATTCCGGTATAGCTAACTGCCTGCTCTTTGGATTTAGCTATATTCCAATAAGTTATAAATGGTTCTATTAAAAAATCCATAGTTTTATCTTTCTTTATAAATTTAAGCGAGCCCCTTAGCCCATAGCCGCTATTTTGATCATTCTCCAGATCGCTAAAACCGAGATTTGCATCGCTTAAATGGCTCTTCTGAACACCTTTCCAAAAAATATCATATTCCAGCATTGCCCCCCAGGACCAGCCATTTTCCAATTCAGTTATTAATTCAACACCTATAGGACTGTAATAATAGTTTGATTCTCTCTCATAGCCGGCATGGCCTGTTGAAGTCAAACGCCCTGAAGAATCATCATTTAGATATCTATACCCAAAACCTATATAGGGCACAATGGTTGTTTTATCGGATGAGGAAAAATTACGTCCCAACAACCCTCTAAATTCCAAAATATAATCATCGATATTATCAAGGGTTCCTGTCGAAGAGGAAGAATAATCCACCTCACCCCAGCTAAATCTAGTTTCGCCCCTAAGCATGAAATTATCATTATGAGTAAAAGCGCCTATAATGCCATACATCAGGCCTTTTTCTTCCATCACGTCAGGCTCCTCATAAGTAATATGGGATATTCCTGCGGTTAGCTCAAGATTATTATCTACCGTATCGCTGCTTGCTAAAACACTATTAAAAAGTAAAAACACAAAACAAAATGCTAAAAATATTTTCCTTTCCATAATGACTAGCCCCCTTTCACTTTTCAAATATTCTTACCGCCTCGTTCCATTTATTATGAGATTTAAGAATCAGTTCCGTAACTTCCCTTACTGCTCCTCTGCCGCCTTGTTTTTTTGTAATATAGGCCGCGCTTTGCTTAACTTCTTCGCATGCACCGGCTACTGCGACGGCAAAACCTACACGCTTTAAAACTCCCAAATCAACAAGGTCATCGCCAACAAAACAAACTTCGCTATCATTTAATTTATATTTTTTTAAAATTCTATCCAGCGCTTTTGTCTTCGGGGCGGCATCGGCATAAATTTCTTCAACACGCATGTCTTTTGCGCGATGTTTTAAAACTGGGGAATCTTTAGCGCTAAGCAATATAGTCCTAATGCCAAACTCTCTTAAAAGATAAACACCGAGCCCGTCATGAACATCAAAAAATTTTGAATCGCACCCATTAGAATCATAAATAATCCTTCCGTCCGTCAACACCCCGTCAACATCCAGAATAAGCAGCTTGATTTTTTTAATTTTTTCTGTTAACTCTAAACTATTAACTCTAAACTGCATTATACCAGCCCCGCCTTTAATAAATCCTGCACATCCAGCATGCCTACGGGCCGGTTTTGGTCATCCACTACCGGCAATTCATCTATTTTTTTTTCACGAAGCAGCCTTAAGGCTTCATAAGCAAGTTTTTTACTATTAATAACAGTCGGGTGTTTGGTCATCACTCCCTTGACTTTTTTATCCAGCAGGCCCTTGTCATCTTCTATGTGTCTTCTTAAATCTCCATCAGTGAAAATACCTAAAAGCCTTCCCCTTTTATCTACAACAGCGGCAGCGCCCGCCCGTGCGGCAGTTATAGACAAAAGTGTATCCTTTACGCTGGTATCAACGCCTACCTTGCAGTTTGCTCTTCCCTTGCGCATAATATCTTCAACGGTAAGCAGTAGCCGCTTACCTAAACTTCCGCCCGGGTGTAAAAAAGCAAAATCATCTTTTTTGAATCCTTTTTTTTCTACCACGCATACCGAAAGCGCGTCCCCCATCGCAAGCATCGCGGTTGTAGATGATGTAGGCGCCAGGCCCAGAGAACATGCCTCTTTTTTAACCGAAGTATCCAGAACAGCATCGCTGTATTTAGCAAGAGTTGATCTTATATTTCCGGTTATCGCTATAATTTTCGCCCCTATTCTTTTGATCTGCGGCAGCAAATCTTTTACTTCCTGCGTTTCCCCGCTATTTGACAAAACTATAACTGTATCATCACGAGTTATCCTGCCTAAATCACCATGAGAAGCTTCAGCGCTATGCAGCCAAAGGCTGGGTGTGCCCAGAGAAGAAATAGTGGCGGAAATCTTCTGGCCTATTATTCCTCCTTTACCCATGCCCGTTACGACTACGCGCCCTTTGCAGCGCGCCAGCAAATCCACGGCTTTTTCAAAATCCTTACTTAAATGTTTACAGAGGCCTTCAATTGCCTCTGCCTCTATCCTTAAAACTTGTTTTGCGCGCCTTAGCATATCTTTAAAGCCCTTTCAATCTTTTTAACCTGCTCTAATAATTTCTTTAATGTAGGCAAATTTATTGAGTTTGGCCCGTCACAAAGAGCCACATCGGGATCATTATGGACTTCTAAAAATAAACCGTCACAGCCAAATGCCGCTGCAGCCCGGGAAAGGCCGAAAACAAATTCTCTCTGCCCTCCGCTGGATTTTCCCGCCGCCCCCGGTAATTGTACGCTGTGAGTCGCATCATATATCACAGGATAACCAAACTTACGCATAATAGCCAAAGCCCTCAAATCGGTAACTAAATTATTATATCCGAAAGAGGCTCCGCGCTCAGTAAGAATAATTTTTTTATTTCCCGCCTGTTCTACTTTTTCAATTACGTTTTTCATATCCCAGGGCGCTAAAAACTGCCCTTTTTTTATATTTACGATCTTTCCTGTTTTTGCCGCAGCCGCTAATAAATCCGTTTGGCGCGATAAAAATGCCGGTATTTGAATTATATCCAAAACTTCCCTGGCTTTATCGATATCATCCAATGAATGCACATCTGAAAGCACGGCAAGATTAAATTTCTCTTTTATCTTTGATAAAATACTTAAACCCTTATCTATTCCCGGCCCGCGGAAGGATTTCGCCGAGGACCTGTTTGCTTTGTCAAAACTTGCTTTAAATATAAAAGGGACGCGCAGGCGGCTGGTAATTTTTTTTATTTGCCCGGCTATTGTCAAAGCCATGCTTTCTGACTCTATTACACATGGCCCGGCGATCAAAACAAGAGGATTCCCCGCCCCTATCTTTATGTTTTTTAAATTTATCTGCCTGGTTTTTATCATTCCTGGGCTCTAATCCTTTCCTTCAGCCTTTCTAGATCTTCAGCGGTATCTACCCCGATAGTCTCAAAATTGGTCTCGAGAACTTTTATCTTGTATCCGTTTTCTAAAACCCGCAACTGCTCCAGCTTCTCTATCTTTTCCAATGAAGATGAAGGCAAATTTTTAAATGTAAACAGAAAATCTTTGGTATAGGCGTAAAGGCCTATATGTTTAAAAAATCCTTTGGGCATCACAGGGCTGTTTTTATCTATCTCTCTCTCGGGAGAAGGAAGTGGTGAACGGGAAAAATAAAGCGCGAAATCGTCTTTGTCTACAACCACTTTAACTATATTCGGGTCATAAAGCTCCCCAATCTCTGTTATTTCTTTACGGAGAGTTGACATCCCGACACTATTATCTTTCAATAACGCCGAGGCAACATCTTCAATCATAGACGGCTGTATAAGCGGCTCATCTGCCTGAATATTTACTATAATTTTAGCCTCTATTGGATTAATAACCTCGGCGATCCTGTCTGTACCAGATGTATGCTCTTTAGAAGTAAAGACTACATTTGCCCCGAAACTTCTTGCGGCTATTTCAACATTCTCATTATCGCAGGCAATAATCAAATCATCCAAAATTTTTGCCTTTTTGGCTGCCTCATAAACCCACTGCAGCATAGGCTTGCCATAAATATCAGCTAAAACCTTGCCTTCGAAACGGCTTGATGAAAAACGCGCCGGTATTACACCAACCACATCCATGATATCACCTTACCCCTTTTATGCGTTCAAGAAGCTCTTGCGAGGTCACAGTGGCAACCCCTACTTTGCCTACAACGATTCCTGCGGCATAGTTAGCTATATAAGCCGCATAACGCGGATTTATGCCGCAGGAAAGCCCAAGAGTAAAAGCGGCAATAACGGTATCACCCGCCCCGGAAACATCGAATACATCCTGAGCCATGGTAGGGATATGAATGATTTTACCATTTTTTTCAAAAAGACGCATGCCGCCTTCACCCAATGTCAAAAGAACACTCTCTGAATTCAGTTCCTTTAAAATTTTTCTGCCTATTTTATCGATATCCGATTCTGTTTTTGCTTTTAATCCTGAGATTTCCTGGGCTTCTTTAAGGTTTGGCGTAATGGAACTAACGCCCTTATAATAAGAAAAATGGTCTACTTTAGGATCTACCGTGATAATCTTTTTATGCCTCTTTACCAAAGGAATAAGCCTACTTAAAAGCCTGGAAGTAACAAGCCCCTTGCCATAATCTTCAATTATTATAGCATCTACTTCTTTTATTTTTTTATTAATAAAAGCAAACATTTGGTCATACATATTATCATCGATAGAATCCAGCCTTTCCCTGTCAACCCTTACTACCTGCTGATGATGCGCAATAATACGTGTTTTTAATGTTGTCGGCCTTTGGCCATCTACGACTACCCCGTCTAAATTAATGCCTCTTTTTTCCAGTTCCGCGACTAAAATATCTGCGTTTCTGTCTTTGCCTGTAATGCCGCTTAAATATACTTTAGCGCCCAAAGAAGCAATATTATTTGCTACGTTAGAGGCGCCTCCCGGCATAAAAGATTCGGACCTTACCCAGACAACAGGCACGGGAGCCTCAGGAGAAATCCTCTCAACATCTCCCCAAAGAAATTCATCAAGTATTAAATCGCCGATTACCATAATCTTAAGTTTTTTAAATTTGGCGATTATCCGTTTTATTTTTAAAAAATCTTTTATCAAGCTATTTTATCCCTTCTATTATCGCCTGGCACAACAAAGGCAGCATTATTTCATGATGGCCTATTATATAACATCCTTTTGACTTAGGCCCGTGCGGCGGGCGGTTGACCACGTTCTGACAAGATCTATATTGATAAACCATGTCGAAATTTGCCACTGTAAAATCGCTAATTCTACGCTTTAGGTTTCTGGCAAGGTTGAGCGCTTTTAAAAATACTTCCGGCAGCATAACAGCTGAACCAATATTCACCAATACGCCGCCATTATCCAAACCCATGACGATTTCGCTTAATTTATGAAAATCGCGCAAAGAACATTCTCCTATCGCTTTGCCGTCACAAGAATGATGTTGATGTATTATATCTGTCCCCAAAGCAACATGTACGGTTACAGGAACCTTCAGCTTAAAAGCATTATAAAGCAGGCTATAGCGCTTAAAGGGCAGCTTGGTTTGTGCCATTCTCTTGCCTACCGCCTCCCCAATGCCTAATCCGCTTCGCCAGCCATCACTTACGGCGTGATTTAAGAAATCGGCGGTTTCTTTACTCATGCCAAAACTTCCGGTACGCAAGGCCTCCGCCACATCTTCTGAAGTCCTGCCGCAATAACTTAACTCAAAATCGTGAATAATGCCGGCCCCGTTAAAAGCTAAACATGTAACAACATTTCTTTTTAGAAGGTCTATAATAACAGGATTTAATCCGCACTTAATTACATGCGCTCCCATCATGAAAATAACCGGCTTTTTCTTTTTACGGGCGGCGATAATCGCGTTTACCACATATTTAAGGTTTCTTACGGCAAGGATATCCGGCAGGGAATTATAAAAATTAAGGAAGCTTGAGTTTTTATTGCCCAAACCGGCAAAGTCCTTTAATATAACTTTGCTTTTCCTCTTCCGCAAGGAATATGTCTTTATTTTTTTCAAATCTATCGCCATATATAATGCCTGCGGCTAAATTTCGCTTTCACGGCTCAGCAAGCTCGCTGCCGTAAACAAAATTCAAACCCTAAGCCTCTTATTGAGCTTTGTACAACTAATGGTAAAAATTCCGGAAACATAAGCGAAATATTGACTACCTTAATGCCATTGGTAAAGCAAAAGTCAATAGTTAATCCTACTACACTAAACGATGAATTTTAACATACTTTTAGTATCCGGTCAACTGCTTGTAATACATCATCAACTTCTATAGACTTAAGGCATAAAAAATTATTCTTGCAGTCATGGGCAAGGCAAATAGCGCATCCCACTTTCTTATGCAGAACAATATCTTGACTGCCCAGGGGGCCCCAGCGTTTAGGGCTTATGCCCGGCTGGCTTCGGCCGAACAAAACGACTACCGGCAAACCGCAGGCTACAGCTATATGCACCGGGCCCGAATCATTGGATATCATAAGCCCGGCTCTCCTTAAAATACTCACCAGCTGCATCAGGTTAGTTTTGCCCGCCAGGTTTATCGCCGAAGAATTTATCTGCTCAAAAAGTTTCCGGGCTAAAATAATATCGTTGTTTCCGGAAACTATAACTATTTTTGTATGATATAAACTTATTAAACGGTTGGCCACCTGCGCGAACTTTTCTACCGGCCACATTCGCGACAGGCAGCTGGCGGAGGGATGTAAAACTATAAACTTATCGTCCTTCTTAATATCATGCCAAGCCAATAAAGCATCAGCCCATTTCTCGGAATTCTCATCTTTAGGTATATATAAAGACACATCTGTAATTTTTGCGCCTATAGCCCTTAAAATGTCTAAATTATATTCTACCTCGTGCTTTTCTCCTTTATATTTGGAATAGGGGATGTTTTTTGTAAGCAGCAAACCCAGGCGCCTGGAATAACCGGCTCTATATTTTATGCCTGCCAAAAACGCGATGATATTTACCCTATTAGTAGAGTGTAATATCACCGCCAGATCAAATCTTTTTTTACGCAAGGCTAAAATAAAGCGCAGGTTATTCACAAACCCTTTTTGTTTGTTTGCCTTATCGTATACGATAACCTCATCTAAAAAAGGATTGCCTTCAACCAATTCCCGCGTAAAGGGGCTCACCATCATGGCAATATAGGCAGATGGAAAATTATCGCGAAGCGCTTTTATCACTGGGGTGGATAAAACCACATCGCCTATTCTGTCGGTGCGTATAATTAATATACGCTTATATTTTTTCATGGGTAAATCTTGATTATTTTTCCGAATACTTCCTCAGCGCTGATAAAATCAATACACTCAGGCGCGCCGGAGGCGCATTCTGCTTTCTGGCACGGCCTACAGCCCAATTCTTTTTTAACTACAACACTTTTTTCCGACCAGGGGCCGTATTTTTCCGGATCCGTCGGGCCAAATACAGCTATAACCGGCACATTTAAATAGCTGGCAAAATGAAGACAGGCGCTATCACAGGATACAATAAATTTAGCCCCTCCGATTAATCCTGCCAGCTCGTTTAAATCAGTTTTTCCCGCAAGGTCAATAACGGATTTACCTGCCTGATAAGCAATTTCATTAGTAATGGCCATGTCATCCCTATCCCCCACCAAAATTACGGTGAAATCATATTGTTTCAATATTTTCTTTATCAATTTTATGAAATGGTCTTCTTTCCAGCGCTTAGTGCTTCCTTTTGTCCCCGGGGCCATAATAATATAATTACCGTACTTTTCTTGCCCCTGCTTGTTATTTAAAAAAAAGTGCCTGCCTGCGGAATTAATATCCGCCGGCCTTAAATAAGATTTGAGCCGGCAGATATGCCTTACCCTCATATGCATAATATTTTTAGAAAAATCAAATAGTTTTGTTGCTGATTTAGCGAAGAGTAAAAAAGGCAATATCGTATTTTTAAGATCAGCCACCAAATCATATTTTTCATGCATCATGCGTTTGATAAGCATTATTTTTTCTTTTAACGGCGCTTTTTTATCGTAAATGAATATTTTTTTAATAAAGGGGGTTTTTCTGAATATTCCTTCTGCCCGGGGACTAGCCAAAACAGAAATATCCGCATCGGGATATTTATCCAGCAAAATATCCAGAACCGGCAAAGTTAAGACGCAATCACCGATATTGCTTAAAGTAATAAAGAGTATCCTCATAAATTATTCGCTGTTCGGTTACGTATCTGGAAACGCCTATCGTTATGCGTATATCGTGATTATTTTTAAAATTTTTTATAACGCAACCTCTTGACTTTCACCGATTCCAGCTACACGAGCCTTCAACCTAATACGATAAACATATTATCTAGTATTTTCCGTGATTATTTCTCTGACTTTCTCAACTACATCATCAACCGTCACTGCTTTCATGCAGCGCATATCCGAACAGCCTTGTCTGTAACAAGGAATAACGCAATCCAGGTCTTTCTGTAATATATTGGGAGTTTTTACATTATATGGGCCGGTTACCGATACCGAAGTCGGGCCGAAAATACCTATCGCCCTGGCCCCTACGCTCAAAGCAAGATGTAAAGGCCCGGAATCACCTGATATGACTATATTCGCTCTTTGCATTAAAGCGGCCAGCTGCTTAAGATCCATCCTGCCGCAAAGATTAACCAGGTTAAAGCCGGATAAATTAGCGATTTCTTCACCAATTACGCGATCATTTTGTGAGCCGCTCAGCACGATTTTAGCATCATAGTCGCGCATCAAGACCGAAGCAAGAACGGAAAAATTCTCCCTGGGCCATCTTTTCTGAAGCCAGTTTCCTCCGGGATTTAACACAATAATAAAGTCGTCTCCTTTTATGCCCTCTTTCTGCAGCATATCATTAACAAAGATTTTGGCTTCTTTGGGAATAAAAAAATCAATCTCGAAAACAGTATCTTTCTGGTAATGCTCATAATGCTTTACTAAGTACATGTAATAATCCGCTCTATGTATTTTATTGGCATCCGGGGCTTTTATTGCGGAAGTTAAAAGATAAAATCTTTTTCGCGTGTAATAACCTATCCTCTCGGGTATCCCGGCAACAAATACAATAAGCGCCCTGGTAAAAGAACGATGAAATAAAAATACCTTATCGAACTTTTTAATACGCAGGAGCCTTGCGAACTTAAGCTTTGCCAACAGGCTTTTTTGTTTACCTTTATCGTCATAGGTTATTACCTCGTCTATAGCCGGATGGCCTTCTATGATCTGCCGGCAACTAGGCGGCACTATACAAGAAATATAAGCATCGGGATATATTCTTTTTAATAGTTTTATGGCGATAATAGAAAACAAAACGTCCCCCAGCCAGTTGACGTTAAAAACCAAAATCTTTAATTTTTCATTTTTCATCTTTAATTTTCCTAGTACATTGTTAAATTAATTCTTGAACAATTGAACAATAGAAAATAGACCGCAATTGAGCTTTTGCTTGTCTATTGTTTTATTATCTATTGCTCAATTGCTCTGTACGCTGTCTAATAAGAATTATATTAACAGCGCACTAGTCATCCCGGTGCTCTTTGATAAAAGTATAATATCCGCTAATCTCAGCCCAGAATATAAACATATTAGCCGAATTTTCGGAAATCCGTATGCGTTTTAAAGCATAAATGTCATCTTTGGGATAATCTTTTCCCGGATTAGTGGCTACCGCTGCGATATATCCCGCATCAATTACCTTCTGGCGCACTTTTTCATTAAAGGCTCCCAAGGGATAACACAATAATTCCACTGGTTTTTTAGTAAACACTTCCAGAATTTTTTTGGAATAAAATATTTCTTTATCCAGATATAAATCATCTATCTGTGTCAATACTTTATGTTCAAGAGTATGGCTTCCTATAGTCACAAGGCCGCTTCCGCTTAGTTCTTTTACCTGCTCTGCCGTAAAATATCCCGGCCTGCCTATAAAATCCACTATAACAAATATGGTCGCGGGTATATTATATTTTTTAAGCACGGGGTAAGCTTTAGTATAATTGTTTTCATAGCCGTCATCAAAGGTTATAACTACGGTATTATGCGGAATTTTCTTCTTTGCCTTAATCAACTCAACTGCCTCTTTTAAAGAAACGGTATTATATTTACAGCGCTTCAAAAAAGCCATCTGCTTTTCAAACGCTTCCGGCGATACCGCAAGCTTGGTTTTTAAAGATTCTTCTTTATCTATCTTATGGTACATAAGGATGGGTAAAACATACGCTTGTTTGGCCGGGATATTTAATAAAAAAAATCCGGCGATAATCAACAATAAAACAATGATTTTCTTTTTCATTATCTTCCCCTCGCTTTTCGGTAAAATTTTAAGCTAAAACTTCCTTATATACATTAATTGTTTTCTCTGACATAATTTTACTGGAAAATTTTTCGCCTATTAAATCATAAGCTGTTTTAGCTATAGAGCGGCTTAAATATTTATCCCGGATTAGCCTGACTACAGCTTGCGCAAGAGCTTTTATATCAAACTGCTCAACCAGCAAACCGGTTACTTCATGTTCAATGACATCGGTTATACCCCCGATGCGGAATCCAACACAAGGAACAAGATTACTCTGCGCTTCCAATATAGAAAGCCCCAAACCCTCCTGGATGGAAGGCGAAACAAAAACATCCATAACAGAAAAAATCTCTCCCAGCTCCGCTCTGGAAGGAATAATATGCACCTTATCTCTAAGCTTAAGCTCGTTTATAAAATCAGTTATAACTTTTTTGTAAGGCCCGTCTCCCACAATTAAAAGCTGCGCGTAAGGCTCTATAGACAGGACATGCTTCATCGCGCTGATTAAATATAAATGCCCCTTTACCGGAGAAAGCCTTGCCACCATGCCTACAACGGGCCCTTCGGATAAGCCTAATCTTTTTTTTATCGCGTTGATGGGATAATCTTTTTTAGGATTTAATGCCACGCCGTTATAAACCAATTTTATTCTTGCCTGCCTTACTTTTAAATCCTCTATCAAATGTTTCCTGACCGCCCCGCTTATGGCTATAACCCGCCTGCCCCAAAACCCGAAAATTTTCCTTGCTAACTTCGGCTTAAAATAACCGTGGCACGTAGTTACATACGGAATGGATAAAGCCCTGCTTAAAAAGAAAGATAATACTTGGGTTACGCGCGTCTGGGCGTGTATTATTTCTATGTTTTTTTCTTTAATCAACCCTTTTAATCTTAAAAACGCGAATATCAACTTAGGGCTTAACTCGGATTTAGTCCTCAGATTCAGGCCTATATGAACAATATTTTCTTTTAAAAGATGATCAGCGAGGTCGCCGCCGCTGGATGCCACAAAGACATCATGGCCCATCTTTTTAAACTCCAAAGCTAAATTTACTACATAACTTGCGATACCGCCGAAATTCAGGTGAGTGGTCAAAATCAGTATATTCATTTTAATGAGCGCGCAACTTACGCAGCGAAGCGAACGTAAGTTGTTTGCGCGAATTAATCCCGAAGCCTACGAAGTAAATTTCGAAGAAATTTACGAGTGCTTAGGCGAGGGATACATTTTACAACAATCAAGCAACCTAACCATAGTCCAACATGGCGTTAGGTTAAGAGGCTTACTGAATTACTTTTTTTACTGCGCCAAATACTTCTTCCGGAGTAATCTGCGCCATGCATTTTATATCGGGGCATTTCGCTTTATAGCAGGGAGCGCATCCCGGATCCTTCCTGATAACGATATACTTTTTCGCGGGAGGCATATGCTTTTTCGGATCCGTAGGCCCAAAAAGCGCTACAATCGGAGTATTAACGCCCGCTGCGATATGCAAAGGGGCCGAATCTCCACTGATATAAGCCTGGCATCTTTTTATTAAAGAAACCAGCTGATTAAAAGATGTCTTGCCGCAGGCAATGATGGGTTTTGCGCGCGATTGCCTGAATATTTCTTCTGCCAAACCCAGATCATTTTCAGTGCCCGTAAGGATCAGGCGCATATCGGAATTCATAAGCATCTCGCTTAATTTAACGATAAATTTTACTGGCCATCTCTTTGTCAGCCATTTATTGCTTGATGATATATTAATGCCGATTAATTGCTGATCGCCGGCTATCCACTCATTATTTAGAAAATCATCTATATATTTATCATCATCTTCAGATGTCCAAAGCTCCAAATGCCTGCTATATGAGCTTATACCAAGCAGTTCTAAAATTTTAGCCTGATGCTCAACCGGAAGGAGAACTTCTTTAGGCAGGGCTATTTTATGGTTTAAGAGAAAAGATAACTTCTTGTTATTATATCCGTATCTATGGCGGGCCATGCTTAAAAAAGCGAGCAGATGGCTTCGTTTATTATTTTGCAGATCTAGGCATAAATCAAAAGATTTTTTGCGCAAGGAATTTGCCAGTTTAAATAATGGCCTTATCCCGCTATCCTTAAACTTAAAATCAGCTACTAGTAATTCATCTATGTATGGACAGCGGGAAAGGACCTCTTCGGCGTCTTTAGACGTAAGGCAGGTTATTCTCGCCTTAGGGTATTTTTCTCTTAAGGCGCGCAGGCTGGGTGTCGCCAATATCACGTCTCCTATAGCGCTAAATTTAATTATCAATATATTCGGCTCCAAGGCTTCCTCATAAACTTTCAGCGTTGAACTGATCATCTTATCCAGGGTAAATTTTTCCGCTACTGTTCTCAAGGCGTTATTGGCCAGGCGTTCTGCAAGATTTTCATCCCGTAAAACCTTTATTATCGCAGAAGACATCGCCTGTACATCTTTAGGAGGAAAAAGCAACCCGTTTACGTTATCTTCAATTATATCTACTATGCCGCCTACGCGCGAAGCCACAACCGGAACGCCTGCGGCGTTAGCCTCAATTATAACCCTGCCAAAAGCCTCTTCAACCACTGTAGGAACCACAAGAAGATTCAACTGAGTCAAAATATGAGGTATATCGCGCTGAGCGCCTAAAAATTCTACGCTGGAAGAAAGCCCCAGGCGCTTTACTAAAACATCTATTTCGTCTTTATAACGCTCTTTGCCCCTACCCACATCCCCCACTATCCAGATAGACAAATTAGGTATCACTCTCGCCACTTTCGACATTGCCCATAAAAAATAAATATGCCCTTTAATAGGCGTAATCCTTCCGATTATGCCTATCACAAACTCTCTTTTATTTTTTTCTTTGGGGCTTATAAATTTAAACCTGTTTAAATTTACGCTTCTAGGTATAAGCCTTATCCTGCCGAAAGGCACGCCGAAATCATCCATTTCATGCCTGCCGATAATAGAACTAGGCACAATCACAAATTTACCCCAACCCATTATTACGCTAAAAAAATGGCTGGAATAATATCCGTGGCAGGTGGTGATAAACGGAGTATCGGTAAATCTTGCCGCAAAGAACGCCGCCCATGCGGGGACGCGCGAGCGCGCGTGCACTATGTCTATCCTTTCCTTCTTTATAATTTTTACAAGCTCTCCCACATTTCTGAATATGGTAAAAAGGGATTTTTTTTGCAGGTCAATCTTGTAATGCATGACGCCGGCTTTCTTAAGTTCAGAAATCAACTCTCCCCCGCAAGAAGCAACATACGACTTATGCCCCATTTTTGCCAAGGATACAGCCAAATCAACAGTGCCTGTTTCCACTCCTCCTAAATTTAATTCAGGAACAACCTGTAATATATTCATTTTTAGAATGTAGAATTTAAAATGTAGGATGCAGAATTGTGTATTTTAATTTTACATCCTGCATTTTACATTCATACTATAATATTTCTTTCAGTTTCTTTCTAACCTCTTCTCTATCGTTAAGCCTCTTGATAAGAGGCCGTTTGGTTAATATCTCCTTTATCTTGTAGCCAAGTGTATGCGCTTCGCAAAGGTGTATATAGCCGTGATTTTGGAGGTTTTCAAGAAACATTCTATGCCTTTTATTGATCGAAGACTGTATCGCTTCTTTTTTTTCCGATGAATAAACTACTATGACCTGCTTTCCTGAAGAAGCCGCTTCAGAAATCATGGAAATACTCTCGCTGGTCACGATAACCAGCGAAGAAAGCCCCAGTATGCCACCCACTGCCTCGGGAATATTTTTTTCATTAGCTATTATCAACAGCTTGCAATTATCAAAACCATGCAATTCTCTTTTAAAAACTTCTTCCGCCTCTTTTGGCGTACGGCGTGAAGTAGTAATCAAAATATTGGCATTAAATTCTACCGATACCCTCTTGATTCTGCTGATTATGCTCTGGGCAATACGCGGATTTAACTCATAATCTTTAGTATTGCCGCCAATTAATAACCCGATCCTTAAATCCGAATCGAATGAAGCGCCTATATTTTTATATAATTTCTGCGCCTGTGTTTTAAGATAATCTTCATCAATAAGATTTAATGCGCCTTCCGTAACCGCTATATTCTTAAAATTTGCGGCCCTATCATGCCTGGGCAAAACCAGTAAATCGAATCTTTTTACGCCTAATAAACCCGGCCTCATGATATGTATAGATTTGGCCTGATTGAGAGATGAAATAGCCAAATTCAGCCAGGCAATAGATTCTCCAGCAGATATAACAATATCACAAAAATTATGCGCTATGGCTTCATAGGAAAAAGCATCTAAAGCTGATTTTAAAAACCAGCCGTTTATTTCGCGATTTTTTTTCAGGCAGCATATTAGATATAAAATACCCGCCAAAAACCTGTTCCTGTATTTAATTTCTACTATCCTGATATCTAGATTAAAACCCATGCCGGAAATAATTTTCGCCACAGTTTCTGACTGCCTTAAATGCCCGGTTTTCCCATCCGACAATATCATGACTGAACGTTCTTTGGAATGCTTCCATCTTTTATAAGACCAGAGATACTGCTGCGGATATTGACTGATATAATGCTCAAATTTTTTGTTTATGGTATTAAGGTTTTTTTCTAAATCTTTATCTTTATCCCGGGTATCGGAAAAACTATCGAATTTCTCAATCACTATTTTATGGTATGGGCCGTGTGTCCTTACGATATAGGCGAAAAATATAGGCACCTTAAACTTTAAGGCAAGTCGTACGGCGCCTGTGGGCATAGATGCAGGCCTGCCGAAAAAATCAACCAAAGTATCGCCCTTCCCCGCGCCGTGGTCAGAAACCATAGTAACAATATGATTATTATCCAGTGACCTTATAATTTCACGCAAAGAACCCAAGGGGACCAAATTTACGCCGGATCTTTTCCGGTAAGAATTAAGTAATTCATTTAAACGCCCGTGCTTTTGATCTTTTATTACGACGCTGCAGCTTTTATGGTATATGCCGCAGGCCGCGTTCGCTATCTCCCAATCGCCTAAATGTAATGTCACATAAATCAAGCCTTTTTTATTTTCTAATGCCTCGTCTATTAAATGCTGCCCTTCTATCGTTACATATTTATCTATATATTGTTTATCAACACGTTTTAAAGCTACTGCCTCGCATATATTTTGGCCGAAATTTTCAAAGGCACCGACTGCGATTCTTCTAATCTCGCTGGGGGCCTTGTTTCGGCAAAATACAAAACGCAAATTACGCTCAACTATGTTTCTATGTTTTTTATCCAGATAAAACATCATCCTTCCTAAAAATTTGCCAAGGCCCAGGTAAATTTCAGGATTAACCCTGGAAAACAAATTCCCCGATACTACGGCTAACTTATACAACAGATAATCGATTATTGAATTTTTGTTCATGCCTGCTTTAACGCGCGATCAATTAAACTGAAAAATTCATCCTTTTTTTCTTTGATTTCCACTTCTATTTTTAGAATTAAAATTTGTAAATTCAGGCTTCTGTCAAAACGGCTCATTTTTACCGCGTCTTTTTCTGTAGTTATAATCAGGTTAAGGCCGTTTTTTAGGCATTGGCCGGTTATTTTATCCATATCCTTCCCGGACCAGCGATGATGATCCTCGAATTCAAACTTTAATTTTATTTTGGCTCCCAAATCCAAAACCATTTTTTCAAATGAAAAAGGGTCGGCTATGGCCGACAAAAGGCAAACCTCTTTACCTTGGACAAAAGAAAGCTCAAATACCGCGCTTTCTAAATCCATAAAATTTATCGGCCTGTGTTCGGAATTAATAAGCAATGAATTACGGCTTACGGCTTTTATTTGTAGGCCTAAAGCGCCGTAACTTCCTAATAAATTGGACTTAGTGATAACGACTACGTCTGCTCTCTTTAGGCTCGACACCGGCTCACGGAGCACTCCCCGAGGGATAAGCCGTTCATTGCCAAAAGGATTTAACGCGTTTACAAGCACTATATCCAAATCTCTTTTTAGTTTCCAATGCTGAAAACCATCATCTAAAATTACTACATCGGCATTGTATTTATTCACAGCCTCTTGCATATTTCTAATTCTGTCAGCGCCTACCAATACCGGCAGCCCCAGCTCTTTAGACAATAAATATCCTTCATCTCCCATTGTATCGGCATTCTCACTTTGGCACCGCAGATTGCCTGACTTTCTCCTATAACCCCTGATTAAAACTGCTACTTTATGGCCGCGCCGGATTAGATGTTTTGCCAGCATTATTACAAAAGGCGTTTTGCCCGTTCCGCCAAGAGTTATATTGCCTATGCTTATTACTTTACACGCTGCTTTTTTCGGCGCGGTGATTTTTAAATTATGGACGAATCTTGTCAACAATATGCCAAAGAAATAAAAAAAAGATAAAAATAATAAAATAGCTTTTAAAAAGCTCTCAAGTGCGCCTATTCTCTTGTCTTGAGCCAAAGAATGAATATATTCTTTTAGTTTCTCCAGCATCATTAATTAGAAACAATATCCCTCGCCTAAGCATCGGGTAAATCTCTTTGATATTTACCCGGTAGGCTTCGGGTAGGTTCGGATTAAGCAGTATTTATCATAAACTAAATTATAACCTACTCCGAAGCTTAAGGGGTAAATTCTCCAAAGAGAATTTACCCCTTGCTTAAGCAAGGAGATAATTCGGCCTTATAACTTACGTCGGCTTCGCCTCCGTAAGTTATGGCCTCATTAATTGAGAAATTAAATTTAGATTGCGCTCTGTCGCGCCTTGATTTTCAGATATTAAACGTTTTGCCCTGATCCCAATATTTTTTGCATAGTCCGCATCATATAAAATCTTGCACAAGGCTTCTTCAAGCCCGCCCTCATCGGCTACCTCGATAGCCGCATTATTTTTAAGATAAAGCGAAGCAATATGCGTAAAATTAAACATATACCTGCCGAATACTATGGGTTTCTGGAAATATGCCGGCTCGATAATATTCTGCCCGCCTTTTTTGACAAGGCTGCCTCCGACAAATACCACATAGGCAAATTTATAAATTGAGCTTAATTGCCCTATCGTATCCAAAATAATCACTGAGCGCGGCATTTCTTTAAAATTATCAGCTGAAAATCTTGAAGCTTCCAGCCCGCAAGATTCAATAATCTTTTCTATCGCCTCAACGCGTTCAATATGCCGGGGGGCGATAAACAGCCTCAAATCAGGAAATCTCACGCTTAGCCTTTTATACACACGTAATACTATTTCTTCTTCGTTATCATGGGTACTGGCGGCAATCCATAGGCGCTCATTATTATGAAGATTCAAAACCGCCCGGCTCGCCTCTAAATGCGCGTAATCGCCGGCATCAAATTTCATATTACCGGTAACTTTAACATTCGCTGGATTCGCGCCCAGGGCGATTATTTTATCGCTATCCTGTCCGGTCTGCATACAGAAAAGGCTCATCTTGGATAAAATTCCCCTTGTGATAAATTTTACTTTGTTATAGCCGTAAAAAGAAGGCGGCGATATCCTGCCGTTTAATAAAACAACCGGTACATTATTCTTCTTTAAGGCGGATATCATATTCGGCCACAATTCTGTTTCTATTATTATGAATAAAAACGGTTTGATGATTTTAATAAACCTGTTCACAATGAAACTTATATCAACCGGGGCATATATTACTTCTGCTTCTGTGCCTAAAATTTTTCGCGCCAGATTATTACCGCTTAGCGTAATAGTCGAAAGAATGATTTTTCTGCCTGTTTTTTTTCTTAAGGCCCTGATAATAAGAGCGGCGATTTTAACTTCTCCGACACTTACCGCGTGCACCCATATAGGACAGGCGCCAAAATCAATATCTCTTTTTAGATAAAAGCGCTTTAATATGCCCTTATGCATCTTGCCCTTTAAAAGCATTACCGGCAGATAAAAAATAGAAAAAAATATAAAAACTATATCGTATAAAATTGGCATAGGTTAAAACCAATCTCCGCCTTATTTATAAGGCGGTGCTATGCGCGGGAATGCGCTTTATTATATACCGCCTTTAGCCTGTCTGTGGTTAAATGAGTATATATCTGTGTTGTTGAAAGATTGGCATGGCCCAATAATTCCTGTACGCTCCTTAAATCAGCGCCCCTATTCAACAAGTGCGTGGCAAAAGAATGCCTGAAGGTATGCGGAGAAATATTTTGTTTTTCTGATATTAGTTTTATGTATTTATCCAGGATAACCCGCACGCCTCTATCCGTGATCTTTTCGCCGCGGCTATTTAGAAATAAGCTCTTTGAATCTGATTTTCTTTTTACCAGGTACTGGCGTATGGCCGTTATCGCCTTATCCCCCAAAGGCACAATCCTTTCCTTTTTTCCTTTGCCCTGCACCTTTACTATCCCGGAAATATAATCCGGCGAACCTACGTTTAAGGAGACTAATTCACTTATACGCATACCCGTAGAATATAAAGTTTCAAATATCGCCCGATCCCTTAGCCCGCTGACAGTATCCGCTTTTGGGAATTCAATTAACCTTGACATTTCCGCCTCAGTCAGAAAATTAGGCAAGTGCTTATCTATTTTCGGGCTGGAGATCAGTAACGCCGGATTATCCGCAAGATACCCTTCGCGCATTAAAAATTTAAAAAAAGTTTTAAGGCAGGAAACTTTCCTTGCTACTGTGCGGGATTTAATGCCTTTCTGTTTCAAGGCCGCCAAAAATCTTCTTAACGCGAGGTAGTCTATTTTCGTTATATCTAGGGGTGTTTTTTTTACCGGCGCTGCAGATGCCGCATCATCCGCCGCCAAAACACGCGGGTTCAAGAAATTTCCGAATTCCTCCAAATCTAAACGGTAATTTAAAATGGTATGGTTGGATGCATTTTTTTCAATTTCCAGATACCTTAAAAATTTATCAATATACCTTTGCAAAGGACCCTCTGCTCTGGGCAACCGTTTCACACCCCCGCGGTTTGAAACTCGCCTACGATTTCTTAACCGTGGGGGTGTTCCGCTTCTTCTGATTTATGGTCATCTGTGTTTTTAGGAAGTTTATTGCTTGTAAATTTACAGTTGGGATAATTAGTGCACCCGTAGAAAAATCTGCCCCTCATGCCCCTGCGCTCGACTAATTCCCCGGGACAATCAGGCTCCGGGCATTTAATACCGGTAGTAATCGATTTGGCAAACCGGCATTCCGGGAAAGCCGAACAGCTTAAAAACTTCCCTGATCTGCCCCATTTTATGACCAACGGTTTCTGGCAATTTGGGCAAGCTTCCTCAACATAAACAACTTCTTTTTTAATATTTTTATGCGCAAAGTCCAAATCTGCCTTAAAAGGACCGTAAAAATCACGTAATATTTCGGCGTATTTTATCTTTCCTTCTTCTATCTTATCCAGGTTTTCTTCAATCTGGGCGGTAAATTCCACATTGATTACGTTGCCGAAGTATTCAACCAATAAATCTATAACTTTCATGCCTAATTCAGTAGGACGCAGATACCCTGAATTCCTACGCACATAATCCCTGTAAACCAAAGTCTGCAGCGTAGGCGCATAGGTTGAAGGCCTGCCTATACCGTTTTCTTCAAGCAATCTAACCAAGGTGGCATCCGAAAAACGCGGAGGCGGCTTAGTAAAATGCTGTGTCGGATAAAGAGCCAGCAATTTTATATGTTCATCTTTTATCAGCTCGGGTAAAATCTTAGATTCTTTATCTTCATCATCCGTTTTATAGAGGACAGAAAATCCGGCAAACAATAACTTGGTTCCGGAGGCGCGGAATACAAACCTGCCCGCTTTGATATCTACGGATGTCTGCAAATACAGCGCCGGATTCATCTGGCTTGCGACAAACCTCATCCAGATAAGATTATACAACTTAAATAAATCTTCATCTAAAAACTCTTCTAAATCCTGCGGCCTGTTTAAAACCGATGCCGGCCTTATCGCTTCATGCGCTTCTTGCGCGGATTTTTTTGCTTTATAATAATTAGGATTATCCGGAAGATATTCTTTACCCGCGGATTTTTCTATATACTCGCGGACCTGTTTGATAGCGGAATCAGCGGCTCTGGGAGAATCCGTTCGCATATAGGTAATCAAACCCTGGGGCCCTGCCGGTAATTCCACGCCTTCATATAACGCCTGAGCCAAAGCCATGGTTTTATTAGCGGTAAATCCCAACTTATTAAAAGCCTCCTGCTGCAATGTGCTTGTGATAAAAGGCGGATAAGGATTCCGTTTTTTCTGAATCTGCTTTATGCTCTCAACAACAAATTGTTGTGATTTTATTTCATCGTTTATGCTGCCGGTTTTTTCTTTATTGCCGAGATCGGCTTTTTCTCCATCTATTTTTTCCAATCTCGCCCTAAAATTCATATCTTCTTTTGATAACTCCGCCTCTATATTCCAATATTCCTGCGGCTTAAACTCGAGTATCGCTCTTTCCCGCTCAACAATAAGCCTCAAGGCCACGGACTGAACCCTGCCTGCTGAAAGGCCGCGGCTTATCTTCTTCCAAAGAAGCGGGCTTAATTGATAACCCAGAACCCTGTCCAGTATTCTTCTTCCCTGTTGCGCTTCTATAAGATTAACATCCATCTGCCGGGGATGCCCGAAAGCGTCTAAAACAGCTGATTTTGTTATTTCATGGAATACCACGCGTAAAAATTCCTTTTTCTCGGGTAATTTTTTTGATTTTGGCTTAATTTCCGCCAATTTATTCATTATGTGCCAGCCGATTGCTTCACCTTCTCTATCAGGGTCGGTAGCAATATATATTCTTGTTTTTCCCTTAACTTCCTTTTTAATCCCGGACAAGGCCTTTTGTTTTGCCTTTAATACAACGTATGTAGGCGTAAAATCATGCTCGATATCAACACCCATACTACTAGCAGGTAAATCCACAATATGCCCATATGAAGCCACTATGCTAAAATCATCACCCAAAAATTTACCGAGGGTTTTCGCTTTCGCGGGAGATTCGACAACTACCAGATTCTTAGAATTTTTTTTGGCCATAGCTATATATCTCTTTTGTTAATAATGAGTTCTATTCCTGTTTTTTACTTTATCACACGCCAATATAATACTTTAAACGGATAATTTTGTCCAGCTTTTTCCGATCACTTAACTTTAAAGTATATAAATAATAAGTGGGGATAAAAAAACGCCTTCGCCGCGGTGAAAGCGTACATACGACATATAAGCAAAATGGCTTCCTGAACGGGCCCCGATTCGTAAAATGCGGGGAAATTTTTTTATGTCTAAGGTAATTTCCCTGCACTCAGCGGGGTAATCTTCAGGCATAAATTCCACTGGTTAAAATAAAAAATTTATGCCTGAAGATTAAGTGGTGCCGAGGGTCGGGATCGAACCGACTACGCAAGGATTTTCAGTCCTTCGCTCTACCATTTGAGCTACCTCGGCATAAAATTAGTAATTAGTGCACTGTAAAATTAATTCTTGAACAATAGAACAATAGAAAATAGACCGCAATTGAGCTTTTGCTTGTCTATTGTTCTATTATCTATTGCTCAATTGCTCTGTGCGCTGTCTAATAAGAATTATATTGACAGCGCACTAGTAACTGGTAATTAGTAATTTTTATTCTATCTGCTGGTTTATTTTAATAAATAGTTTCTGTGCTAGCCCAATATTAGGCATTAGATACTTGCGGGCTTTAATCTTAAGGCGCAGGGTCTCAGGGGTAAGCCTATCAATATTAATTACAACGTGCGATTTGTCCACATTTAAATCCAGAAACCCTTTAGCCCGGTCTTCTTCTTTGATTATGCCCATTATCTGGGAAACGTTCTTGGCTGCCAGCCAGACATCATTATACTCCGCGTCTATTTCCCCGGCTATCGTATCGCGGCTTACGGCATAGCCGCCGGCAGCAGAAGCCCCAACCAAAAACCAAACACAACCAGACAGGTTGAAAGAAAAAAATATCACAAATATAACGCTGATAATTCGTTTAACCATTAATTTATCCTTAAAATTATACCCTTTATTATATATATTTCCCGCAAATTGGCAAGGGTTTTTACCCAGATTTTGCTATAGCAAAATCTGCCCGAAGGGCCGGCTGATTAAATCTCAATGAGATTTAATCATGTTTGTCGGGGTACCCAATTTTTGCATTATCATGGCAATAGATTAGCGGAACAAAACAATATAAAGCAAAAATTGGGTTTTCATTATTTCTTCAAAAGTTCCTCTATCGCGGCATTCAGCGCCTTTACCGTAACCGGCTTATTCAAAAACTTATCCGCCCCCAGCGATAAAACTTCATCCTTGATGTTATTTTCCATGCCTGTAAGCATAATCACGGAAGCAGGAATCTTCTTTTCCCTTATCTGCCTTAAAACTCCCATGCCATCTATCCTCCCGCTCAGGTGCATATCCAGAATAACCACATCCGGCTTCTCCGCTTCAATTTGAGGAAGCGCTTCTTCACCGCTCATGCTGGCCAATACGGTAAATCCCTTTAATTCAAAAAACGGCTTTACCGCCTCCTGAAACGTAGGTTCGTCATCTACAATAAAAAGCTTAGGCATTATACGCGCTCCTTCATAGTTAATGAACACTTACGTGATATCTTATAAACGTAAGGTGTCTCATGGCTAATAAACACTTATGTAACACCATATAAGCGCAAGGTATTAATTGGGTATTATTATAATTATCTCCGCTTGGATGTGTCAAGGCTTAGTTTTAACAAGTGATTTTGGAAGGAAATACTGTCTTTGCTAATGGCAGGATTTATCCGGCAGAGAGTTATTCCAACGCCCCATCATTTTTATTCGGGCAATCGTTACTCCCGCCGCAAAAGGCATCGGTCCATCTGATTATACCGCTTTCATCCACAAAAAAGCTTCTTACGCCTGTGGCGCGATAGGCGCCTTGGGCAT
>PCWA01000017.1 GCA_002796125.1 Candidatus Ghiorseimicrobium undicola
AAACGGCCGTTTCGATATAAAAATAATAAGTTTTAATAGGACCAAAGATTCGGAAGACATGCGCATGTATACCCAGCCGGTTTTATACCCTAATAAAAAAGAGATGTGCTGCGACCAGAATGATTCGGATTTTGTAGTGGCAACTTATTGGACAACAGCTTACTATGTTTCGGAAATGATAAAAAATAATCTCAAAACAATCCCTTTATATTTTATACAAGACTATGAATCGTGGTTTTACCCGGAAAGCGATAAAAAAACCGGTTTCAAGATTTTAAATACCTACGATCTCATAAAAAATAAAATAGTGTACAGCGAATGGCTGAAACAAAAAATATCACGACACTCTAACAATGTAATAAAAATAACGCCCGGTATAAATCTCGACATATTCTATCCTAGAGGCATTAAATCAAAACGCGTTAAAAGAATTCTGGGGATGGCCAGGCCTTCTACCCCGCGAAGAGGGTTTGATAATATGATAAAAGCTCTAAAAATCATAAAAGAAGAGCATCCGTATTTAGAAATCGCGTTTTTCGGTCCCGATGATTTGAAAAAATACAAAATACCTTTTAAATATAAAAACTACGGCTTATTAAAAGAAGATGCTTTGACAAAGCTATATTCATCTTCTGATATCTTCGTAGAAGCTTCATTGTTTCACGGCCTGGGCTTGACAGGCATGGAGGCAATGGCCTGCGGGACAGCGTGCGTTTTAACCGATAGCGGCGGCCCTTCAGAATACGCTATAAACAACGAAAACGCCATATTGGTACAGCCTGGCGATACGCAGCAAATGGTTAACGCGATATCATTCTTGATTAAGGACGACCTCGCAAGAGAAAGATTAAGGCAAAACGGCTTAGAAACAATGAATAGATATCCCATTAGAAACACTGCTGTTGAATTTGAAAAAATACTCTGGTCATTTATATGAATATTGCTCTGGATGCTCATTACATAGGCACAAACTGCGGCGGGGTTGAAACTTATGTTTATAATCTCATAGAGTCTATATTAAAAATAGATAACAATAACAAGTACTGTCTTTATTTAAGCCCCTTTTTAAAAAAAGAAATATTGCCTTTTATAAATGATAACGTTTCTGTAGAATATCTCTTATCTGACAAAAGCGCCTTCAGGACGTTCATTGATATCCCTTTTAAATTATCTAAAAGACGCCCTGATATATATCATGGCCAGATCTTCCTGCCGCCTTTTGCATATTCTGTAAAAAAAATACTCACGCTTCAAGACGTATTTTTTTTAAACAATATGTCATGGTTGACCATTAAAGAAAGAATAAAATTTAAACATATTTATTATTCGGTAGCAAAAGCTGACCATATAATAACGATATCGGATTTCTCAAAAAAAGAAATATTAAAAAATTTTAACCTGCCCGAGAAAAAAATATCTGTTATTTATTGCGGAGTTTCTGACGATTTTTTTAAAAAGAGGGGGCTCTCTGCCTCGCAGAATATCAAAGATAAATACTCGCTGCCTGAAAACTACTTATTGTACGTAGGCAGAATAAACGTAAGAAAGAATATTCTGATTTTGCTAAAATCATTTGCTATGCTAAAACAACGGCTGAAAAACCCTGTTAAGTTAGTAATTGCAGGCAAGCCTGATGGAAAAAATAAAAATATCCATAAGATAATAGGAGAATTAAATCTACAGGAAGATGTATTATTTTTAGGGTACATACCTTACGAAGACCTTCCTTATATATATTCTTTATCCAGGTTATTTGTATTTATACCTTTTTATGAAGGATTCGGGCTTCCTCCCCTGGAAGCCATGGCTTCCGGAATACCTGTAATCGCCTCAAACATACCGGTATTCCGGGAAACGCTCGGAGATGCCGCGCTCTTGGTTGACCCAGACAACCCTGTCCAAATTTCTTCAGCCATGAATGATTTGTTAAATAACAAAAATCTGAGTTTAAGCCTGATAGAAAAAGGAACAAAAAGAGCTATGCTATTTAATTGGCGCGACTCTGCATCCAAAACCATAGAGATCTATAATACATTATGAAAATAGCACTATATTATCCCTGGATATATCTTAAAAGCGGGGCCGAAAATACAATATTGGAAATGGTTAAAAATAGCCGGCACGAATTTACCATCTTCACCAACCATTATGAACCTATCAACACTTACGCGGAATATCGGAATTTAAACATAATAGAATTAGCGGATATACCTGTAAATAGGTCTTACTATAAGGTCTGTTATGCAGCATTCAAAATAATGACACAAAAAATAGACTTAATTGATTATGACGCATTGATCGTTGTCAGCGAAGGCCTGGGCGATTTTATTGTATTTAGAAATAGCCATTCTAGAATACCGATAACATGCTATTGCCTTACCCCGCTAAAAATAACTCATGATAGTCTTACCAGGCAGATATACTTAGATAAAAATAGGCTTAAAAAACCTTTTTTTATATTTTTCGAAAAATTATTCAGATTTTTTGATAAGATTGCGTGGGAAAGATATTCTTATGTATTTTGCGATTCTAATGAAGTAAAAAATAGAATTTTAAAAGCGGGCCTTGCTCCGCCAGCTAATATAGAAATACTGCATCCCGGCATAGATCTTGATTCAATAAAACCAAC
>PCWA01000007.1:0-53523 GCA_002796125.1 Candidatus Ghiorseimicrobium undicola
ACCGCAATTGAGCTTTTGCTTGTCTATTGTTCTATTATCTATTGCTCAATTGCTCTGTGCGCTGTCTAATAAGAATTATATTGACAGCGCACTAGTATAGTATGGAGGTATTATAAAAATGACAGACGAAAATAAAAATATAGACGAAGTATGGAAAGAAGCGGCTGAAAAAGAAAAAAGCGCCTCCAGAGAAAAAGATGGAGCAGAATTCATGCCGGAGCCGGATTTTTCTTTTTTCCTAAGCACGCTGGCGATACAGGCGGCGATATTTTTAGGCGATATACCCAACCCAAGTACTAATGAGCCGGAAGAAAACCTGCCGCAGGCAAAATTTATTATTGATACTCTCGGTGTGCTTAAAGAAAAGACCGTCGGAAACCTCTCCACGGAAGAGGACAGCCTGATTGACAAAATGCTTTATGATTTACGAATGAAATACATGGCTAAAACGAAAACCGCATAACTTAAATAATGAACACCTTGCGCTTATAAGGCAGCCGGCGCTTAATTGTATTGCGCCGCTATTGCCTAATCGGCAAATTGCGCAAGTGTTCATTAACTATGAAGAGGGATAACATGATAGACAAGGAATTATTGGCCATACTCGCCTGTCCTGCCTGCAAGTCGGATATAAAGCTTGAAGACAACAAAATCGTCTGCGCCTCCTGCGGCCGAAAATATCCTATCCGCGAAGGAATACCCGTAATGTTGATAGACGAAGCTGAGGGAGGGCCCGATGAAACAAAAAAAGAATAAAAGAATTTTAGTTATTCACGGCCCAAATTTAAACCTGTTAGGAAAACGCGAGACGTCCATATACGGCAGGCTCAACCTGGAAAACATAAACAAGCTTATGCGAAAGCTCGCCAAGGAGCTGGATGCCGCCCTTACCATCGTCCAGTCAAACCACGAAGGAAGCATAGTGGATTTAATTGGGAACGCCCCTAAAAAATACGACGCCATATTGATAAACCCGGCTGCTTATACGCATACGAGCGTTGCCATCCGGGACGCCATAGCCGCAATCCGCATTCCCGCCATAGAAGTCCATTTATCCAATATCTATGCCCGGGAAGAATTCCGGCACGAATCCCTGATTTCTGCCGTAGCAAAAGGCCAAATCTGCGGTTTTGGCATAGAAAGTTATCTTTTAGGCCTGCGCGCCTGCGTTTCTTTGCTAAAATAATTTAACTCTTCATGCCGTCAGATAAATTTTCCCGTAAGCGATTACACAATCTACGCGAGGCGATTTCCGAACACGGCCTCGACGCGTTTCTGATCGGCAATCCTTCAAATGTTTCCTATCTGGCCAACTATAAATGCTCCGATTCGTACATATTGATATTAGGCAAAGAAAAATTTTTTCTAACTGATTTCCGTTATGTTGAAGAGGCGCGCTCGCATATCAAAGGATTTAATATTATTGAAATTAAAGGTAATTTACTTCCTATTTTAAAATCCATTACAAAAGCGCGTAAAATAAAAAAGCTAGGTTTTGAATCACGGAACCTGACCTGCTTCGAGTATAAAAAATTAAATTCTGCTCTATCC
This sequence comes from Candidatus Ghiorseimicrobium undicola, assembly GCA_002796125.1. Lineage (GTDB taxonomy): Bacteria > Omnitrophota > Gorgyraeia > Ghiorseimicrobiales > Ghiorseimicrobiaceae > Ghiorseimicrobium > Ghiorseimicrobium undicola. Next base: position 1,552 of record PCWA01000007.1, read on the forward strand.
GGGGGCGCCAAATTGATACATACTGAATTCATCGTGGAAAAATTACGCGCGATAAAAGATGCCGGTGAAATAGCTAAGATAAAATCCGCGGTTAAAATAACCCTGGATACATTCTCACTGTTAAAAAAAATAATAAAACCGGGAGTGAGCGAGCTGGATGTTTCTGCCGAAATTAACCGCATCATCAGGATTAAAGGCGCGAGCGCCTGCGCCTTTGAAGTTATAGTGGCCTCCGGGCCGAATTCTTCCATGCCGCACGCAAAAGTAAGCCGGAGAATTATACGGGATAACGAGCCGGTACTGGTGGATATGGGAGTTGAGTTTTGCGGCTATAAATCTGACTTGACACGTATGTATTTTTTGGGTAAAATGCCTCATAAAGTATTGAAAGCAACGGAAGTAGTTTTTGCGGCCAAAGAAGAGGCGATAAGCAAGTTAACCCCCGGGGTGCCAATCAATGAAATAGACAGGGCAGCCCGTATATATATAGAAAGCTTCGGCTGGTCGGATAAGTTCGGCCACGGACTTGGGCATGGTGTCGGCTTGGATGTCCATGAAGACCCGCCGATAAACCGCAAAAATACGTCCTATCTTAAAGCAGGAATGGTTTTTACTATTGAGCCCGCTGTTTATTTTCCCGGCAAATTCGGCATAAGGCTGGAAGACATGGTAGTAATCACTAAAAACGGAGCTGAAGTCTTCGATGGCGCTATCAATCAATGAATGTAAAACAGGCCTGACCGTCCTTCTGGATGGACAGGTTTTTTTGGTCATAGAGGTCCACCACGTAAAACCCGGCAAAGGCGCCGCTTTTATCCGCACGCGGCTTAAAAACCTTAAGCTGGGAACGGTTATCGAGCGCACCTTTAAAAGCAACGAAAGCATTGAGCAGGCATATATTGAAGAAAAAAAGCTGCAATTTCAGTACAACAGCCACGACATGTACCATTTTATGGATATGGAAACCTTTGAAGAAAGCATCCTTACCAGAGAACAGCTGGGAGACAATATATCATTTTTAAAAGACAACCTTGAGGTAACGGCATATTTTCATAATAACGAGCTGGTTAATGTCGTCATGCCGAATTTTATTGAATGCACGGTCATAGAGACAGAGCCGGGCATCCGCGGAGATACTGCCAAAGCCACTCTTAAGCCGGCAAAAATTGAAACAGGGGCCGTAATTTCAGTCCCGCTATTTATCAACGCCGGAGACCGCATAAAAATAGATACCCGCAGCGCGCAGTATATTGAAAGGGCCTGATTATGAATTTAAAAGAAATCAAAGAAATGATAAACCTGATGAATGAAAACGATCTCACTGAGTTGGAAATAGAGAAAGAGGGCTTGCGGGTTAAACTGAGCAAGGCCTCCGCCTCTGTCAGTGGACAGCCGGCGCCTGTATTTATTGAAAAGGAAAGGCTTGATTCAGCGGCCAGAGAAACAGAAAGAAAAGAAGCGGCGAAAACCAACGTGCAGGAAATCAAGGCCCCTATGGTCGGGACATTTTACCGCGCGCCGTCTCCCGAAGCCCCTCCTTTTATAGAGGCAGGGCAAACCGTAGAAATAGGGCAGGTTGTCTGTATCATCGAAGCCATGAAACTAATGAACGAGATAAAATCGGAAATCAGGGGAAAAATTACGGAAGTTTTGGTAGAAAATGCCGAGCCTGTGGAATTTAACCAGCCGATGTTCCTGGTAGAGCCGATATAAATTTATGTTTTCAAAAATTCTCATCGCAAACCGCGGCGAAATAGCCCTGCGGATTATCCGCGCCTGCAAAGAAATGGGCATTAAAACCGTTGCCGTGTATTCGGAAGCCGATAAAGATTCACTGCATGTACGTTTCGCTGATGAAGCAGTCTGCATCGGCGCTGCCGCACCGGCCAACAGCTATCTTAATATCCCGGCTATTATCAGCGCCGCGGAAATTACAGATGTTGAAGCCATACATCCGGGTTACGGATTTTTAGCCGAAAATTCCCACTTTGCCGAAATTTGCGAATCATGCCAAATTACCTTTATCGGCCCCAGTCCCGAATCAATGAAAATGCTTTCCGATAAAATGTCTGCCCGGGAAGTCATGCGCAAGGCGGGGCTGCCGATTCTTTCCGGAAGCAGCACTTTAGTAAAATGCAAAGAAGACGCCTTGAAGGTCGCGCATAAGATAAAATATCCGGTAATCATAAAAGCGTCATGGGGCGGAGGAGGAAGAGGCATGCGTATCGCGCATAACGACATACGCCTTGTAAGCTCTTTGATGACGGCACAAGCAGAGGCAGAGGCCGCTTTCGGAAAACCTGATATTTACATTGAAAAATATATCAATCAGGCAAAACACATAGAATTTCAAATACTGGCCGATAACTACGGCAATATCGTACATTTAGGCGAAAGAGACTGCTCAATACAAAGACGCCACCAGAAACTCTTGGAAGAATCGCCGTCTCCCGCCTTAAACAGCAAATTACGCAAAAAAATGGGCGAGGCGGCGATAAAAGGGGCGAAAGCCGTAAATTACCAAAGTGCCGGGACAGTAGAATTTCTCCTTGACGCGGATAAAACTTTTTATTTCATGGAATTAAACAAGCGAATACAGGTCGAACATCCTGTCACTGAGGTCTTATATGATGTGGACCTTATCAAATGGCAGATTCGAATTGCCGCCGGTGAAAAGCTAACACTTAACCAGGAAACACTTATGCCCAACGGAGCAAGTATAGAATGCCGCATAAACGCGGAAAATCCCGACAATAACTTCATCCCTTCCCCCGGCAGAATCGAAGCGCTGAATTTACCTGCCGGGCCAAAAATACGGGTTGATACGCATGTATACCAGGGCTATAACATCAGCCCATACTATGATTCCATGGTGGCCAAGGTCATCGCCCACGGCAAGGATAGAAATGAAGCGATACTGATCATGAAACGCGCGCTCGATGAATTAATTATTGAACCTGTCAAGACAACCACACATTTACATAAGCAAATATTGGATAACCGGCTTTTCCAAGAAGGAGAAGTATACACAAATTTCCTGGAAAATATTTACGGAGTAAAATTTGACTCGGAGGAATAACATGAATGAAGGCACAGCGACAGATTTGGGAAAAATACGAATACACAAAAAAGTTATCGCTTCCATCGCTTCAATAGCGACACAGGATATAGAAGGGGTGGCGAAAATTGGCGGAGACCTCAAAAGCGGCATATATGATTTGGTTTTTAAAAAAAATGCCACCAAAGGCATAACCGTTGAATTTGATAAAAATGACGAGGTATCCATAAATATACCGGTAGTCATAAAATACGGTTTTAACCTGCCTGAGGTAGCTTCCAAAATCCAGGAAAGCATACGCTCATCCATCGAGAAAATGACGGATGTCGCGATAAAAGACATAAACATAGATGTCCAATCAGTAGAAAAAGGAGGATCGTGATGCGGCTACTTTATAATCTGGCGATTTATTTCTACGTAACACTGCTGAGCATTATCGGAATATTAATGATCGGTTTTACTCTTGATTTCGTGCAGGTTTCCGATATCTCCGCCATACTTGAAAATATCTACACCTCTTACCAGATAAATTTATTCTTTACTACCGTATCGCTTTCGCGCGTAATATTCGCCCTTACCGGGTTGTTAATCATAATTCTGGCTTTTTCTTTCGCGCAGGTCCTGACCGGTAAAATACAGGAGAAAAAAACAATCGCTTTTAATAATCCTTCCGGAAGGGTAACCATATCGCTTTCCGCGATAGAAGACCTGATCAAACGCCTGACCATCAAAATGCCGGAAATTAAAGAGTGCCGCTCCGATGTGGTAGCCACAAGGAAAGGCGGATTAGAAGTAGAACTGCGCACAGTATTGCGCTCCGATATAGATATACCCGGCATGATTAACAATCTTCAAGACGTCATTAAAACAAAACTTCAGGAAGCATTGGGCCTTGAAGAAACGATAAGCGTAAAAGTACACGTAGCCAAAATTGTATCGCAGGATACGGCGGGATGCGAAGCGGCGCGCAAAGAAAAAAAGGAAAGAAACGCGGAGCTTAAAAATCCATCTATTCCATTTCAGGGATACGGGCGCTAAATAGCGATAATAAAAAATCTAACTGATAAAACAATATTAAAAATACGCGGAAAGGGGTATTAAGAAATTATGGCAAAAACAATCGGCATTCTTACTGGCGGTGGTGACTGTCCCGGATTAAATCCTGTAATACGAGCCGTAGTCAGGCAGGGCATAAACCTCGGCTATGAAATTACCGGCATCAAGAACGGCTGGAAAGGATTAATCGAAAACAATACCGAAAAACTTAATCTTGCCAGCGTTTCCGGAATATTGCCTAAAGGCGGAACAATTTTAGGCACCAGCCGGACAAATCCGTACAAGAACGAAGAGGACTTAAAAAAAGCTAAAGAAAATTTTAAAAAACTCAACCTTTACTGCCTGGTCGCCATCGGCGGAGAAGATACGCTCGGCGTTGCCGCAAAACTTGTCAAGGAAGGTTTTAATGTGGTCGGTGTCCCCAAGACCATTGATAACGATCTTTCTGCTACGGATTTTACCTTTGGCTTTGATACGGCAATAAACATCGCTACCGAATGCATCGACAGGCTGCACACAACGGCGGAAAGCCATCATAGAATAATGGTTGTAGAAGTAATGGGCAGGCACGCCGGATGGATTGCCGCCTATTCGGGAATAGCCGGAGGCGCGGATATTATTTTGGTTCCGGAAGTTCCGATAGACGTAGAACAAACAGTAAGCTTAATAAAAAAGCGGCATTCACGCGGAAAAACCTTTAGCATCGTTGTCGTTGCTGAAGGGGCGAAATTTAAAAAAGGGGATGAAGTCCTGCAGGAAGAAAAATTAGACGCTTTCGGCCATGTGCGGCTCGGCGGAATAGGGGAAGCGCTCGCTAAATACATAGAAGATAAAACCGGATACGAAACCCGCGTTACGGTTCTGGGGCATATTCAGCGCGGTGGAACTCCCACGGCTTTTGACAGGGTCCTCGGTACGCGCTTCGGCATAAAAGCGGTGGATTTAATTGAAAAGGGTTCTTTTGGCATGATGGCCAGCCTCCAGGGTAATAAAATAGTCAGTGTGCCGCTGGAAAACGCGGTAGAAAAGTTAAAGACGCTTGACATGGAACTCTACGATATCGCAAAGGTATTCTTTGGATAAAAACACGGATACAACGGATATGAACAGCGATAAGATTAAAAAAATACTAAACGACTCTATTAAAGTCAAAGAAGCGCTTATTAAGGACTCCATCGGCATAATCGCCGGCATCAGCGAGGCAATCTGCGATTCCCTGAAAAAAGGCGGCAAGCTCATCATTTTTGGAAACGGCGGATCAGCCGCGGACGCCCAGCATATCGCGGCGGAATTAATCGGAAGGTTCCAAAAAGAACGCCGTGCCCTTGCCGCTATCGCGCTTACAACAAACAGCTCGGTAATTACGGCATTGGGAAACGATTACGGCTACGATAGTATTTTCAAGCGCCAGATAGAAGCATTGGCAGAAAAAAATGATGTGATTCTGGCGATTTCTACCAGCGGTAACGCGAAAAACGTACTTCTGGCGGTTGAAGCCGCGAAAGCGAAAGGCATAAAATGCGCCGCGTTTTCCGGCCAAGACGGCGGCAAGCTGGCAAAAAAAGCCGATATAACGCTATGCGCCGCTTCACGGATAACGGCGCGCATACAGGAGGCGCATATCACGGCAGGCCATATCATATGCGAATTACTGGAAGATGAATTATGCCACAACAACTAAGTAAATGCCCTCGAAAATAAAAACCTTAACGCAATTAAAAAAAATAACCGCCAATTTAAAACGGCGCGGAAAAAAAATAGTTTTTACTAACGGCTGTTTTGACATATTGCACTACGGGCATATTAAATATCTGGAAAAAGCCAGTAAATACGGCGATATACTGATAATCGGACTAAACAGCGATTCATCAATAAAAAGAATCAAGGGAAGCCGGCGGCCTCTTAATCCGGAAAAATACAGAGCCTATATTTTATCCGCCATTTCTTTTATTGATTATATAGTTATTTTCGGCCAAGATACGCCTTATAACCTTATCAGCGCGCTTAGGCCCGACATACTGGTTAAGGGAGGCGATTGGCATAAAAATAAAATAGTCGGCAGCGGCATTGTAAAGCAATACGGCGGCAAAGTCTTAACCATACCGTATGTAAAAAATTTATCAACCACTAAAATACTCAAGAAAATTACAGCCATTGGTTAAAAAAAATATTGAATATAAACGGGTATACCGCGTTATCGACGTTAATCTCAACCGCGCCCGTGAAGGCCTCAGAGTATGCGAAGACGTAGCGAGGTTTATACTATCCGGTAAAGACCTGGCAAAAAAAATCAGGTCCATAAGGCAGAGCATAACACGAACCATAAAAGTAAACCCGGAAATATTCCGGCAGGCCATATCCTGCAGAGACACAAACACTGATTTCGGCAGACAGGCTGATTACCTTGAGAAAAAACGCGATAGCGTCAGCGACACTTTCGCCGCTAATTTCCAGCGCGCCAAAGAAGCCGCGAGGGCGCTTGAGGAATTCACGAAATTGATCGATAAAAATATTTCCAATAAATTTAAGCGGATAAGATTTAGAATTTACTCACTTGAAAAAGAAACCTTTAAAAAATTTTAGCTTTTACGCTATAATTGATTATAAAACACTGAAAGGGAGGAATATACTAAAAACAGCGAATAGGCTGATTCTCGGCGGGGCGGACATAATTCAATTGCGTTTTAAAAACACGGCTTTATCTAAAGTTATACAAGATGCCCTTCGGATATCCCGCCTGGCAAAAAAACACAATACTATTTTTATTATAAACAACCGCCTTGATATAGCGCTCCTAAGCCGTGCCGACGGCGTGCATTTAGGCCAGGAAGATGTGCCTGTTCGCCTGGCGCGCCGTATGCTTGGTAAAGATAAAATTATCGGCGTATCATGTCATTCTTTAAGCCAATTACTAAAAGCGCAAAATGAAAAAGCCGATTATTTAAGCGTTGGGCCGATTTTCTCCACTCCTACAAAACCGCAATATAAACCCGTAGGATTAGGCCTGCTCAAGAAAGCGAAGAAAAAAATAAAAATCCCTTATCTGGCAATAGGAGGAATTAATCTCTCGAATCTAGAAGAAGTATTAAACGCGGGCGCCAAAGGCGTGGCAGTTGTACGCGCGGCTTGCTGTGCTGGAGATATACCGGGAACAATTAAAAAATTCAAAAGGATAATGCCAAATCCGCCTACGGCGGACGGCCTCAGCAGTTTGAAAACAATATCCCTTGCCTAAACATCGGGTAAATCTCTACGATATTTACCCGATAGGCTGCGGGATAATTCGCGCTTATAACTTACGTCGGCTTCGCCTCCGTAAGTTATGCGCTCATTATATGACCCAATTAGAAGCAGCGCGGAAAAAAATAATTACCCGCCAAATGCGCCTCATCGCCAAAAACGAAGGCATAGACCCAGCGTACCTGCGAAAGCAAATAGCCGGTGGAGGCGCCGTTATTCTTAAAAATAAGAACAGGCATTTTAGTAAAATATGCGCTGTAGGCAAAGGGCTTAAAACTAAAATTAACGCGAACATCGGAACTTCCCCCGATAAAGATAACATTGCATACGAACTGAAAAAACTGGATATCGCCATAAGATACGGCGCGGATACGGTAATGGACTTAAGTACCGGCGGTGAGCTTGCTAAGATACGAAAAATGCTTATTGCTAAATCAAGCGTGCCGTTTGGCACGGTGCCGATATATGAAGCCGCGGCTTCTGCCCGGCGCAAGCACGCTGATATTTTTAAAATGACCCCGCAAGACATGCTAAACACCTTAAAAACTCAGGCCGCGGAGGGAGTGGATTTTTTCACTATTCACTGCGGGGTTACCCGCTCAAGTATTGCCGCGCTAAAAAAAAGCAAGCGCATACTAGGTATTGTCAGCCGCGGAGGAGCAATACTGGCGCAATGGATGGCGAAAAACAAAACTGAAAATCCATTTTATGAAAATTTTGATAAAGTTTTGGAAATTGCCAGAGATTACGATATCGCCTTAAGCCTGGGCGATGGAATGAGGCCGGGGGCTATCGCAGACGCAAGCGACAATACCCAATTTACGGAACTGCGCATTTTGGGCGAATTGGCTAAGCGCGCGCGGCAGGCGGGCGTATCCGTGATTATTGAAGGCCCGGGGCATCTTCCGCTTAACCACATAGAAAAGAATGTGCGCATGGAAAAGGAAATTTGCGGCGGGGCGCCGTTCTATGTGCTGGGTCCGCTGGTTACGGACATAGCTCCGGGATACGATCATATTACCGGCGCTATAGGTGGCGCGCTTGCCGCAAGCCTCGGAGCTGATTTTTTATGCTACGTTACGCCGGCGGAGCATTTATGCCACCCATCAATCGAAGATGTAAAAGATGGCGTAATCGCTTCGCGAATCGCGGCGCATGCCGCGGATATCGTCAAGCTCAAAAATGCCAAACTCCTGGACAATTCCATATCCAAGGCGCGAAACAAGCGCATCTGGGATAAGCAAATTAGTCTTTCGGTTGATCCGGTAAAAGCAAAGGAATACAGAAATAAATCTAAACCAAAAACGGATGATGTCTGCACTATGTGCGGCGAATACTGCTCAATTAAATTAATGGAAAAGTGCCGCATAAATTGATTTGTTTTTGTTTGCGGGCGTAGTTCATCGGTAGAACACCAGCTTCCCAAGCTGGATAGGAGGGTTCAATTCCCTTCGCCCGCTCTTTAAAAAGGCTTTAGCGATAAATGACAAAACGCGGTATAATAATAATTAGTATCGGGCTTTTATTAAGCGGATGCGCTTCTTCACCGGATCTTCCTTTAGAGATGCCGTCCCTGCCAAGGGCAGCTTCAAGATCAGGGGGAATATATCATAGCGTAAAAAAGGGCGAAACATTATGGCGCATATCAAAGAATTATAAAGTTGGCCTTGATTATATAATTTCTGCCAATAACATAAGCGATAAGCGGAAAATAGCCATCGGGCAGAAAATTTTTATACCCGGCGCCAGAGAAGAAATAAAATACGCGCAAGCAACAAGCGGGAAAAACGATAAAAATTTTATTTGGCCGGTAAATGGCGATATAATTTCATACTATTCTGAAAAAAACGGGCACTTAATAAATAAGGGCATAGATATAAAAACCAGCCACAAGGCAGACATTTCCTGCGCGCGTTCCGGGGTCGTATCATTCATAGCGCAAAACTTAAAAGGATATGGAAAAACTCTTTTTATAGACCATGAAGACGGATTTGTTACAATCTATGCCAATATCGCCGAAAGCTTTGTAAACATAAACGATAAAATAAATCAAGGGGCAATGATCGCCAAAGCGGGAACGCGGCCGGGCAGCAATGAAGCGATTTTACATTTTGAAATCCGGAAAGACCGCCGCCCGCAAAACCCCATTTACTATCTGCCCTAAAATATAAAATGAACAACGCTTTAACTCGCGAAAACATTATCGACATACTTGAAAAAAGGATAGCCGGATTTAAAAATGGCTACCGGCAGAATATTGCCCTCATCGGACAGAGGCAAATCGGCAAGACCGCGATCATCCATGAACTAATATCGGAAATCGACAAAACAAATATATTGCCCGTCTCGATAAAAATAAACGGCCGGGGTATCGCGCAAATTATTAATTCATTCGCCAGGCAAATAGTAAATGAATTTTTGCTAAGCCAGGGTATCCATCCGGAAAGCTATATTAAAGCGCCGGCCGGACAAAACCAGCTTTCAGAAATACTTAAAAAAGCTCAGGCATTCATTCCTAAGACAGTCGCGAAAATCCATGCAGCATCCGGAATGCTGGCGAAAAATAAAACTGAAGCGGCAATCCTGGGAATGTTTGAAATCCTGGAGATTTTTCATAGTGAAACAGCTAAGCCATGCTTAATAATCGTCGATGAATTTCAGGATTTGATAAACTTCGGAGGCGAAGAAATATTCAAGGAATTATCCAAGTTGATAGTCCTGCAAAAAAGCGCGATGTATATAATCACCAGCTCTTGCCCTTCAAGAGCAAAAGAAATCCTGGCACACAGCCTTTCACTGCTATTCGGTAATTTCGAAGTCCTGGAAGTCGCGCCTTACCATGCTCTGGCCGCTTATGAATTTATAGCCAGAAACTTACCGGTTAAAATAGAAGACGATCATAAGAAATTCCTCGTAGATTTTACCTTCGGGCATCCATTTTATATGGACAAATTCTGCCGGGAAATACTCTCCCTGGCAAAAATATCGGCCTCCGGGAAGGTATCAGGCGATATTTTAATTACGGCCTTTGAAAACCTGCTGTTTAAAGAATGGGGCGTGCTCAACCGAAGATTTTTATCCCTGCTTAATGACAGCTGCTGCAATAAATCACGAGAAGACTTTATCGACGTTATCTTGAGCATAAGCTGCGGTTGCAATAAAATAAAATTAATCACTAAAAATCTCAATAAGGCCGAAAAAATCGTCAGGCAGAAGATATCCCGCCTTGTAGAAACGGAAATGCTCGCCAAAAACGGCGATTTCCTGCGCTTCTCAGACAAGGTATTCGGTTTCTGGATTAAAACCGTCTATGCCCCCCGGCAGGAGCTTGATGCCCTTGACGAAGAATCACACAGGATAGCATTTAGAAATAGCATTACATGCGCCTTTGACAATTTTTCCGCAAGCCTCAGGCGTGATACAATAGAAAGAATGCTGGAGCTGCTGAAATTGTTTCAGAACGAATCGATTCAAATTGAACGCAATAAGCTTTTGCTTAGCCAATTTGATGAGATTAAAGTAATCAGCGCTCACCCAAAAAAATTTGAGGCAACAATACTTGCAAAATCAAGCGGCTCATTCTGGGTCATCGGAATAAAAAACGGGGTTTTATTGCCGGAAGACATAACGGAGTTTACCTCCGCAAGCCGCCAATACGGCAACATGCGCTCTCAGAGACGGCTGATTATCTCGCTTAGCTCAATAGACGTAAACGCAAAATTAAAGGCGCTTCAGGAAAAAATCATGACCTGGGAAAAAGAAACTCTTAATTCCCTGCTTGAATTATATAATCAGCCGGCGATATTTAGTTAAGGCTTTGTTAATACCTATTTTACTAATGTCATATCCGTCATTACCCGGTTTAACCGGGTAATGATGTTAGTTGTAAAAAAATTATCAGCCGTGAAAATTGGAGTAATCTCAGATACTCATATACCGGAACGCTGCGAGAAGGTTCCCGCTGAAGTTATTGATGCCTTTGAGGGTGTAGAGTTAATCCTGCATGCCGGAGACCTGACTTCCACCGCAGCAATAGAGGAACTAAAAAAAATAGCTCCGGTAAAAGCAGTATGCGGAAATATGGACTCACTGGAAATTTGTAAAAATTTACCGCTGAAAGAAATCATACGAATTGGGAAATTTTCAATAGGCCTGATACACGGCAGGGGAAACCCCAAATATCTCGTTGATTTTGTAAAAAATCAATTCGCGGAAAAACCGGATGTTATAATATTCGGCCACTCCCACAAGCCGATGAATGAAAAAATCAACGGAACGCTTTTCTTTAACCCGGGCAGCCCCACAGACACGATGTTCGCGCCTTACAGGTCTTGCGGGATACTGGAAATAAATGATAAAATAAAAGCGCAAATTATAAGGCTGAATGATTAATTTGATAACAATAATCCCTTGCCTAAACATCGGGTAGGTTCAAGCTTAATAAGTTCTAACCTACTCCGAAGCTTAAGGGGTAAATTCTCGAAGAGAATTTACCCCTTGCTTAAGCGAGGAGATTAATTCGCGCAGATAACTTACGTCGCTCTTCGAGCTCCGTAAGTTATGCGCTCATTTAATGGATAAACTCTGGGCTCCATGGAGAATAAATTATATAAAAAAAGCGCCGAAACAGAAGCAATGCATTTTTTGCCTGGCAAAAAAAATAACTTCCCGGGCTAAGATAAAGCAAAAAGACAAAAAAAATCTCGTCCTGTTTAGAGGCAAACATTGTTTTGCCATGCTTAATCTGTTCCCCTATAATAACGGCCATATATTGATTTCTCCCTATCGCCATTTAAGCAATATCGCGGCTTTAACGGATGCGGAAATATTAGACCTTTTTAAAACTATATCTTTAATGACGAGGGTCCTGGATAAAATAATAAAACCACAGGCTTATAATATCGGCTTAAACGCCGGAAAAACCGCCGGCGCGGGCATCCCGGGGCATATTCATTTACATATTGTGCCGCGATGGCAGGCGGATACTAATTTCATTACCGTTATCAGCAATACAAGAGTCATTTCTCAATCACTGGAAGAACTGCATAAATTAATAAGCAGGGAGCTTTCTATTCTGCTAGGCAAAGCCAATGGAAACTATGGTATTGCTTCGCAGCAATAAAAGCCGGCGCTTTATAAAACCATGCTGACACGAAAAGAAATAGAGCGATATGAAGATATATATCTGGCTCCGTATGCCGCGAAAAGCCGGTATTCACGCGGCAGAAAATACGAAGAGGCAGAACATCCTTATCGATCATGTTATCAAAGAGACAGGGATCGAATAATACATTCTGCCGCCTTTAGAAGCTTAGAATACAAAACACAGGTATTTGTAAATCATGAAGGGGATTACTACCGTACACGCCTTACGCATACGCTGGAAGTCGCGCAAATCGCCAGGACAATCGCCGCGGCCCTCAGGCTTAATGAAAGCCTTGTCGAGGCAATCGCGCTTGCACATGATTTAGGCCATACGCCGTTTGGACACGCCGGAGAAGAGGCCCTGTCTGAACTAATGCGAAACCATGGCGGTTTTGACCATAACCTGCACGGATTACGCGTAGTAGATATATTGGAAAAGCGCTACCCGGATTTTAAGGGGCTCAACCTTACGTGGGAAGTACGCGAAGGCATAGTAAAGCATTCTACGATTTTTGATAAAAGGCAGCGGGTAAAGGGAATGGATCCGGACATCCAGCCTACCCTGGAAACTCAAATCGTTGATATCGCTGATGAAATAGCTTATGATAATCACGACTTAGATGACGGCTTGACATCGGGGCTCCTGAACGAAAAAGATTTAAAAAATATTTCTTTATGGGATGAAACCTGCGGCAATATCAGGAAAAAATACCAAAAGCTTGATGATACGCAGCAAAAGTACCAAATAATAAAATCCTTGATTAACACGCAAGTTACGGATATAATAACGGAATCGGAAAAAAAGCTGAAAAGGCTAAATTTAAAAACGATAGAGCAGGTTAGAAAACTAAAATATAAAGTTATATCCTTTAGTGACAGACTGCAAGTGAAACGCTCGCCTTTACGTAAATTTTTATTACAAAATTTGTATAGAAATTACCGGGTGGTTCGCATGTCATATAAGGCAAAGCGCTTTATCAAAGAGTTATTTAACATATACCTGCTAAAGCCGGAACAGTTACCCGATGCTTTCCGTAAGAATAACGGAAAAGGCCCGCTCAGGCGGATACTATGCGACTATATCGCCGGAATGACGGACAGATACGCCCTAAATGAGTATAAAAAATTATTCGATCCTTACGAAAAGGTATAAAGCGGCATTTGCCGCGATGCATACCGTTTACCGTTTAATAAACTCAACCTTTGATTTAAAAAACCTCAGCCTGCGCCTATCCCGCCTGGCAGCGCAAATAATGGGCGCGGAATACTGCTCGATAGTGCTTATTGACGGAACGCGCAAATACTCTTATTTACGCGCGGTAACAACCAAGAAACGTAAAAACCTTATCACCAAGCGTACGCTGATAACAAACCGCATAGAACTAAAAATTATAAATTCCGGCAATGCCGTGCGTAACGGAATTTTTATCGGCATACCACTGATTTCCGAAGAAGTTATCGGTTTACTTATGGTTCGCCGTAAAAAAAGAATGCCGCCGTTTGATAATTTTGATCTGGAAATGCTTATTAATATATGCTCCCAGGCAGTTATGGCAATCCGTAACCTGCAGCTTTACGAGGAACAGGAAAATCTTATATTAGGAACTATTAAATCTCTCGTTGAGCTAATGGATATAAAGGGACGACGAACATACACGCACACATCTAAATTTTTGCGCCTGGTATTAGCAATTGCCAGACAGATGAATTTGAATGAGCGGCAAATGTGCAGCCTGGAATACGCGACTTTGCTGCACGATGCCGGAAAGGTGGACATACCGGTAGAAATTCTGGCAAAGCCTACAAAGCTTACCTGTCAGGAATTTGATATTGTAAAAAATCATCCGCTAAAAGGCGTTAAAATAATTAAACACCTCCAGGTTTTACGTCCGGCGCTGCCGATAATAATGTATCACCACGAAAAATATGACGGCACCGGTTATCCATCAGGACTGAAAAAAGGACAAATCCCGTTAGGCGCGCGCATCATGGCTGTGGCAGATGCCTTTGAGGCAATGATATTTTACCGTCCGTACCGGGAACGAATATCTATAAACGAGGCGCTACAAGAAATAAAAAATAACAGCGGCAGCCAGTTTGACCCTAAAGTCGTAGAAGCCCTGGTGCAAGTGTCAAAAAAATCAAAAAAATACTTGCAGTTAAAATAGTTGCCAGTATATAATATATATTAAATACGATTATCTCGACTCAAAATAACAAGTAAGGAACATCAAAATGTTTGGAGAAAATAAACAAACCCAGCTTGAATTATTTTCATCTACAGCCAAAGACAATGAGCCACGGCGCGCGCATTCCGCATCACTGCTGGAGAAAATCATAGCGTATGAACGCGCTATCATACTCGGAATCTGCTTTATAGTAGTTTTTATAATCGCATATGCCATGGGTATAGAGCGGGGGCGGCTGATTGCCGGCGCAGGAATTAATCAGCTGGAGCCGGGCAAGGCCGCGGCAATACAGGATGAGCCGGAAATTAATGTATCACAGGCCGCTCACGTTGAAACAGCCACGCGGGAGGCCGCGCTGGAACAAAACGTCGAAACACTGGCTGATAAAAATATTCCGGAGGACAAAAAATATACCGTACAGGTTGCGTCGTTTAAATCCAAAGATTCTGCCGAAAAAGAAAAAGCGAGCCTTGTAAAAAAAGGTTATCAGGCCTACACTCTGGTCAAAAATAAATATATCATTGTCTGCGTCGGCAGGTTTGAAGATAGAGAGGCGGCACAATCAAACCAGAAACAATTGAGGCGCATCTATGGCGACTGCCTCATACGCACGCTCTAACATAACTATATTCCATTTCGGCCTGTCTAATTTAACAATAAGAAAGGTGAGGTAATAAAATGTCTTTACATCCATCATTGGTTTCAGAAGGAAAAACAAAAAAACAAAGGACTGTCCTAAAACGTATTGAGCGCATAAAATATCTCATGGCAAAGGAATTGTGGCGCGAAGGCGACGCTATCTTCGGCCTGCCAAAAATAAAAACCGTCCGCCTAAAGCTGAAAAAAGAAAAAATCAAAGCCGCTCCCGAAGGTGAAAAGGCAGCCGCTGGCGAGACAGCCGCGCCTGCCGGTGCGGCAAAACCCGCTGCCGGTTCTAAAACAAAATAATTCAAGCCTAAAAATACGCTGAATTTAATCCCGTTTTTTCCAAACGGATACAGTCGGCAGGAATTTTTCCCCGAATCGCCAAAAGAAACCATGTCAAAAATCCTTGCAGGATTAATCGTGACTATTTTGTTCTTCGCCTGTCAAAACAGCTATGGCCAGGATTTTCCTTTCTCTGGCCGTATCAACTCGGACAATATAAATTTACGTTCCGGCCCTAATACCAATTACGAATCGCTGGATTCGCTTTCAAAAAATACTAAAGTAAAAGTTGTCGCTGAAAAATTCGGATGGTATAAAATAGCTCCTCCAAAAAGTACCGCCTACTTTATCAGCGCAGACTATGTAAAAAAAAGCTCCCCCGGCGAAGGAATTATCACGGGGGATAACGTCAATATAAGGGCCAAACCCGGGCTTTCGGCGACAATAATCGGCAGCCTTAAGCAAGGGGTAAAAATAGAAATAAAGAATGTACACGGCGGCTGGTATGAAATCTACGCTCCTGAAAATTCTGTGTATGCCTGGGTATTCAAAAAATTCATAACTTATGATCCGCCGGCGCAAGAAGAGATTCCGCCAAAAGAAGAAAAACAACTCCAGGTATCAATCACTAAATTGAGAGCGAAGGCTGCAAATTCTCCTATCGCCTCCGGTAAAATCAAACCTATGGGGATATTTTTCCGAAGAAAAGGCAGCCATAAACTCATGATTAACGATGAAACTGCCTATTATCTAAAAGGCGATAAAAAAGCGCTTAACCGTTTTGCCGGATATCGCGTAAACTTATACGGCAAGATAGACCCCGATACGGCTAATGGGGGCATACCGGTTATAGAAGTAGAGAGGATTGAACCAGTTCAATGATATTATTCGCAATCTTGCTTACGGTTCTTTTTTGCGCGATAGTTATACACGAAGTCGCGCACGGATGGGTTGCTTATAAATTAGGAGACCCAACCGCTAAATTCGCCGGGCGCATCACTCTAAACCCCTTAGCGCATATAGACCCCGTGGGAACCATTCTGCTTCCGCTATCCCTCATCGCGATCAGCATTATTACAAACACATCGCCTGTAATTTTCGGCTGGGCAAAGCCGGTACCTATATCATTTCGTAATTTAAAGCAGCCCAAGACCGACATGATATTAGTAGGCTTAGCAGGCCCGGCGGCTAATTTTACGCTTGCCATGCTTGCCTCTGTCATTTTTAAAACAATAACAAGCGCATCACCCATTGCCCTTATTCTTTTAGACAATATTATCACTATTAATCTTATATTGGGAGTGTTTAACCTGCTGCCCATACCGCCGCTGGATGGCTCAAGGATTATTATGGGAATATTGCCGAGAAAATTAAGCTATGCCTATGCTTCTTTTGAACGCTACGGCATGCTAATTTTGTTTTTACTGCTGGGGTTGGGCGTATTTCATGCCGTTATACTGCCGATAGTGCAAATGCTAAGATACATGCTTCTGCATTAAAACAATATCCCTTGCCTAAACATCGGGTAAATCTCTGCGATATTTACCCGATAGGCTTCGGGTAGGTTCTGATTAAGCAGTATTTATCATAAACTAAATTATAACCTACTCCGAAGCTTAAGGGGGAAATTCTCCAAAGAGAATTTACCCCTTGCTTAAGCGAGGAGATAATTCGCACTTATAACTTACGTCGGCTTCGCCTCCGTAAGTTATGTGCTCATTACATGAAAACCGTCAGGGTAGATTTAAAACAAAGAAGCTACGATATAATTATCGGCCATAATATACTGCCGGAAATTTCCGGCCGCCTGAAACAACTTAATATCGGCAAAGATGCGGTAATTATCACCAACAAAAAAATTAAGGGCCTGCTAGGCGGAAAGATTGGCGCGCTATTAAAAAAATCCGCAATAACCTTCCGCTTTGAAACTGTGCCGGATTCCGAAAGAAGCAAATCCAAGGAAATAGCGTTCAGGACTATTGATAAAATATCAAAATACGCGAGAAAAAAAGAGGTTTTTATTATTGCTCTTGGCGGGGGCGTGATAGGAGACCTCAGCGGTTTCATCGCGAGTATTTATAAGCGCGGCCTTCCATATATACAAATCCCCACAACCCTGCTTGCCCAGATCGATTCCAGCATCGGCGGTAAAGTCGCTATTGATTTGGATTACGGAAAAAATCTGGTTGGAAGTTTCTATCAACCCGCGATGGTTATCTGCGATACGTCATTGCTTCAGACGCTGCCGAAGACAGAAATACAAAGCGGTTTATCGGAGGCGCTAAAGTACGGCATGATTCAAGATGCGAATCTATTTGCCTATATAGAAAAAAAATGGCGGGATCTAACGCGCCTCAAAACCAAACCCGTGGAAAAAGTCGTCTATAAATGCGCCGCGATTAAGGCAAAAATAGTTTCGCTTGATGAGCGGGAAAAAAAGGGCTTAAGGACCATTTTAAACTTCGGACATACCGTCGGCCACGCGATTGAAACAGCTGGAGGGTTTAAAAAATACAACCACGGAAAAGCTGTGGCGCTGGGCATGCTTGCGGCGGCAAAAATTTCTGCCGATTTAAAGATTAGTCAGGCGCCACAATTACATGAGCGCTTAAAAAAAATATTAGATAAGATCAAATTGCCGACTCAGCTTAGCGGCGTAAAACCCAATGCCGTATTCAAGGCTTTAGAATTCGATAAAAAGTTCATCAGGGGAAAAAACCGTTTTGTCCTGCCGGTAAAAACCGGCCGCGTGATTATAAAAACGGCAATACCAGAAGAAACAATTAAAGAATCGATTTCCTGGCTGATGCGTAAATGAAGCTTTCACAAAGCGCTACTTTATGGTTAGGCTGAAGCTTTCGCCTTGAAAATCCAAATAGACCGCGTCTTCCGATATACCGGCTATAGAGGCACCGCCAATCTTATCTCCGGTTTTTACAACCTTATCATTTATTACCGCCCATCTTTCGGAACCGCTTAAGGCGATACCGTTAAGAGTAAGTTCCGGCAATTCCGAAGGAATATGTTTTTTCTTTTTGGAAATTTCAGGCTTGAGGGCTTTTTTAGCCGCTTCTTTTATTGGCGGGGCAACTTCCGTGACCGAGGGTGGGCTTTTGACAATCTCTTGGCTAGCGCGGTTTTTCGCCAAGGATTTATCCAGCGCTTTAAATATTCCTATCGCGGCAACAATTCCAATAACAAATGTTAAAACATAAGCTATAATTTTTCGCGGCATTCTCCTGCTCCGGATTCAATATGTTTATTATATATTTTTTTTGGAGAAAATTCAAGATATTTAATCAAGACGCATTCGCGACCGGTTTTCAAGCCGGAGGCGAATGCGGCGAAGATTATCCCGCTGAGTATCGGAAAAATATCGAAGAAATTTTTCCGATATCTTATGAAACGGGATTATTCATTCAAAGGGCAAGCTTGACCGGACAATCCCGGCGCCTTTTTTTCCTCTGGATTCCCCGCTTTCGCGGGAATAAGAGAGGTGACAAATCTAATTTATTATCTATACTTTAATCTTTTAAAAAGTATGACGTAAACTTGAAATTTTCATATTTATATGCTATACTTAATGCACTAAGTTGTTGGCGTGCCACGGATTCCAACCCAAATGAAATGCTGGGATGCGCCAAGAGATCAATAGTAAATTTTATTGACAATCTTGAGCTCAGGTCGTATAATATGCATTGGTGCATCTTAACATGAAACCCCACAAAAAAGCCTATTTTTTAATAATTTTACTGGTACTTGCCTTTAATATGCCGAATTTCGCAGAAGGCAACGCTGAAATCGGTATCTATTTAGGCACGCCGCTACCCACTAAAGATGCCTTAATAAATTTTGAATCCAGCATAGGAAAAGATATATCCTCGGTATTATTCTATCAGGGATGGAATTCCGGATACGCTCCGGCTTTTCCGCTGCAATACCTAAATGATAACGTCCGCGACCACGAGGGGGCCTCCACCAATACAAGCCTGCAAGTAACATTAGAGCCCTATGTAAACCTGAGCAATATTATAAACGGCAGCTACGATAACTATCTGAAGAATTACGCCGCGGCGATGAAACAATGGGGAACAGAAGTGCGTTTCCGCTTTGCCCATGAAATGATACAGGATGATAACCCCGCCACCGGCGGTTGGTACCCTTGGCAGGATAACCCCGCAGACTATACCGCGGCTTTTCAGCATATCCACGATATCGTTATAAACGAGGTGGGCGCCAATAACGTTAAATTTGTTTGGTCTCCCAATCATCACCTATCTGACCCGGCAATTTTAGAAAAGTATTATCCCGGAGACCAATACGTTGACTGGATCGGCCTTGACGGTTACAACTGGGGATACGCCACTGCCAGCGAACCATGGGGATACTGGGCAAGCTTTGATGATATTTTCTACGATATATATCAAAGCATTATACAAAATCCGCAGATTTTCGGCATCAAACCTATGATGATAGGCGAATTTGCCTCCGCCGAAGGCACATTAAAAGACGAATGGATATTAGACGCCTTTCAAAAAATAAAAGATGAATATGCCCAACTGGAGGCGTTTTACTGGTTTAATTCAAATAAAGAAAGGCAATGGTTCGCGGACTCATCAGCCGAGAGCCTGGCCGCCTTCATGCAGGCGGTAAGCGACGCGTATTTTACTTCCCATTCAGCAGGCGTACCGTTTCCCAATAATCAAGTTGACCCTTCAAATATACCCATAACTCTAAACATACCATCGGTGAGCATGCTTAATGTAGGCATAGCGCGTATCGTAAACAGCAGCTGGGAAAATGCTACTGAGATAGGGTTCGGTACATTAAATTACGATTCACAATTCAGCATTTTCCGTTCAAACGCCTACTATGCTCTTGATATAGGGATAATTTCAAACCAGCCGCCATGGGTCATAACACATAACATAAGCTCCATCACTAATGGAGCGGACAATCTTGATGATAACTTCAACGTAATTTTCGTAAAACAGAACGCCGCCTCAAGCAGCGAATTGGGAAAATATAGTTTTAAGGACAGTAACGGCGCCAGCTTCAACAATAGCGTTATCGATTCAACAAGCTGGCTGCGTATTTATTACGGAGTAGCAACAGGCGTAAATGATGCGCCTGGTGTAACACCTGTAACCATAGAAAAGTCACCCGGTGTATATACCGGTTCAATAACCATTACGCTTACAAACTTATGATAAAAAGAATAGGCATATCATTATTTTTGGTTCTTGTTTTATCCGGGCGTATCTGGGCGCAGGCTTCCATATCGGTAAGTTCTTTTGAAGGCGGCAGAACCTTAAATTTCGGCCAGGTAGATGCGCACTCTCTAATTACGCGGGAACTTCGAATAGAGGCCGAGAGTCAAAATACGCCAGGTTATCAAATACGCCAGGTCATTATCCAGCCGCTAACCGATGATAAAGGCGCCCCCCTTAAAGACGACGTTATATATTTTTACGCGGTCCGAGGTTCAAACGCGAAGGGCAGCCTTTATAAAACAATCAAAGAACCTCTGATATTCCGGGATGAGATCTTATATATATCTGATTCAAGCGGGACATCAGACACATTTAAATTAGTTTATGTTTTTGATGGAAGCAAACTAAAAGAAAGCGGAAGTTTTCACGGCAAGATCGGCTATATTCTGGAAACAAAAAACGGCCAATCGCAGACAAGAGTGTTTAATATAGATTTTGACGCGAGGATTGAACTTGCGGCGCAATTAAATATACCCACTGGCCGTATTCGCCTAAGCACAAAATCAGAGCAAGACAGCTCGGCTTATCTGGATATCGCCATAAACGCTAACCCGGGCGATAAAATAAGCATCTATCAAAATCCCGAGCCATTTCCTGCAAACTATAAAGGATCTTTACTGCCGCAGGAAGCGCTTAGATTTTCCACTTCGGGCAGCCGCGCCTCTGGAGAATACGCCTCAGCCGCGCCACTGGAAAATCGAGAAATGCTTATTTATAGCTCAGATTACGGCAGCGATAACCTGCGGATAAATTTTACCCTGATTCGTGATAAATTAAACGGCATAGAAGCCGGAAAATATCACGGAAAATTACTCTATAGAATACGGGAGGGCCAAAAAGAAAAAAATATTCCCGTAGACATAGAAATATCCATAGAAAAAATATTTGATATGGAAATCAAAGGCGAAGGGCTGGTCTTTAATATCAAGCCCGGGTATCCTCCGCAGGAAAAAAAAGTTCTGATAAATGTAGAAAATAACCTGCGGTCACCTTATCAAATTACCCAAATCATGGCGCGGCCGCTCACGAACGAAAAAGGCGACGCGGTAGCGGAAGAATTTTTCACTATGCGCCAGGAACTGCTAAGCGGAGAAGGCAATATTAAAAATAAGTGGTTTAGCCCTGTTGAGGCAGGCGAAAGCGTAATATTCACTTCAGAAAAAAATGGAGAAGGCGCAAGCTTAGGCGTAATTTACCGCCTGGAGTCTTCAAGCGATATCATGGCCGGAAATTATTCTACGACTTTAACCTATTCATTATCGGAAAAATAGAAGGTGAAAAAACCTAAAAAAACACCAAAAGATTAATAAGCTTGAAAATTAAAATAATAAAGAAAGGAGGGAAAAATATGAGAAAAGTATTAGCTATCATCGCTGTTTTAACGTTATTTTTATCTGCCGCAACTTCAGGCATGGCAGCTCAGAAGCTTATACCTGTTTCTGCTACTATTCAAGGTACTTCACAGCTTAATGTTGGTATTTCAAAAGTTGATGCCACTACTCAAGTATGGACAGCCGGGCAATCCAGCATCGCTTTCGGGACACTCACGTTTGATACAACCAACAGTATTTTTACGGCGGCAAACTACTACGTTGTTGATGTAGGCGTTGTAAACAATACCGGGGCGTGGACGCTCTCAGTTGGCGCGACATCAATAACCAACGGTACAGCCAACCTTGATAACAATATCAATGTTACAGTGGTTGAACAGGTAAACAGCTCTACTGAAGGCGCGACACTGGATAAGATTTCCTATGGCGCTTCCAACGGAAAAAGCTATTCCAGCGCAAGTATAGCAGCCGGAAGCTGGATAAGGCTTTATTACGGTATCGCGACAGGCTTAGCCGATAATCCTGGCGTAACACCCATTGGTACCAGCAAGCCAGCCGGAAGCTATAGCGGAACAATAACTCTAACTTTAGCTTAATAAAGTTACGGTTAATAATTTTACAGCAGGCCCAACATCTTACAGCATAAGCATAAAATACAGCCGGGCCTGCTGTAAAAACAAATTAAAACGGAATAATTCGGTCAAATAAATTACTGGGCTCATTTTATGAAAAAACAAATATTCTTATTTTTTGTATTAACATTCGTGTTCATCTCCTACGCAGCTGCTTTTAATATTCGCGTGGACATACGAAAGGTTGAATTAAAAATCACCTCCGGAGATTCATCGCGCGGAGGAATTATCGTTGAAAATCCAACCGAAAATGAAATACTGGTTAAGGCATATCTGGAAGATTTTTCCTATATCGCCCCTCATGACGGCGCAAAAAAGTTTTTTCCTCCGGGATCCACAGAATATTCCTGCGCCAAATGGATAACTTTTTCGCCCCAGGAATTTCGCCTTGCGCCTTTTAGCAAACAAAAAGTAAGTTATACCGTAAGCGTGCCGGAAGCTGCCCGCGGAGGGCACTACGCCGTTTTGTTTTTTGAAACAGCGCTGGGCGAGGTACCGGATAATCAAGGAGCGAATATATTGGTACTGGGCAGAATCGGATCTTTATTTTTAATCAATACGGATGAGAGCATAAAACAAGCGGAACTTATAAACCTTAGCACGAAAACCAAAGCCATAGAAGCCGGCCTTCACAATACAGGAAATACCATACTGACTGCCAAAGGCAGTTTTTATATAATGAATAATGAAGGCAAGGTATTTGACCGCGGAAAAATAACCGATATTTATCTATCGCCGGGGGATAACGCTGAGGTTTCGCTCCCGATAGGCGAAAATGTCCCCGCGGGCAACTATACCTTGATGGCTACTTTTGATCTGGAGGGCGGCGATATCTTAGTAAAAGAAATAGATTTCTATCTCGGCCCTGGAGGAATATTAAATATATCATCCGTCCGTGATTAGGATTATTTTTTATCTATTAAATGAAAAACTTATTAAAACTTTTTAAGATATTGTTCATAGTTTCGCTAATTCTATTTGGCCTGCCTTTAATGGAAAGAACGGCTGATGCCGGCCTGATAGACGAATATTTATACGAAATCGCCGAAAAACACTACGAAAACGGCAACTATGATGAGGCCCTGCGCGAATTTGAAAAAATAGTTATTCTTAATCCGGGCAATAAAAACGCTAAAGAATATATCCGTATAATCAATGCCATAATGCAAGGCGATACCACGGCCGTAATCGGCGAAAAAACCAAAAAGTTTATTTCTCAGGAAATAGAAAAACAATTTAAAGCGCGGGAAGAGAAATACGAGAAAGCGCTTGATAAAAGCCTGGCCGGCAGAAAAAATTCGTTAAAACGCCAAATAAAAGAAGAAATCCAGCAGGAAATGAGCCGCTACCCTCTGAAGGGGGCCGAAGAACCGTTGCCGGAATACGCGCGGGAAAAAACGACGGCCGGAAAAATTGAGCCGAAGCCGCAAAAAACAGCCGCATCCGCCAGGCAAGAAATAGAGCAAGAAGCATTTTACGCGGAAAAAGATACGGCTGTTTCAGATGTTCTTGATCAATACTCGCTGATTTCCGCCCGCCCTAAACAAAAAAAAATTGAAAGAATGGAGGAAGAAATCATAACCATTAAAAAACAGGCTCAGGAAACCGCTAAAGCAGATACAAAACCGGCCAAACCCAGACAAAAAGACTACACAAGAAAAACAATATCCAAACCGAAAATATTATATCTTACCAGTGAGCTGCAACAGGCGCTGCCGCAAACCGTAGAAATACAACTGGACAAAACCTTGATTATCGAAGGAGATATAATCAGCAGGCATTTAATAGAAAAATCTGACTTGCTGATAGTTTCAAAAATCGACCGCGATAGAATCAGTATTACGGGAAAAAATATCGGCTCCAGCATAATCCATATCTGGGATGCAAAAGGCAGATGGACTTTTACCGTCAGGATAGTGCCTTTATACATACCGCCTCCCGAAGAAGACATACGCGTCGTTGAAGAAAGCCCTTTTAGAATACGCTATAGTGCTGACTGGCAGACCTACAATAAAGGTGATTCAATAAAAGACATCGAACGCCAAACTCTTTCTTTCAACCAATGGGCCGGTATCGAAGGGCCTACTCCTTACGGCTACACAGACGCTTCCCTTCGATTAAGCAAGTTTGAGAAAGAACACGATATAACTAATTATACGCTGGGATTAACCGATGGCAAAATCGGAAGCTTCAAAAATTTTAGCTTACGCGCTTTTGACTTTGATGAAAATTTTTCCGAATTATCTTATCCGGGCGAATTATTAAGGGGCGCGACCGGGACATTTGATGCCTTTAGCCAGAATATTCAATACACGGCATTTTGGGGTAAAGAAAGAGAGAGTGTATTCGGTTTCTCAGTACCCGGCGTCCTGGAAGAAAAAAACTCGGTGGTAGAAGGAGCGCGGGTAACTTTATTCCCCTACAAAAATAAACATTATTCTTTTAATTTTGCCAAAGGCTATGGTGCCGACAGGCCCGAGCACCTCAAAGATGAGGTATATTCTTTTGAAGGCGGATGGAACCTGGAAAATAAAGACCTGGATTGGGAGATCGCCTATGACGGCGAATGTTTTGCCGGTTTTGTAAGCACTAATTTTAAAATTTCAGACTGGTTATTGCAGGCAAAACTCCGCGATATTGACAATGCCTTTACCACTATAAATGGAAACCCGCCGGACAGAGGCGAAATAGGCGGAATATTAGGCCTGCGCTGGAATCCAAAAGGTAATTTATCCGCTCATACACAGCTTGACGTATACCGCACAAAATATAATTTTAACGAGGGCAGGCCCAATGCGCTTAACTTTGACTGGGATTCCGACCTGACCTTAAGCATCGGCGAGAATTCTTCATTGGATACCGCGATATCATACATTAATGAACCGGGCCTGGCTTTTCCCAGGCGCTATGCCAGCTTAAGCTCAACTTATTCAACGCTGATTAATTTAATGAATAGGAAAATTTATCCTTTTGCGGGGTTTAGCTTCGCAAGGAGCAGGAATACTTTGTCCACCGCTTCCGATTATGACACATATAAAGGAACAGGGGGCATAAGATTAGCGCTAGCAAAGAATTTATATTACCGTATAAGTTATGAATATAACTGGCTTAAAGAAAAAGGAAGCGGTGAAAATTCAAACCCCACGCTGCTTGAAACCAGCCTTGACTACGACTTGAATATCTCCCCATCGCTGAGCCTAAATACGCGCCTGCTTTTCCGCGACGAAACCGATGCCGATCTGCCACACTCATTCCTCGCGGGAGAAGACAATATCGAAGGTTCAATCCGCGCCAACTATAACCCTTCCGAAGATATTGAATTTTTCGCGGAAGCGCGCCTGCGTAAATTCTGGGCCGAGATATCCACACAGGAAACCTTTGCCGATGCGGACCTGCTCTGGGGCCTGCGCTGCAGCTGGGATACATTTTTTAAATGGAACCCCAAAGGGAAAATAAGCGGATTCGTTTTTAAAGACCTAAATGGCGATGGATTATTGGATGACAACGAGCCGATGCTTAAAGACGTTAAAATAGCAGTGGGTAATAAAACTATAAAAACAAACCACGCCGGCTACTTTTCAACGCCGATAAGAGGCAAAAAAGTAACCGTCAAGATAATCCAGGACACACTGCCGGAAGGCTACATTCTAAGCACGCCTTCTTCGTTCGAGGTAGACATAACGAAAGACAGGGCGTGGATAAACTTCGGGGCATCGGTTTTTTCTACTATTTACGGGGTTGTATTTCATGATATTAACTCAAACGGAAAATTTGACCGGCGCGAGGATATTCCGCTGCCCGGGGTTAAACTGCTTTTAGATAATAAAACAGCTTTTACAAACCTGGAGGGTTCATATTACTATCGCCAGTTAGAAAAAGGCGACCATATGCTGCGGCTTGACCTGGAAAGCGTTCCGGTTGACTACATCCCCACAATCCCGCTTACAAAAACAATCAGCCTCTCCGAAGGGGCAAATTATATCTATTCATTTCCCATGCAGGTTAAATAAAAACGCGCGGCTTTTAAAACCGCGCGTTCTTATTTAATCCAATCCTCCTAATATTAAGCGCCGCCTGGATTACCCCGGCAAAACCTTCCGTGGCAGTTGGTTATTTTTCACAATAAGTACATACTTTCACGCTTGCAAACTCACTCACTTGTTCGCTAACTTCAACTTCTGCCTCCTGACTCGCCATGGCAGTAACTTCTCCTCCTTGTGTATCATTACTATAAGCATCATCGGCTGTTGCCTCATGCGCTTCCGCCTCAAGAAGAGGGGCATTCACTCCGGGAATAGCGGGAATAGTACAGGTTATCGCTATCGTCTTGCTGTCCCCGGCAAAAACACTACCCACCGGGAGCAAGGTTAGAATTAAAATTACCGTCATTAAAGATTTTAAGTTTTTCATTTTAGCCTCCGCAAGTTTTGCGCTGGGGGAATGCCTACCCCCCAGCGCCTACCTAAGCAAAGGCAATCCGCCATAAATATGGCGAGATAAACAAAAAACCCATTCGAAAGAATGGGCTTAGTTGTTAACGAATCCCACGATTGTGGAATACGGCAGCTAGACAGTCATATCTCATTTATTTACAGAGAGTTAGACTCACAGCTTTGTGCCCTATCCTTTCAGATAGTTTACCTTTGCTTCTTATAAAACCTACATTTTAAAGAACCGTCGTCTTTATAAATATAGCATATAAATTACGCGTTTTCAAGGGGGAAGGATAAGAAAATAAATTGACTTATTTCACGCAAAATGATATATTAGGCAAGTATTTTATTTTAAAGTTTTCTTTTTAAAAACCAGCACTTACAAAAAGGCAGAGAAAATGGCAATATCAAAGGAGCAGGTAAATTATACGGCAAACCTGGCCCGAATAGAGCTAACGGAAGACGAGTTAAATATCCTGTCCCGGCATCTCGACGATATTATAAAATTCATCGATAAATTAAAAGATATTGATATCAAAGAGGTTGCGCCTTGCAGCCATGTAATCCCCATACGTAATGTTTTTAGAGAGGACAAGGCGCATAAATCTTTAGATGTAAAAGATGCTCTGCAGAACGCGCCCGCAAAAGAAAACAACTTTTTCAAAGTCCCCAAGGTCATAGAATAGGCTTTATATAACCCATGAATGAATTCCAACTTACAGCAGGCGAAATAAAGAAGGAAGATACTGGCCGGGAAAGATTAACTTCGTCGTTGCTTGAGCGCATAAATGCGGTAGAAGACAAAATAAAAGCTTACGTTATAAAACCCGCGCCCGCAGCTTCAGCTAAAAAAAATTCCGGCCTGCTTGGCGCAATACCGGTATCAATAAAAGATAATATATGCGTAAAAGACGAAGCAACAACTTGTGCCTCAAAAATACTCGGCGGTTTTAAACCGCCCTATGACGCGGAAGTAATATCCCGGCTTAAAGAATCCGGAGCAATACTCTGGGGCAAAACCAACATGGATGAATTTGCCTTCGGCTCATCTACGGAAAATTCTTTTTACGGCGCGACATCAAATCCTCATAATCTAAACTATGTACCCGGGGGATCATCCGGAGGTTCGGCCGCCGCCGTTGCCGCGGACGAAACAATTATAAGCATCGGCTCTGATACAGGCGGCTCAATCAGGCAACCAGCATCATTTTGCGGCGTAGTCGGCTTAAAGCCTACATACGGAAGGGTCTCGCGCTACGGGCTTATTGCCTTTGCATCGAGTCTTGACCAAATTGGGCCCATAACCAAAAACGTGGAAGATTCAGCGCTTACGCTAAATGTAATCTCAGGATATGACCCCAAAGACTCCACTTCGGCAGATATTGCTAAACCTGATTTTATTAAAGCTCTCGGAAAAGATATAAAAGGGCTCAAAGCCGGCCTACCAAAAGAATATTTTACCAGCGGCATAGACCCACAAGTAAAAAAAAGCTTGGACGAGGCGATAAGCGTTTTAAAGGCTAAGGGGGTTGAGTTTATACCCATAAGCCTTCCGCATACAGAATACGCCGTAGCCGTTTACTATATAATCGCCACTGCTGAAGCCAGCTCTAATCTTGCCAGGTTTGACGGAGTGCAGTACGGATACCGCCAAATAAACAAAGAAGGAATAATCGGTATGTACCGCGCAACCCGCGGGAACGGATTCGGACAGGAAGCAAAGAGGCGCGTCATATTAGGAACCTATGTGCTATCCAGCGGATACTACGATGCCTACTATTTGAGAGCGCTGAAAGTGCGGACACTGATTAAAAAAGATTTTGACGATGCGTTTAAAGAAATAGACTGCGTAATAACCCCGACATCTCCGACGGCGGCGTTTAGAAAAGGGGAAAAAATTGAAAATCCGCTTTCCATGTACCTGTCGGATATCTATACGATATCCGCGAATTTGGCAGGAATCCCGGCAATATCCATTCCTTGCGGTTTTACAAAAGAAGGCCTCCCCGTAGGGCTTCAAATACTTGCAAGGCCATTTGACGAAGAAACGCTGTTTAAAACGGCTTTTAGCTATGAACAGGCAACTAACTGGCGAAAGGTCAAACCAAAATTATGAATTATGAACCTGTGATAGGGCTGGAAGTCCATGTCCAGCTAAAGACAGAATCGAAAATATTCTGCGGATGCCCGGCTAAATTCGGGGCCGGCCCCAATACACAAACTTGCCCTGTATGCCTGGGGCTTCCCGGCACCTTACCTGTATTAAATAAAAAAGTCCTTGAATACGGCGTAAAGACTGCTCTCGCGTTAAACTGTTCCATTCAGCCGTTTATTAAATTTGACCGCAAAAATTATTTTTACCCGGATTTACCGAAAAATTATCAAATTTCACAATATGATCTTCCGCTTTCTTACAAGGGATATATCGACATAAATACAGACGGCAGCATAAGGCGCATAGGCATAACCCGCCTGCACCTGGAAGAGGATGCGGGAAAGCTCCTGCATGAAGGCAGTGATGCCGCCTCAAGTTATGTTGATTTCAACCGAACCGGTATTCCACTGCTTGAGATTGTAAGCGAGCCGGATATTAATTCACCGCAAGAGGCCTACGAATACCTGACTTCACTAAAAGCCATATTAAAATACCTGGATATCTCCGATTGCGACATGGAAAAAGGCAGCCTGCGCTGCGACGCGAATATATCTATCCGCCCAAAAGGCGAAAAAAAACTCGGCACAAAAACCGAATTAAAAAATATGAATTCATTTAAGGCGGTAAGGTCCGCCCTGGAATTTGAACTAATCCGCCAAACAAAAGCCAAAGAAAATAACCTAAAGATTACCCAGGAAACGCTTCTCTGGGACGAAAAAATGCAAAAGACAATTACCATGCGCACAAAAGAAGAAGCGCATGATTACCGCTATTTTCCCGAACCGGACCTGGTGCCTTTTGTAATTGAAGAAAAAGACATACTCAGCATAAAAAATAATCTTCCTGAGTTACCGCGCCAAAAATATAGCCGCCTGCTGGCGAGCTATGAGTTGTCCGAATATGAGGCCAATATATTAACCAGCGACAAGAACCTGGCCGAATATTTTGAAATAGGGGCGCAGATATACAAAAATTATAAGAATCTTACCAATTGGATGCTGGGGGCGTTTTTGTCGGAATTAAACAACCGGAAAATCGCGCCGGAGAATTCTCCCGTGGCTGCCCGGGATTTAATAAACCTGCTGAAAATAACCGATGAAGGAAAAATAAATAATCTTACCGCCAAAGCGGTACTGACGGAAATGTTTAACTCCGGCAAAAGCGCCGATGTGATAATAAAAGATAAAAATCTCGCCCAGATTTCCGATAAAGGCATGTTATCTAAAATAATAGATGAAACGATAAAAGAAAATCCCTCCCCGGTCAGCGACTATAAAAACGGAAAAGAAAACGCCCTGATGTTTATCATGGGACAGGCGATGAAAAAAGCAAAAGGCAAAGCAAATCCTAAAATAATAAACGAGCTCTTAAAAGAAAGGATGAAAAATGCGTAATAAATTTTTTACCGCTATTATTCTTTTGATTTTCGCGGCTTTGATCTTTACCGCGCACATTTGCGGTTTTGGGCAAAAACAAAGCGAAAAAGACCAAACCTATAAACAGTTGGACTTATTTGCCGATGTTTTCGCCTATGTCAAAGAAGACTACGTAAAGGAAATGACAAGCAAAGAACTAATCTATGGAGCGCTAAAAGGCATGCTTTCAAATCTGGACGCTCACAGCTTATTTTTAGATCCGGACGCCTATAACGAGCTTAAAATCGACACGGAGGGAAAATTCGGAGGCTTAGGCATTGAAATAACCATACGGGAGGGGCTAATCACCATAATAACCCCGATCGAAGATACGCCGGCATGGAAGGCAGGTTTAAAAAGCGGCGATCGAATAGTAAAAATCGGCGATGAGGTTACGCGGGGATACTCTCTTATGGATGCGGTAAAGAAAATGAGAGGCAAGCCCGGGACAAAAATCACGATCACCATATTAAGAGAAAAAGAAAATAAGCTCATGGACTTTACCATTGTCCGCGACATAATTAAAATAAAAGATATCAAAGAAGCGAAAATCCTTGAAGACGGCATCGCCTATATACGCCTTTCTGAATTCAGGGAAAATACCGCCAAAGAACTGCAGAATAAATTAAAAAAATTAACCTCTGAAGGAATGCTGGCCTTGATTATCGACCTGCGCAATAATCCGGGCGGGCTGTTGAGCGCGGCCGTAGACGTTGCGGAACAATTTATCGAAAAAAACAAAATTGTGGTTTCTACCCAAGGGCGCGACGAAGAGAAAAAAATAGAATTTAAATCGGGTTTTAATAATCCGCTGATTGATATTCCCGCCGTTGTGATGATAAACGAAGGAAGCGCTTCAGGAAGTGAAATTTTAGCCGGCTGCCTGCAGGATTACAAACGCGCGATAATATTAGGCACAAAATCATTCGGTAAGGGCTCCGTGCAGACGCTGATCCCGCTTGCGGACGGCTCTGCCATAAAACTCACAACCAGTATTTATTTTACTCCCGCAGGGCGCATGATCCACGAAAAAGGCATCATGCCGGACATCTTAGTTGAAAAAATGGAAATCAAAAAAAATGAAGAGGTAAAAGACGATCCGAACCTGGCGGGAGAAATATTCGATAAGCTGGAAGATGAAAACGCCGAACATAAAAAGGAAGAAGGCTACCGCCAAGACAATCAAATATTAGCCGCTATTGATGTATTAAAAGCGGTATTGATATATAAGAATAATGAAAAATAAAATTATAACCGTACTCTCGATTATTATAATCATTCAATCATTCTTCCTGATAAAACTGCTAAAAACGGGGATAAAACCAAAGCCGCTAAAGCAAGAGGCCAGCCAAGCACAAAAACAAACCCGCCCCGCCGAAGAAACACCCGATGAAACGCCTCCGGAAAAAGCCCGTGATCAGGAAAAGCGGATAAAAATTGCCATCATCATAGACGACTGGGGCTATAATATTAAGAATCTGGATATACTGCAAACTATGCGTTATCCCATAACGCTGTCAATCCTGCCAAACCTTGCTTATTCCCGGCGTATTGACCAAGAAGCGCATGATCTGGGTTTTGAAACAATGCTGCACTTACCGCTGGAACCGCATAAAAGTAAAAATATGGCCCTTGAGAAAAATACAATCATGACAACAATGACTGATAAAGAAATAATATCTATTTTAAAAAATGCCCTGGAAAACATTCCGCATGCCAAGGGGGTATCAAACCACCAGGGATCAAAAGCAACCGGCGACCAAAGAGTAATAAAAACCATATTTAAAATACTGAAAGAAAAGGATTTATTTTTTGTGGATAGCTTAACCAGTAAATCGGTCTGCGCTAAAGTTGCCTCGGAATTCAATATGAAATTTGCCGCCCGCTCCGTATTTCTGGATAATCAATTAAACGAAAAATATATAGAAAATCAGATGTGGATCCTGGTAAAAAAAGCTAAATCAAGCGGCAACGCCATCGGCATAGGCCACGACAGGCGCCCAACCCTTGAAGTATTAAGCCGCATCATGCCGTCGATAGCGGAAAATGAAGGCGTAGAATTCGTCTTTGCCTCAGAGTTAACGCGATGATCATTCTCGGCATTGAAACATCCTGCGACGAAACATCAGCCGCCTTAGTAAAAAACGGCTCTTATGTTCTTTCTAATATTGTCGCATCCAGCTTGAAACTGCACCGAAAGTACGGCGGCGTAATACCGGAAATTGCCTCCCGCGCTCAACTGGAATACATACAGCCGGTAGTAAGCACGGCCCTGAAGGAAGCAAAAATAAAAATTAAAGATATTGATTTAATAGCCGTCACAAAAGGCCCCGGATTAGGCGGATCTTTATTGATCGGCCTGTCATTTGCCAAGGCTTTAAGTTTTGCCATAAAGAAACCTTTTATCGGAATAGACCATATACAGGCGCACCTGTATGCCCCGGCCCTTTCGCAAAAAATAAAGCCGCCTTTCGTTGGCCTGGTGGTATCCGGAGGGCATACCAGTTTATTTTTCGTAAAAAATTTCCTATCGTTTAAATTGCTCGGGCACACAGTCGATGATGCCATAGGAGAAGCATTTGATAAAGTAGCCAAAATCATGGGTTTGGCCTACCCCGGCGGGCCGCTGGTAGAAAAACTCGCCCGGCGCTGTAAAAACAGCAAAATACGCTTTACATGCGGCAGGCTGGATAGAAAATTGGATTTCAGTTTCAGCGGGATAAAAACCGCGGTCTTATACAAGGTCAACTCTTTAAACGGAAAAATTTCTTTTCGGGATAAAACCGGCATCGCGCATGCCTTCCAGGAAGCGGTTTTTGATGACGTAGTAAAAAAATCTTTGCTTGCCTGCGAAAGCAAAAAGACAAAACGCTTAGTTATCGGAGGCGGGGTGGCATCAAATATGCGCTTTCGTCAAAAGCTAATGCAGGCAGCGCTAAAAAACAGAATAAAAATATATTTTCCTGAACATAACTACTGCCTTGATAACGCGGCAATGATCGCCGGATTAGCATATCACTTATATAAAAAAATGGGCGGCTCTAAGTTAAGCATGCAAATTGAGCCAACTTAAAAAGTGAGGAGGACACAAGATGCTCTCTACTTATGATGTTATTATCAGGCTTGTTCTATCGGCTCTTTTAGGGGGATTAGTCGGCATTGAACGCGAAGTGCATAAACGCGAAGCGGGACTGCGCACGCACATACTGGTCAGCCTGGGTTCAACACTGATTATGTTGACATCAATGCATATTTTTGATATATATAATTATGCCGGCGGCATCGATCCTTCACGAATAGCGGCCGGGGTGGTTACCGGCATAGGATTTATCGGCGCCGGAACCATTATACGTAACCGCGAGGCAATAAAAGGACTTACAACAGCAGCCAGCATCTGGACAGTATCAGCCATCGGCCTTGCGGTAGGCTGCGGATTTATATCTGCCGCCTGCACCGCAACAATTTTAGTACTTTTAGTTTTATTGGCATTGCGTAATATTGAGCGAGTAATCAGAAAACAATAAAAGATTAAAGCAAGGCCGCAAGGCTCACTAAAATGAAGGGGGGTGAAGTGAATGGCAATTAAAGACAGAAAACACACAAATGAAGAAAAAATCCTGGATGTAGATGCCAGTATGCAGGGCTCGCTTTGTTTCAAGGATCCTGTCAACTTACGCATAAACGGTAAGTTTGAGGGAGTGCTGGAAACCAGGGGTGACCTTACAGTTACCGAAAACGCGGTTGTCAGCGCGCGCATAATCGGCGATAATATTACGATTTCCGGCCATGTAAAAGGAGAGATACTCGCAAGAGAAAGACTGACGCTTTTAGATCCGGCGGTTGTAGAAGGCACTATAAAAACTTCACGTCTTGTCGTGGGAGAAGGCGCGCGGTTCGAAGGCCACTGCCACATGCTTGAAGACGTGCTGGGAGTCGAAGAATTAGCCAAATATCTGGATTTAGACCGCAAATCAATCGTTGATTGGGCTGATTCCGGCAAAGTTCCCGCCTATAAAGACGGTAACGAATGGCGATTCGAACGCAATAAAATAGACGAATGGGTTGCAAGCGGAGCTGTAAAGTAAAATACGAAGGCTGCCTTATTGCTCATTTTGTCAAAATTCTAATTTAACCTATCTTCCTTAAAAAAATATTTTACGGATAGGAAAGGCGTAAGCTTTTTTGTTTTACGGAGGCATAAAAGTGACAGAAAAACTGATTACGGTCAGGGATGTATCGCGAATTTTGGGAATTTCCGAAAAAGAGGTAATTGAGCTTTCCGAAGACGGAGTTATCCCCGCATACAAAATCGCGGGCACTCATTTGCGCTTTAGAAGAGAACAGATCCAACGCATAAAGCAAATGGATACGATACAATTCAAAACAAAAACAAAACAAATTAAATACTCGCTCACTGAGCGGATAATTGACTTTATATATTTTAATGATTTTTACATACTGGCGTTAGTTTTAATCGCGGCCATGATTTATATAATCTACAGGCAATGAAACATAGAGGGTATCGGGATTTGGGTTTTGCCAAGATTGACATAGATAGGCAAAAGCGGCGCGGTTTTCCGGAAGTTGTATATTGCCCCGGAAAAAAAAGGGAACAAATAAAAAATATCGCCCGGATTATCTTAAAAGAAAAGCATACGCTAATTTTAAGTAAAATACAACCGGCTATATATAAATATCTTAAAAAGTTTTACCCGAAATTAAAATTCAGCCCGCTGGCAAATCTCGCCTATATAAAAAGCAAAGACACTACCGCGAAAAAAGGCACTATTCTAATCGTCAGCGCAGGCACGGCTGATCTTCCGGTCGCTGAAGAAGCGGCATTAACAGCGGAAATACTGGGCAGCCCTGTTAGGCGCCTCTTTGACGTCGGCGTAGCCGGTATGCACCGCCTGCTGGATAACAATAAAATGCTGCGGGAAGCTTCGGTGGTTATAGTTGTCGCGGGGATGGAAGGAGCGCTGGCGAGCATCGTCAGCGGCATGGTGAAAACACCGGTCATTGCCGTGCCTACAAGCGTGGGCTACGGCGCGAGTTTTAATGGGCTCTCAGCCCTATTGACAATGCTAAACAGCTGCTCGCCGGGAATCGCGGCGGTAAACATAGATAACGGTTTTGGCGCGGGATATTTCGCCAATTTAATCAACAAATAACCGCACAGAACCGCCTGGATTGTCCGGCCGAGCCGGATAATGACAAAAAAAAATAACAAATGATTTCACTAAACACCGCGGTAAAGTTTCACGGTCATCTCGGCCCATGGCTGGTATTAGGCCTCTTGATGGGTGAATACGGGATTAAAAAAATAAAAGCCGCGAAATATTTCGGCTTATCAATAGAGGTAAGCGGTTTGCATTCAAAACCGCGCTCTTGCATGATTGACGGCCTTCAGCTTTCAACCGGCTGCACCATGGGAAAAGGAAATATTAAAATCCTAAAATCAAAAGTGATTTTCGCGAATTTTATAAACGCCAAAAACGGTAAAAAAATCCGCGTATCTTTAAAAAATGAAATTTTTAATAAAATTAATTTTACCGATGGGCATTCAGCCTGTGAAACACTGGCAAAAAAACTATATAAAAATAAACCGGACAATCTTTTTGTTGCCACGGAATAAAAAGGTTTTTTCTTGATAGTCAATACTTACGATTCGTTATTTTTAAAAGGAGGAATTAAATGGCTTTTTCAGGTCTAGACATCTATAAGCTTCTGCCAAAAACAAACTGCCGTAAATGCGGTTTTCCAACCTGCCTGGCTTTTGCCATGCAGCTGGCTAAAAAAGCGGTATCTGTAGAAAAATGCCCGGAAATAACCGCAGCTGCCAAGGCGGCATTGGAAGCTTCGGCACAGCCGCCAATTAAGCTGATAACTGTTGGCGAAGGCGAACAAAAGCTAGAAATCGGCAATGAAAATGTCCTTTTTCGCCATGAAGAAAAATTCTTTCATCCGGCCGGCGTCGGTATAATCATAAATGACGCCGCTTCAGATGAAGAAATAAAAAACAGGGTTGAACACGTCAATAAGCTTTCTTTTGAGCGTATCGGACAGCAGATATCCGTAAATCTGATAGCCGTGCGCCAGGCAGGTTCCGATAAAGCAAGGTTTGAGGCGGTTGTTAAAAAAGTTGCCGAGCTGACAAAACTGGGCATTGTGCTGATCTCAGCCGATGCCGCGTCACTTAAAGCCGCGGCCGCGCATATAGCTAAACGTAAACCAATTATTCACGCCGCGAATAAAGAGAATTATCAAGAGTTGGCGGCAGCCGCGAAAGAACTTTCTCTGCCGCTGGTAGTAAAAGCGGATACGCTTGAAGAATTATCCGAGCTGATCCCGGCGGTTAATTCGGCAGGCGCCAACGATTTAATTCTTCAGACAGGCGATAAGCCAGTAAACAAAAAAATCTGGGACCTTACCCAGATACGGCGCATGCCGCTTAAGAAAAATAACCGCGTTTTCGGATACCCGTCGCTTACCGTTATAAAAAGTAACGATACTTACGAACAAGTTATCGAGGCCTGCGACTATATCTTAAAGTATACCGGGATAGTTCTGCTGGAGGGATTTGAGGCCTATCAAATACTGCCGATTCTAACCTTAA
This sequence comes from Candidatus Ghiorseimicrobium undicola, assembly GCA_002796125.1. Taxonomy (GTDB): domain Bacteria; phylum Omnitrophota; class Gorgyraeia; order Ghiorseimicrobiales; family Ghiorseimicrobiaceae; genus Ghiorseimicrobium; species Ghiorseimicrobium undicola. The sequence goes on from PCWA01000007.1 coordinate 39,022, forward strand.
GGCAGAACATCTATACCGATCCGCAAAAACCTCTACAGGTAGAGCCGAAGGCATACCCGATAGGACAGGTCAATGAAAATTCGCCGGTATTAATAACCACGAATTTTTCATTATCATACTATACGGTCTTAGGAGAGGTGGAGGCAAGTAAAATACCGGCCTTCTTAATAAGCGTGGATACAGAAGGCATGTCCGTATTAACCGCTTGGGCCGCGGAAAAGTTCACGCCGGATAAAATTAATGAATCGATCAAAAAATTCGGCATACCCGAAAAGGTAAAACATAAAAATATCGTAATCCCCGGCTATGTTGCCGTAATGAGCGGAGATTTAGAAGAAAAATCCGGATACAGAATAATCGTCGGGCCAAGGGAAGCGGCCGGAATACCCAGTTTTCTAAAAAATATACAAAAGGCCGGATAAAAAAGGGATCAGGCCAATTTTTTAATTTATGGAAAAATACAAAGTAACCTTTTATCCTGAGAATAAAACAATCGAAATAGGCAAAAGCAAAACTCTGCTTTCGGCGGCAATTTCTCTGGGCATAAACATAAATTCCGGATGCGCCGGTGACGGGGTCTGCGGCAGGTGCAAGGTAATTATAAAAAAGGGGCAGGTCGCCACCCTCGCGACCGGCAGGATCAGCCAGGAGGAAAAAAAACAAGGCCTATACCTTGCATGCCTGACTACGGCATTATCAGACGTAGAGGTGGAAATACCGGAACAGTCACGCCTTGATTTTACGAAGATTACCGATGAAGAAGCATTTTCCTCGCGCCTGCGCGGCGTATATACCAAGGCTGAATCCATAGAAAAGAGCGAGCCGATTATAAATGAAGATATTTTTATACATTCACCGCTTGCTACCAAAGTATACCTTGAACTCCCGCAGCCTACACAAGAAGACAAAATAAGCGATTTAGAACGCCTCTACCGTGAGATACGAAAAATAAAAAATATAGAAATTTTACAAACAGGGCTTGCTAACATAAGGCATCTGGGTAATTTCCTGCGCTCAGCCGACTTTAAAATAACGGCTACTCTAGGCAATAGAAACGATACGACAGAAATTGTCCTGATCGAGCCGGCAGATACATCAAAAAATAATTTTGGCGTAGCTTTCGATATAGGAACCACCACAATCTCAGGACAATTGGTAGACTTAAATACCAAAAAAGTCCTGGGAACAAAGGCAACTTTTAATCAACAAGCGACATTCGGCGCCGATATTATCACCCGCATAATCTACGCCCAGAAAGAAGAAGGGCTGGAACGCCTGCATCATGCGGTCATTGACGGCATGAACGACATGATCCAGGAATTAATCAAGGAAAACAACATAGATTTAAACAACGTTACCTGCTGCGTATGCGCGGGCAATACCACGATGATTCATCTTCTTTTACGCGTAGACCCCACTTATATAAGGCGTGACCCGTATGTTCCCACGGCAAACTTTGTTCCGGTGATACGCGCCCAAGAAGCCGGCATAAAAATTAATCCGCGAGGGCTCTTAGGCTGCGTGCCGGGTATATCGAGCTATGTCGGAGGCGACATAACTTCCGGAGTACTTGCCTGCGGCATGGATGACGAAAAAGACCTTTGCCTATTGATAGACGTAGGAACCAACGGTGAAATTGTTCTCGGTAATAATGAATGGATGATTTCGACTGCTGCCTCGGCCGGGCCGGCATTTGAAGGCTCGGGCGTATCCTGCGGCCTGCGCGCTACCCGCGGCGCTATTCAAAAAATTAAGATAGATAAAAAAACTTTTAAGGCTGAACTTAAAACAATAGGGGATGCTCCGGCCAAAGGGATTTGCGGCTCAGGATATATCGACCTGCTTTCCGAGATGCTTAAGGCGGGCGTCATGGACAAAAACGGTAAGATAGAAGATATACGGAACGAACTCATCCGCGAAGGCGAATTTGGCAAAGAGTTCATTATTTATGAATCGGGAGAAAATAACAAAAGCAAGATTTACATTAATGAAGTTGATATTGATAATTTAAAACGCGCCAAGGGCGCTATATATTCTGCCGCCGCCTGCCTCCTCAGGCACATGGGGCTGGGATTCGAAGATGTCAAAAAGATTTTTATCGCCGGCGGCTTCGGAAATTATCTAGACATTGAAAGCGCCATAACTATCGGCCTGCTGCCTGACATTGAAAGAAGCAGGTTCAAATTCGTAGGCAATAGCTCGCTTATCGGGGCAAGGGAGGTAATTTTATCCAGCGATGCCATACATAAAACCGAAAACTTAGCAAAAAAAATTACCTGCTTTGAACTCTCCAGCGACCAAAAATACATGGATGAGTATATGGCGGCGCTATTTTTTCCGCATACCGATATAACAAAATTTAAGAACATAAAATTATGAATTATACAATAGCCGTAGCAGGAAAAGGCGGCACAGGAAAAACAACTATCGCGGGGCTGATTATCCGTTACCTCAAAGAAATAGAAAAGGGCAGCGTCCTGGCTATAGATGCCGATCCCAACGCTAACCTGGGACAGGTCCTGGGAATCGAACCAAAAGAAAATATCGGCGCCTTAATTGACGAAGTCAGCCGCAATATAGATAAAATACCTGCCGGCATGACAAAGGAAAGATACATTGAATATCAGGTACAGTCTGCTATTGAAGAATCAGACGGGCTGGATATCCTGGCAATGGGCAGGCCGGAAGGCCCCGGATGTTATTGTTTTGCCAATAATGTATTACGGGGAATTATATCGAAAATCGCCGGTGACTACAAATTTGTAATTATCGACAACGAGGCCGGCCTTGAGCATTTATCCCGCCGCACAACCCGTAAAGCGGATTATCTGTTAATCGTCTCCGACCAAACAAGAGTCGGATTAAAATCCGCCGCCAGGATTTACGAACTGGTAAAAGAACTAAAAATAGAAATAAAAGAATTTATCCTGGTGGTTAATCGTTCTCTGGACAAAGAAAACAATCCGCCGGATGAGTGGAAAAACATCAGCATGAATTTTGACAGGGTGGAAACCATACCTTATGATGAAAAAATTTTAGATTCCGCGACGCTGGGAGAGCCGCTTATGAAGTTAGAAAAAACTTCAGGCGCCTTACAGGCAGTGTTTAAAATAATGGATAAAATAATTGGAGGGAAACATGCCGCTAGAATTAATTAAAGAAAAATGGTCAAATAAAATTGATGTTGTCACGATTGGGGCGACAAAAGCCGAAGGCGGGACAAGAAGCAAGGCGATAAAAGTCGGGGGAGAAACAGGCCTGCCCTATCTTCTGGAAGAATCAGAAATGCCCCATAAGCCCGTGATCGCCATGGAGATATTTGATGTGGCGCCGGACGACTGGCCGGACACCTTAAAAGATCCCTATGGCGAAGTATTAAATAACCCTTTGGAATGGGCGATGAAATGCGAGAACGAATTTAAAGCTGACCTTCTGACGATTAGGCTTTCGGGCATTCATCCGGATGCGCAAAACCGCTCGGAAGAAGATACGGTAAAGCTGATAAACGAAATCACCGCCAAGGTAAAACTGCCGTTAATTATTTTAGGATGCGGAGATGACGCAAAAGATAATCTTATACTCCCAAGATGCGCCGAAATTACAAAAGGCGAACGCTGCCTGATAGGAGACGCGGTACAAAAAAATTACAAAACTATCGTCGCGGCATGCCTTGCCTACGGCCATAGCATTATCGCCGAATCCCCCATAGATATAAATATCGCAAAACAATTAAATATACTAATAAGCGAAATGGGCCTGCCTCAAGAGCGCATTGTCATAAATCCTACGGTCGGCGCGCTGGGATACGGCATGGAATACGCTTATTCAATTATGGAAAGGGCGCGTATCGCGGCATTCGGAGGGGATAAAATGCTTTCTCAGCCATTTATATGTTTTGTAGGCCAGGAGGCATGGCGCGCCAAGGAAGCAAAAGCAAAGATTTCTGAATTTCCCGAATGGGGCAATGAGAAAGAGCGCGGTATTTTATGGGAGGCGGTTACGGCTTCGGCATTTCTACAGGCAGGCGCCGACATACTCATAATGCGCCATCCGAAGGCAATCGAAATAGTTAAAAAGCATATAGAAGAATTGATTAAAAACTAACTCGCAGCTAGTAATTCGTAACTAGTAAAAGGAAAGGACGACATGTTTATTGTAGGCGAACTTATCAACGGGATGTACAAAAATGTAAGGCAGGCGCTGGAAACAAAAGATAAAAAAATCATACAGGATATCGCAAAGAAGCAAACGGAGGCAGGAGCATCGGCTTTAGACGTAAACTGCGGCCCGGCATCACGTAATCCAAAAGACGATATCAAGTGGATGGTAGAAGCAATACAAGAAGTGGTGGATACGCCTCTTTGCATGGACAGCACAAAAACTGACGTCATCGAGGCTGGGCTGTCAACCGCGAAAAATAAAACAATCATTAATTCAACCGGGGCGGATAAAGAAAAATTAGACATTTTAGTGCCTATGGCATTAAAATATAAGAGCTCACTTATTGGCCTTGCGATGAATAAAAAGGGCGTACCTCAGGATAAATTCCAGAGATTAGAGCTAGCGGCAACAATTGTCACATATTGCCAAGAGAATAATTTTCCTGTCTCAAATTTATATCTTGACCCCATAGTTTTGCCGGTTAACGTGGCACAAGCTCAAGCACAGGAAGTATTAGGCGCCCTTCATGAATTTAAGCTTTTATCCGATCCGGCGCCAAAAACAATAGTGGGATTAAGCAATGTTTCTCAAGGCGCACCTGACCGAAGCCTGATAAACCGCACATTCCTTGTCATGGCCCAATGCGCCGGCCTTGACGGGGCAATACTGGACCCCCTGGATAAAAATCTGATGGATGCGCTGATTACCGCGGAATTAATACTGAATAAACAAATATACTGCGACTCATTTCTGGACGCGTATAAAAAGAAATAATGGATTACTTAAAGGAACTTTTAACTAAAATACCGGAATGGTGGATAAGCCTGAACTTACCGTTTACGTTCACTATTGGTATACCGATATTGGTTGTTTTGCCTTTGATTATGTTCGCCTTTAAGAAAATTAAAGCGTTCCTTGGAATTATTTTTATTCTGGCAATAATTTTAGGTTTTTTCGCGTTAATGGGGATATTTTTAAAATAAATTCGCGGCGGCGTAGCTCAGCCTGGTAGAGCAAACGGCTCATACCCGTTATGTCAATGGTTCGAATCCATTCGCCGTCACTTAATTTTTCGCAAAGCGAAAAATTATCTCGAAGCGTACGCAGTAGATTTCGAAGAAATCTACAAGTGCTTACGCAAGGGAAATAAAAGACGAGGCCAAAAAAAATCATCTTGTTTAAAAAAATAAACATTACCATATCTTACCCGGACAATCCCGTACAAATATACCATTCATAACTTATTGCGAAAACATAAGATAAAATAATAGTTTTATTCTCTTAAATCCCAGGCATTTGGCACGATAATTGCTAACATATTTATAAGGGCCTTATTATAACTTTTAAAATTGTTTCAAAAAATGGCAAAAACGAACACTTATCTCCGCAGAAAATCAAGCGAATACCTCGGCAGCCTGCTTATCCGAAACAGGATAATCGATTATACCCAGCTGGATAAAGCCATCCGTACCCAAAATAACACTTCTCCGCGCAAGCTCTTGGGAGAGATTATGTTGGAGCTGGGCTTTGCCGGCGAAGATGACCTGACTACGGCATTCATGAGCCAATACCACCTGCCGTATATCCCGTTAAACAGGTTTCAAATCCATTCCGAAGCAGTAAAATTAATCCCGCCTGAAATCATACATGAACATACGATTATGCCGTTTCAAAAAATCGGCAGCATCTTAAGCATTGCTATCGGCAAACCCATAGACAACGGAACTATAGAAAAAATAGAAGAGATGTCCGGACATGTCATACAACTGTTTCTTTCCAACTTATCAGAAATCAAGGAAAATATCAGCCGTTATTACCTGCCCAACAAAGAAATCATTAGCAAAACCGTATCCAGCATCAACGAATATTTTGATTCAATAGTCCCCGAATCATTATCCTGAATTAATACTCTCCATTTATTTATCCACCTCGTCTTTTGAAAATATTTACAATTTTTAACTAAATATGCTATAATGTTTTTGTTTATAACCTGACTTTTAACAGAATAGCATGATAAAGAAGGGGGTGAAAATGACGCAGCATGACAAAAACGGCGGATTTTTTTCTTCACTAAAATATACAAACATACTGCTTACTATCATTACTCTTATTTTAATTGTATCCACGGTCTGCATTCACATGAATAAAATGCGCCATTGCTATAAGTGCAAAAAGGGTATTTGCCCGGTGCACATGCCTAAAGCAATGCCCGCAAAATAATATTCATGAAAAAGAGGCTGATTATTTTATTTATGGGTTTGTTTTTAAGCGGATACGCTGAAAGCATTGTTGCCGAACAATACTATAAACTGCCTTACAATCAGCTTAACAGGCTTGCAAAGGTAATCGTTATCGCAAGCGTAAGCAACATTGCCAATATAGGCTTATCGGAACGCACGCCGGAGGAATATCAAATCATAAACATCGACATCCTTAGTATCATAAGAGGAAGGGATGTTCCTTTAAAGCTGCAATTTCGAAATAAACCGCAGACCGGACTTAGTTATAATGTCGGCGATGAAGCAATATTCTTTTTTGGCGAAATCTATAAAGACACGGCGATACTCGTTGATGAACGCGCGGCGGCAATTTTTAACCGCGGCATACTTGCGGATCCTGCTGAAAAATAACGCCGGATTATGCCAAAACGGAGGTTAAGATGGGTTCGCAAACTAAAAAGACATGCTGGGAGCACTGGAACTGCGCCAGCGAAACAAGAAAAAAATGCCCGGTATACCTAAATAAATATGGCGATATATGCTGGATGGCACAGTCTTCAATGTGCTCAAAGAAAAACCGTGATTTTGAAGACTGCTGGGAATGCTCCTTTTTCAAAACGCAGTGCCCTGACCTTTAATAAAATCTAATTTTAAATGCGTAAATCTTATATTATTTGCATTATTTTTTTAACGCTTCTGAAGGCTTCTATCGCAGAAGCAAATCAACAACTCGCCAGGTTCGCGCTGGAAACAGATAAAGGCTTATACGAGCTGGGTGAAGAGATTACCGTCTCCGGACTGACGCAGAATCTATCATCTCAGGTTATCTACATTCAAACTCTAAGGCCGCTTGCAAATATCGATTTATTCATCGCCGGGCCCAACGGCAGAAAATTTCAACTAAAAGACGAAAGAGGGCCTTTTATCCCCACGGATTATTCCGCGGTCATGCCCTCAGAAAAAAAGAAATTCTTTACGATTAAGTTAGGCGCGAAAGACTTAAACCGGGAAAATACCGCGGGGTTGGAGTTTTTTAGCGAAAGCGGCAAATATGAAATATCTTATTCCTACCGTGACTCAAACCCTGTAATGGAAAAAGCGCTCAAAGGCACATATAACGCAAAACCCGTAACTATCGAAATTGCTTCATTAAAGAACATCTCCAAGGCCAAAAATGTGGACGAGCCGGTTAATACAGATTCTAAAGAAACCGTGCCGGTTAAGGATATACGCCTAACCAAAGAACAGGCAATATTAATCGCCCAAAACCATATAAACAGCCTGAAAGAATATAAAAAAATCGCTATGTCATTTCTTTTTATAAGCGATACCGTAGAAAACGGATGCTGGGCGGCAGGCTTTGAAGAAGAAAAAACGAATATATTCCACCTGATAAAAGTCAATGCCGCTACAGGGCGCGCGGAAGAAGCTTACTTCCTGGAATAATTAATTACCCCTTTAATGCTCTCCGACAAAATCTTCAAAACTATAAACGAATTTAAATTATTAAACAAACGTGACCGGGTCATCGTTGCCTTATCCGGAGGCCCCGATTCAGTCGCTCTGCTCCACATATTAAAAAATATATCAAAAAAATTAAATCTGGATATCTATGCCGCTCACCTCAACCATATGCTGCGCGGCAGCGAATCCGATGATGATTTACGCTTTGTAAAATCGCTCTGTGAAAAACTTAAAGTGCCGTTTTTTAGTGAAAATTTTGACTTAAAAAAATACGCCAAGGCCTCCATGGAAGAGGCGGCAAGAAAAGCGCGTTTTGATTTTTTATTCCGCGCCGCTGAGCTTGCCGGCGCCTCAAAAATAGCGCTCGGCCACACCAAAGACGACCAGGCAGAAACAGTGCTGCTGCGCATTCTGCGCGGCTCGGGGCTATACGGGCTTGCCGCGATATTACCAAAGCGAAAAATAAAAAAATATACGCTTATCCGGCCTCTATTAAATTCAACAAAGGATGAAATCCTCTTATATTTAAAAACTAGAAATTATAAATACCGAATCGACTCCAGCAATAAAAAAGATATCTATACGCGTAACCGCATACGTAAATATTTACTGCCCCAGCTTAAAAAATACAACAAAAATATACTTAACATACTGGCAAATACCGCTCAAACCGCCGGCATGGATTACGACTACATAAAAAACCAGGCGGCTGAAGAATTAAATAAGATTAAAAGCGCCTCATCTAAATCAAGAATAAGTTTAAAAGCTGCCAAACTCAATGGGCTGCACGGAGCGCTGCGCAGAATGGCCATCAGGCTAAGCATTGAAAGCGTCGCAGGAAACCTGCGCCGTTTTACCTATAAGCATATACAGGAAATCGAAGACTTGCTGGACTGCAGAAAAACAGGTTCAATAGTTGACCTGCCGCGAAACATCTCCGTAAAAAAAACCTCCTCCTTTATAAATATATACAAGCGAAGGATACCACCGAAAAAACTTGATTAATCCCCGGCTTTATTATAAAATAAGAGTTCACAAATAGGAGAAAAAATGACTGCAAACAATTATAACGCGCACAAAAATAAAAAAACATCAGGTAATAAAAAACCGGGTAAACCCAACAAAAACAATATGTTCTCGCGGAGAATGATAATAATCGCCATATTGCTTTTATGCGTACTTTATCTGGCAAACTGGCCTTCCGGCAGCCAGCAAACGTCTTTATTTGGAGTTACGGAAAAATTAAGCTACGGGCAGTTTTATAAAATGCTCGAAGAAAACCCCGGCAACCCCACAATAAAATCGGCATACAAAACTGAAGATATAATAGAAGGCGAGCTTATTGACGGCAGGCGGTTTAGCGTGCACGTGCCGGACGGCGACGAAGAACTCATTCCATTGCTGCGTAAAAATATAGAAGGTTTTGAAATCAGGCCGCCGGGGGCGCTTTGGACGGCATTGCTTTATCTTGCGCCATGGATTTTAATACTTGCCTTTTTCTGGTATTTTAGCTACCGCGGGACACAGATGGGAAACAAAATCTGGTCCTTCGGGAAAATTAAATCCCGCCCGCCTGAAGATGCCAACGCCAAACGTGCCACCTTCGCTGATGTGGCTGGAATAGAAGAAGCCAAAGAGGAACTGCAGGAAGTGATAGAATTTCTTAAGGACCCGAAACGCTTCCAGCGCTTAGGGGGCAAGATACCCAAAGGCGTCCTGCTTGTCGGCCCTCCCGGATGCGGAAAAACACTCCTTGCCAAAGCAGTGGCGGGAGAAGCGGGAGTCCCTTTTTTTTCAATGAGCGGCTCTGACTTTGTGGAAATGTTTGTGGGTGTAGGAGCCTCGCGCGTACGCGACCTTTTTGAACAGGGACGAAAAGCAGCCAAACTCTCCGGTAAAGGATGTATCGTTTTTATAGATGAAATCGATGCTGTTGGACGGCAGCGTTTTGCCGGCATAGGCGGAGGGCATGACGAAAGAGAACAAACACTAAATCAGCTTTTAGGTGAGATGGACGGCTTTGATACAACCGAAGGCCTGATTATAGTGGCAGCGACCAATCGCCCCGATACACTCGATCCGGCATTATTACGCCCGGGAAGATTCGACAGGCACATAGTAGTAAATCTGCCGGATATATTAGGAAGAGAAGCAATTTTGAAAGTACACACCAGAAAAATAAAGCTTTCAGACGACGTTGATTTCAAAATTATCGCCAAACAAACCGCGGGATTCTCCGGAGCGGACCTTGCCAACCTATGCAATGAATCCGCCTTACTGGCCGCGCGCTTTAATAAAGAATCCGTCAGCATGAAAGAGATGGAATCAGCCATAGAGCGGGTGCTCATGGGCCCTGAGAAAAAAAGCCGCATAATATCAAAACGTGAAAAAAGTATCGTGGCATTTCATGAATCTGGGCACGCGATGCTTTCACTTTTAATACCCGAGGCTGATCCACTGCGTAAAGTTTCGATTATTCCCCGCGGGCTGGCCGGAGGATATACGATTATGCCCCAGCAGGAAGATCGGCATTACTGGACAAAAAATGAGCTTATCGCGCGCCTTACCGTAGCGTTAGGCGGCAGGGTATCCGAACAAATGAATATGGGTGAAATCACAACCGGCGCGGAAAACGACCTGCGCCAGGCAACTGAGCTTGCGCGCAGAATGGCCTGCGAATTCGGCATGAGCGAAAAAATCGGGCATATGACACTCGGCAAACACCATGGGCCGTTATTTTTAGGCCGGGATATAATGGAAGAACGCGACTATAGCGAGGAAACAGCAAAGCTAATCGATGAAGAAGTAAAAAAGATAATATACCAGGCGCATGAACGCGCGAAAAATATCCTGGAATCCAATAAAGATAAGCTCACCTTACTGGCAAATGCGCTCCTGGAGAAAGAAGTCTTAGGCGTCGATGAGGTAAGAAAATTAACGGGAATTCCTGCGCCTGAAGATAAAGAATCCGCTGAGAAAACAACAGTGAGCCAGAAAACAGACGGCGCGTAAAATCGATTCTAAGGTTTTCTATCTTTATGGGTTTATCCTCCGATATAAACACTAAACAAAAATATCCGCGCTCAAAATTCAGCCTAACCGCCGGAAACTATAAACTTAACCTGGGAACAAATACCAGAATAATGGGTATTTTAAACATTACCCCGGATTCATTCAGCGGAGACGGCCTATACAAAACCAAAACTAATAATCCAGAGCTAAGAACTGCGAAAATTATTGAAGCCGCTGAAAAAATGGCAGAAGACGGAGCTGACATAATCGACGTAGGAGGCGAATCAACAAGGCCTAATGCGGAGCCCATAGCGCAAGACGAAGAGATTAAGCGCGTTATCCCCGTAATAAAATTACTGAGCAAAAAAATAGCTCTACCAATATCTATTGATACTTATAAGCCGGAAGTAGCCGAACAAGCCCTGGATAACGGAGCAAGCATAGTTAACGATATCACGGCTATATCCAGCCAAAAGATGGGCAGCGTAATAAAAAAATATAACGCGGCTGTTGTCTTGATGCATATGCGGGGAAACCCATCCAATATGCAGGACAACCCCGAATATGCCGATCTTATTAGCGAAATAGCTAGTTTTTTAAGCAGCGCGGTTAGGCGCGCGATGGATGCCGGCATAAGCAAATCGCAAATAATTATTGACCCGGGTATCGGCTTTGGAAAAACCCCCGCGCATAACCTTGAAATAATAAACCGCCTTGGCGAATTGCGCGATATAGATTTTCCGATTTTGGCAGGGCCTTCGAGAAAATCATTTATCGGCCATATCATTGATAAAAAACCGGGCGAACGCTTATTCGGCACATCCGCCGCGATAGCCATGCTTATTGCCAATGGCATTCATATAGTACGCGTCCACGATGTAGGCGAAATATCCGATGTCGTAAAAGTATCGGATGCCATACTAAACTCAAGCCATGAATAATAAACCGAAACGCCTGGGTGTAAATATTGACCATATCGCAACTATACGGCAATTAAGGCGCGGAAGAAATCCCGACCCGGTCTACGCTGCCGCGATAGTTGAGCAGGCAGGCGCCGATGGGGTTGTGGCCCACCTCAGAGAAGACAGGCGCCATATAAACGACAATGACCTGGCGCTCTTAAAGAAATCCGTGACAACGCAGCTCAACCTGGAAATGTCAATAAACCCTGAAATCGTCGCCATTGCCGCAAAGACTAAACCGCATCAGGCAACGCTTGTCCCGGAAAAACGCCGGGAATTAACCACAGAGGGCGGATTAAATGTGCATGGATTAAAGCCGCGGATAAAAAAGGCCGTATCTCGCCTTAAAGATAAAGGCATTAAAGTCAGCTTATTTATCGAGCCAAGCTTCGATCAGGTGGAAGAATCAAAGACAATCGGCGCTGACTCTATAGAATTACACACGGGAAAATACGCGCTGGCCAAAGGCGTAGACCGAGAGAACGAATTAGGCCAGATAATAAAGGCCGCCCGGTATGCTAAAAAAATAGGGCTTTCGGTCTTTGCCGGGCACGGGCTTGATTATCGCAACGTAAAACCCATAGCCGGGATAGAAGAAATAGAAGAGCTGAACATAGGCTATTCCATCATCTGCAGGGCGGTATTTGTAGGGCTGGAGACAGCGGTAAAAGAAATGCTGCGGCTTATTAAATCTGCGTAATCATTTTTTTGAATCAGCGTAATCATATTTAAAATGGAAATAATCGGAAGCGGAATAGACATAGTGGAAGTAAAGCGCCTCAGGCGTACGATCAAAAGATGGGGCGATCAATTTCTCAGGCGCGTCTTTACCGAAACGGAAATGAAATACGCCGGAAACAGGCGCGCGCTCTATGAACATCTTGCCGGCAGGTTTGCCGCAAAAGAAGCGATTATCAAAGCTACCAACGTCGGAGAACTGGCATTTACCGACATAGAAATAATCAACAATAAAACCGGTAAGCCTTGCGCTACGATAATCAACAAAAAATCCGCCAACAAAAAATACGCGATATCAGTTTCCATATCGCACATCAAAGACTATGCGGTTGCCAACGCGGTTGTTACAACGAAAGATTAATTCGCATAAAGGCGATTTCGGGCACGTATTTATACTTGCTGGATCCGCGCCTTTTACGGGAGCAGCCCTGCTTACGGCGCGCGCCTGTCTTCGCGCGGGCGCGGGCCTGGTAACCTTAGGGATACCGAAATCTTTGCATAGCGTATACGCCAGAAGAATAATCGAGCTAATGCTGAAAACCCTGCCCGAAACAAAAGATAAAACGTTAAGCGTGAAAGCATATCCTGAAATTATTAAATTTTTAGATAAAAACGCGGATGTATTAATAATCGGGCCCGGCCTGTCCCGGAATAAATCAACGCAGGAATTAGCGCGTAAGGTTATCAAAAATTGCCCCAAGCCGATGGTCATAGACGCCGACGCCCTTAACGCTTTAGCCGGTAATCTACATCTTCTACGTAATACCCAATACCCAATACGCGATACAATAGTAACTCCGCATGCCGGGGAAATGTCACGCCTGACCGGCCTAAGCATAGACAGAATAAAAAAAAATCGTAAAAGTATTGCAAAAAAGGCGGCTGTCGAATATAATATTACGGTCGTGCTTAAAGGGCATAACACGGTTGTCGCAAGCCCAAAATACATATACGTAAATAAAACCGGTAATCCCGGTATGGCGACAGCCGGTTCCGGAGATGTATTAAGCGGCATAATAGGCGCATTCGCGGCTCAAGGGCTTGATATGTTCAGCGCTGCAAAATACGCGGCCTATCTGCATGGCAAAGCCGGTGATTTAGCCGTAAGACAAAAAACACAGATTGGCATGATCGCCTCAGATATTATTGAAAAAATCCCTGAGGCAATAAAAAAGAGTAGTTAATGCCGGCGTAGCTCAGTTGGTAGAGCAGGGGTTTTGTAAACCTCTGGTCGGGGGTTCAAGTCCTCTCGCCGGCTCCATATAAAAATATATTCATTGATAATCGATATAACAGAGAATAGAACGTAATTGACATGAACTTATTAAGCTTAATTTTTTGATTTTTAATTATCAATTACTCAAAAAAATTTTTGAAACAAACTTTTTGGGCAGGTACCCAAGCGGCCAATCCGCCTACGCGAACTATGTTCGCTACGGCGGACCCGCCGTAGCTTGCCTTTGTTAAAGTTATGGCAAGTGTAGGCGGGAGGGGACAGGCATCTATGGCAGCATATACATACGTTCTTAAAAGCCTGAAGGACCAAAGATTGTATGTGGGCGCAACACGCCTGGAAGTTTCGCAGCGTTTACAGCGGCATAACGCTGGCGATATTACATCTACGAAGAATCGCCGGCCACTAATTCTTCTGCACTATGAAACGTTTAATGATTATTCCGGCGCAAGAAAACGGGAACTGTATCTTAAAACCGGCAGCGGCCGGGAACATTTACTTCGAATTTTAGAAAATCGGGCAGGTACCCAAGCGGCCAAAGGGGACAGACTGTAAATCTGTTGCATTATTGCTTCAGAGGTTCGAACCCTCTCCTGCCCATTATTTTTGCCTTTGGCAAAAATAATAGAGCAATTGAAAATTGAACAATAGAACAATATAATACATGCCAAAATTTTCAATCGCGGTCTATTTTCTATTGTTCGATTGCTCA
>PCWA01000007.1:53558-53997 GCA_002796125.1 Candidatus Ghiorseimicrobium undicola
TCCTAACTCCGGTATACATCGACGCCTTTGATTTAGACGATGCTTGGTTTCAATGCCTGTATCAAATTTTAGATAAAGGGCATATCTATACTATTGACCGCGGCAGTTACCAAGGGCAAAAACGCCTTGAGTTTGATTTTGTAACAATACGCGTCAAAAACCCATCCCGCCAAATAATTCCTCTCATCCCCGAAGGCATGAGCATTCCGCCGCCTACCGATATGGACTATATAAATTCGTACTTAAGCTATCTTTTAACCGGACAAAAGACAAATACCGAAGATTATACATACGGAGAAAGGCTGGTTGACCCGAAGATACGAATAAAACCAGATTCTTCCTGCGAATTATGCAAAGAAATTCCCCTGGACTGTAACCAGATAGATGAAGTGATAAAAATTTACAAGACTCAAGGCCATGGCACAAATCAAGCGGTAAT
>PCWA01000098.1 GCA_002796125.1 Candidatus Ghiorseimicrobium undicola
CTAATTTATCTCCCAGTTCCGCTATTTTCTTTTCATTCAAAGCCAGCGCCTCCTTGGCCGCGTCATATTCGGCATTTTCCGAAATATCGCCGTGCTCTCTGGCATCGCGCACTGCCTGCGATATTTTTTTACGCTTAACTTTTTTCAAAAATTCCAGCTCTTCCGTCAGTTTCTGGTGGCCTTCCCGCGTCAAATAAACATCTCCCATGCCCATATTTTTACCCTCAGTTTTAACATATCTGATTAAATATTAATTCCCTACCTGTCAAGGCGGCTTCTAAACTGCCTTATTTCTTTACTAATTTCCGCCAGCCGTTTTTCTATTTCTTTAACGCGATACCTGTATTGTTCAATTAAATCATCGCTGTGATAACTTTTAGGCTCGGATAAAACACGCTCTTCCGCGTAACGCTCCAGCTCTAAAGCCTCTCTTTCTCTTCTTAAGCTTTCTATCTCTTCTTTTATCCCGGCATTATCATTTTTACGCCCTTCTTCTTTTTCTTTGCCCGGAAGGGATTTTTTCTCTTCCTTTAGCAAGGATTCCTTTTTCACCCCGGGTTCTTTTTCGCTTTTTTTACTTTGCTTTTCCTGATTTACAGGCTGTTCTTTCCTTTTATCTAAAAAATAGTCAAAATTTCCGGGGAATTTTCTTACTCTGCCATTTTTTACTTCAAAGACGCAATTGGCTATCATGCGCGTAAAATGTATATCGTGGCTTATAAATACAATCGTTCCTTCATAGCTATCAAGCGCCTTGACTAAGGCGTCTACGCTGTCCACATCCAAATGCGTGGTAGGCTCGTCCAAAAGCAAAAAATTAGGCGGATTAATCAACAGCTTGGCAAGTATCAAGCGGCTTTTTTCTCCCCCGGAGAGAACCTTCACCTTTTTGTCCACATCATTGCCTCTAAATAAAAAAGCTCCTAAAATCGTGCGTATTGATTCCTGTTTCATGTGGCCTTTTGCGGCGGAATAGGCCTCATCCAAAACAGTATTATCAGGGTTTAATACATCCATGCGCGTCTGGGAAAAATAGCCGGTCTCCACATTATGGCCGATGATACGCTCGCCATTGTCTATGTCCGCGGCGCCTGCCAAAATTTTTAAAAGCGTGGATTTTCCCGCTCCGTTTTCGCCTGCCAATACCGCTTTTTCTCCTTTGTCTATCTCAAAATCAAAATCTTTGTAAACAGAAACATCCCCGTATGATTTTGATATCTTTTTAAGGCGGATCACGCGCTGCCCGCTGCGCTTAGCCTGCGGGAAATCAAAATCTTTCATGCTCTCTGAGACATCATCTGGAACAACTATTTGTTGCATTTTTTCCAACATGGTGCGCTTAGCACGCACCTGTGACGCCTTGTTTGGCTGGGCATGAAAACGGGCGACAAATTCTTCCAATTGCCTGCGTTTTTTGTCATATTCTTTAAATTGCTTTATTAAATAGGCGCGTTTTTCCCTCTTTATCGCTTCATAATGCTCGTAGTTACCCTTAACTTTAAAGATAGAGCCTTGCTCTAAAATTAACGCGTAATTACAAACCTCATTTAAAAACGCTTTGTCGTGCGAAATTATAACAAAAGCGCCGCGGAATGCGGAAAGATAATCTTTTAGCCAGAGCGCGGCATTTAAATCAAGGTAATTTGTAGGCTCATCAAGCAATAAAAGGTCATAGTGTAAAGTCAAAAGTTTTGCCAAAAGCGTCCTCATCTGCCAGCCGCCGCTTAAGGCAGTTATGGGCTTATCAAAATCGCCCTCTTTAAAAGAAAGCCCCATAAGGATTTTTTTTGCCTTATGCTCAAGCTCAAAATATCCCAGCACCTCCAGTTCATGCAATATATCACCATAGCGCTTAGAATCTGCTTCATTTTTCCTTTCCAGGATTGTTTTTTCTTCCCTCAGCTGCTGGATATGCTTATCACCACGGCAGATTTCAGACAAAACAGTGTAAGCAGAAGAAAAGCTTGCCTCCTGCGGCAGATAACCGATACGCGTATTCTTTTTTACCTGCACGCTTCCGCCCGAGGGCTCAACCTCGCCTAAAATCATGGAAAAAAGCGTTGATTTGCCCGCGCCATTAGGGCCGATCAGGCCTATCTTTTCGCCCTGATTAATATTAAGGCTGATGCCGTCAAATAAAACCTTACTGCCGTAATTTTTAGAAATACCGTTTAGCGTAATCATTTTTATAGTTAAAAAGGCGGCCTAATGCCGCCCAAGTTTATCATTGCCAATCGTTTTCCTATCCTATTTTCTATTTTCGATTGCTCAATTGCTCTGATTTTCTGCCTGTGGCAGAAAATCTTGGTGGAGCTGGAGGGAGTTGAACCCTCGGCCTATTGCATGCCATGCAAGCGCTCTCCCAACTGAGCTACAGCCCCATAACGAAAAACTATACCACTCCAGCCTATACATGTCAATATAAAGTTCCCTTTTGGTAGTATGCGGAAAATTGTGTAAATTCGCCTGCTGGCTTGGGCTGATTTTGAGCAGGGCGTAACGCAGGCCGAGC
>PCWA01000076.1 GCA_002796125.1 Candidatus Ghiorseimicrobium undicola
CCGACCAACTGGCTGACAATCCAGCAAAGACCGTAAAGCGGTTAAGAGAAAAAATGGGAATTTCCCAAGAGAAATTGGCACGCCTTGCCGATGTTTCCAATAATACGATTATCAACATAGAAGCAGGCAAACAAGGCAATCTGACTATTGAAACTTTGAAAAAGATCGCCAAGGCGTTAAATGCGCCTATTGAAGATTTAATAAAATAATTTTGATTATGAAACAAAAAATAAAATATTTATTTTATGCCGTTAGTTATTTGTTCAAAACAAAAATTTTGCGCCAAGAAATTCCATTTATCGGCGGTCTTGTTATCAATGAAAAATGTAATCTTCATTGCAAACAATGTGATGTAAATAATAGAGCTATACCCGACTTATCGTATGAGGATATAAAAAAGGGATTGCAAATTTTTTATGACAAGGGCATTCGGTCAGTTTTTATTGAAGGTGGGGAGCCCTCTTTATGGCGTGACAGGAATTATAGATTAGATGATGTTGTAAAATTAGCCAGAGAAATTGGCTTTCATTTAGTCAGTATTTACACAAATGGAACTTTTCCGATAAATTTTTCAACCGATTCTGTTTTTGTCAGTATTGATGGGTTAAAAGATACCACCAATGATTTAAGAGGCAATGGGATAAATATTTATGACAGGGTAATTAAAAATATTCAGGAATCAGAACACTCAAATATTATTATCAATTATACTATCAATAGCAGAAACGAAAGCGAAATCGAAGCTTTTTGTGACGAAATGAGTAAAATTAAACAGGTGAGGGGTATATTTTTCTATTTTCACACCCCTTATTTTGGATTTGATAGACATTTTCTTGATATGGAACAAAAGAGAAAGATTATTAAAAGAATTTTGGATCTAAAACGAAAGGGGTATAAAATTTTTAATTCATATGCTTGCCTGAAAAGCGTTTTTAAAGATAATTGGATTCGTCCTTCAAAAATTTGTTATGTCTATGCCGATAATAAGCTTTATCAATGTTGTCGCGCTCTTGGCAATGATGACGCTTGCAAAAATTGCGGTTACCTTGGTTATCCTGAAATAATCTATATCTTAAAACTAAAGCCATCCGCGATTATTTCGGCACTAAATTATTTACCAAGAAAATGATAACAAATTTTTTAACAAAAATTGGCAGAAGATTTTTTGTTGGGCAAAAACAAAAATTTGTTTTTTTGAAAGCCAAAGATATTGAATTTTTTTCTCTGAAAAAGATTGATTTATATATACATATTCCTTTTTGCAAGAACATGTGTCCGTATTGTCCGTATAATCGTATTGCCTACAACAAGGAATTAGTTCAACCCTATTTAAATGGAATCTTGAATGAAATAGATTTTTATCATAAAAAATTGGGGAAGATTGAAATCCCTTCAATTTATATAGGGGGCGGAACGCCTACAAATTTAATAGACGAATTACAGATTATTATTAACTCGCTCCGTGAAAAATTTTTTGTTTCTGGTGATATTTGTATTGAAACGAGCCCTGCCGATTTAGATGAAGAAATAATAAAAAAATTGAAAAAAATGGGCGTTGATTCAATTAGTATCGGAGTTCAAAGTTTTAACGATGAATATTTAAAAATACTGGGAAGAAAATATGATTCAAAACAAGCCGAGAAAGCAATTAGGGCAGCATTATCCGTTGGCTTTAAATCTGTAAATATTGATTTGATGTTTGTTTTGCCAAATCAGGATAGTAAAAATGTTTTGGCTGATTTGGATAAAGCAATAAATCTAAAAGTTGATCAAATTACAACTTACCCGCTATTTACTTTTCCGTATACTTCAGTAGGACAACATCTTAAACTTAACAAAATTAAAATGCCGAATTTTTTTAGGAGGCGAAAAATGTATAAAGAAATTTACAATTATTGTGCTAAAAAAAATTACCGACAAGTTTCTGTTTGGGGGTTTAAAAAAGGAGAAGTTCCAAGATATTCATCGGTAACAAGAGATAATTATATCGGAATCGGTGCGGGGGCGTGTTCAAGATTGCCAAATATTTTTTATTTCAATACTTTTTCCGTCAAAGATTACATTTCATCTACCCTGAATAAAAAATCGCCGATAGCTTCGGCAATGGAAATATCTTCGCAGTTAGGAAAGTACTATTGGCTGTACTGGAGGTTTTATGATGCAAAAATAAGCAAAAACGAATTAGAAAAAATATTTGGCCGCAAAGATTTTAAATTTATTTTTTTGTTTTTATTTTTGAAAATTTTTAGATTATGCAGAGAAACAAAAGAAAGTATTATTTTAACTGAAAGAGGTTCTTTTTATATCCATTTACTTCAGAATTATTTTATATTAAACTACATAAATAAAGTTTGGACTATTGCCAGAAAAGAAGCATGGCCAGAAAAGATTGAGATATAATTCTTAACCCACCCACCGCCCTAATTTAAGGCCCCGCCGTCCGCTCGCTCAAAAAATTTCAGGGCGAAGCCCAAGCAGGCGGGCAAAAAGGAAGGGGGTCTGGGGGAAGGAATTTTTGCCAGCCTGCTCTGCCCGCCGAAGGCGGGCTGGGGGTGGGAAGCGTTTCCGCTTAAAAGAAAAAAGGGTGCGCGCAAAATACAAAAAATTGAAAGAAAATTGTTTTGCTTTGCTCGCCGACATTCGGCGGGCGGAAACGCTGGGGCGGGATTAGAAATCAAAATCTGGATTTTCGTCAAAAAAAGTTCGGATTTTGTCCAAAAAGTGCCGGGCAAATTGGCGGCTTGTCCTGTTTTGTGTAGGGCGTAACGCAGGCCGAGCGGGCATGGTTCGCCCTCGATTACATATTGGTGAGAGCGAGGCCGAGTAGCCGAGCACAATTTTCCACGCTGGGGAAAATTGCGCGTCCCTGCGCAAAACAGGACAAGGCGCCAACTATACCTGCCGGCACGCTTTAAATAAAACTAAGTACCGCTATTATCTAAATAACAGTTGACCGTCCGGGGCAGGCTTGTTAAAATTGCAGTATATTTACCCCGTTAGAGATAGGCCGCCAGCGCTTTATCGCCATCTCTAACGGGGTTTACCGAGGAATAATATGCAATACGATTTTAATAAAATTGAACAGAAATGGCAGAAATTCTGGCAGGAAAATAAAAGTTTCCGCGCCCAAATGGATAAGGCCCGCAAGAAATACTATTGCCTGGAGATGTTTCCTTATCCCTCCGGCCGGATACATATGGGGCACGTGCGCAATTATACAATAGGGGATGTTATCGCCCGTTATAAGAGGATGCGCGGTTATAACGTACTTCATCCTATGGGGTTTGACGCCTTCGGCCAGCCCGCGGAAAACGCCGCCATAAAGCATAATTCTGATCCGGAGGAATGGACGTATAAATGCATAGACTGGATGAAGGTGGAGCTTAAAAAGATGGGTTTTTCCTATGATTGGGATAGAGAAATCGCTACCTGCCACCCGGATTATTACAAGTGGAATCAGTGGATATTCTTAAAAATGATGGAAAAAGGGCTTGCTTATAAAAAAGCATCGTCGGTTAACTGGTGCCCGAATTGTGAAACCACGTTAGCGAATGAAGAAGTGATTAACGGCGCCTGCTGGAGGTGCCATACCCAAGTGGCCCAGAAGGACCTGGAGCAATGGTATCTGAAAATTACCGAATATCAGGACGCTTTATTGGAAGATTTGAAAGAGCTTGTTAACTGGCCTGCGCGCGTCATCGCCATGCAGGAAAACTGGATAGGTAAAAGCACCGGCTGTGAGATTTATTTCCGTTTGGAAAATAGCGATACCGTAATCCCAGTCTTTACTACCCGCGCGGATACTATTTTCGGCGCGACTTATATCGTGCTGGCTCCGGAGCATGAAATAATATCAAAGATTAAAGATCAAATATC
This sequence comes from Candidatus Ghiorseimicrobium undicola, assembly GCA_002796125.1. GTDB lineage: Bacteria > Omnitrophota > Gorgyraeia > Ghiorseimicrobiales > Ghiorseimicrobiaceae > Ghiorseimicrobium > Ghiorseimicrobium undicola. The sequence continues at coordinate 3,877 of PCWA01000076.1, forward strand.
AAATATAAAAGAAATCTCCGATTATATTGAACAGGCTAAAGCCAAGACGAAACTGGAAAGAATGGAAAAAAGCAAAACCGGAGTTGAAATAAAAGGCATAAAAGCGGTAAATCCGGCGAACAACGGAAAAGTCCCTATTTTTATAGCGGATTATGTTTTAGGCGAATATGGCACAGGGGCGATTATGGCGGTACCGGCGCATGACCAGAGGGATTTTCTTTTTGCCAAGGAGCACGGTTTGACAATGAGGATTGTTATTCAGAAACCAGAAACCAGCAATACCCTATCTGGCACAAACCAGAAACCAGAAGATTTAGAAGAGGCGTATGAGGGAGACGGCGTGCAGGCGAATTCGGCGCAATTTGACGGGTTGGCTAATCAGGAGGCGAAACTTAAGATAGCTCAGTGGATGGAAAAAGAGGGTATAGGCAAGATTCAGACCCATTGGCGCCTGAAGGACTGGCTTATTTCCCGCCAGCGTTATTGGGGGACGCCGATACCGGTGATTTATTGCGAGGGATGCGGCATTGTCGGTGTTCCTTACGAAGATTTACCGGTAACACTACCGGGAAAAATTAAAATTACAGGTGAAGGGGGTAGCCCGCTTTCCAAGGCAGAAGAATTTATAAGCGTAAAATGCCCAAAGTGCAAGAAAGCTGCCCGCAGGGAGAGTGATACCATGGCTACATTTTTTGATTCTTCCTGGTATTTTTTAAGATATTGTTCCGCAAGGATGGATAGCGCTCTTTTTGATAAGGCAGAAGTTTCTTATTGGATGAAGGTTGATCAGTACATCGGAGGCATTGAGCATGCTGTATTGCATTTACTCTATTCGCGGTTTTTTACAAAATTTCTAAAAAGCATCGGCATGCTTTCTTTTGATGAACCGTTTGATAAGTTGTTGACTCAGGGCATGGTTTTAAAAGACGGCGAGGTAATGTCGAAGTCCCGGGGAAATATAGTTGACCCCGATGAGATTATCAAAAAGTACGGCGCGGATACCCTGCGTATTTTTATTCTTTTTACCGCCCCGCCCGAAGCGGAATTGGAATGGAACGAGGCGGCGATAGACGGCTCTTTTCGTTTCATCATGCGCATTTGGCGTTTACTTGAAAAAATAGAAAGCAAAGAAACCCCCTTGGAAGTTAGGCGTAAGCTGCATAGCACAATAAAAAAAGTTACCGAAGACATGGAAGGCGGATTTAAATTTAATACCGCGATATCGGCGATAATGGAATTAGTAAACGAAATTTACAGGGCCGATGCCGTCAATAAAGAGATGCTTAATACACTGGTGATAGTTCTTGCCCCTTTTATTCCGCACGCGGCGGAAGAAATGTGGCAGGCGCTGGGCAACAGAGAGAGCGCATTTACGGCTTCCTGGCCTGAATACGGGGAGGAATTTCTAAAACTTGATAAGGTGGAAATAGCCATTCAGATAAAAGGTAAAGTGCGCGATAAGATAGAAATGGATGTGGATATAGGCGAAGAAAAATTAAAACAGGCGGTATTAGAAAGAGAGCAGGTTAAGAAGTGGCTGGAGGGGAAACCGGTTAAAAAATTTATCGTTGTGCCGAATAAGCTGGTGAACATCGTCGTTTAAATATCAGCCGATAAGTACGCTCTATCCGGTAAACGCTATACGCTAACTATATGTTTCAATTTAGCCTCACCCGTCAGGAAAAAAATGTTTTGCTGGCTGTTGCCTTCTGCGCGATAATAGGCATAGGCATTAGTTTTATTTCTAAGGCCTCGGGATCTTACGGTAAAATTGAACCGGCGCTAAATTTAAAAGAAAGCCCAAAAGTTAATTTAAATACCGCGGCCCAAGAGCAGCTTGTGGCTGTAAAAGGCATAGGCAAAAAGACGGCCGAGAAAATCATAGAATACCGCCAAAAACACGGAAAGTTTTATTCGCTGGAGGAATTAAAGAAGATAAGCGGCATCGCGGATAAAAAATTCAAAGTAATAGAACAATCATTAACAATAGAATAGGCATATGAAAGCACTTTTAGTTATAATACGTTTACTATTTTTTTACTTCTTTTTTGTGCTGTTTTTTAGAATGGCTTTAGCATGGGTTATGCGCCATTTTATAAAAAAGACAGCAGGCAAGAATAAAAACCGCCCCCAGCATAAAAAAACCGAATTCTATTCCCAGGAAATCACGGACGCTGAATTTAAAGAATTGTAGGTAATTTTGATGCCGAACGGTCGTTTTATAGTCCATGTGGATATGGACGCTTTTTTCGCCTCTATTGAAGAGCGGGATAATCCGGCTATCAAAGGCATGCCCGTAGTAATAGGCGCAGATCCAAAGGGCGGTTACGGCCGCGGCGTAGTATCCACTTGCTCTTACGAGGCGAGAAAGTTCGGCATACATTCGGCCCAGCCCATTTCCATGGCTTATCGAAAATGCCCCAAGGCTGTGTTTTTACCCGTAAACATAAAAAAATATAGCGCGGAATCGGCTCAAATTTATAAAATACTTTGTGATTTCAGCCCAGATGTCGAGGCTGTCAGTATTGACGAGGCTTTCCTGAACATAACTGAAACTTTTCATTTGTTCGGCTCCCCCATCGATACCTGCCGCGGCATTAAAAACAGAATAAAAAATGAAACCGGCCTTGCGGCATCCATCGGCCTTGCTCCCACGAAAATGTGCGCCAAGATTGCTTCTGATATCGCCAAACCGGACGGCTTGAAAGAAATAAAGCAGGCCGAGCTGTTGGATTTTCTGCACCCTTTAAAAATAGAAAGCATCTGGGGGATAGGAGATAAAACAAGGCGTATTTTAAACGACGCGGGAATAGAAACAATTGGGGATTTAGCAGGGGCGGACGCTTTGGAGCTTGCCAGGCTTTTAGGTAAGAACGGACCGTTGCTTTGGGAGCTGGCATGCGGCAGAGACGCGCGGGAAGTTAAAGCGAACGAAGAGGTTAAATCCGTAAGCAATGAATTAACTTTTAAAAAAGACACTCCTGATCGTGAAAAAGTAAAAAGCACTTTACTTTATCTTTGCGAAAAAGTTTCCGGCAGGCTGAGGGATGATAAGCTAAAAGGTAGAATAGTTACATTGAAGATACGGCTGGAAAATTTTCACACCTATACTAGAGCGGCCAGTTTATGCCGCGGGACAAATTTTGTGGACATGATTTATAAAAAAATAGAAGAACTATTTGATAGTTTTGACACAAAAGGAAAAAAAATCAGGCTTGTAGGGGTAAAGGTGTCCGGGCTTATGCCGAAAGACATAACGGATGATTTATTTTCTCCTGTTTTGAATATTAAAACAGAAAATCTGCATCAGGCATCCGATATGATTAAAAGAAAATTTGGCGAGCGCGCGATACAGCGGGCGGCCAGCAGGATAAATTACGGATAAAATGTTAAGCGAATACTTAAATCATATTTTAACCAAAATATCCCTGCCGCACATAAACGTGCTTTTGCTTCTCGGCCTGGCTTTATTTGGCGGGACCGTCGGCGGGAGAATATTCCAGAAAATAAAAATACCGCAGGTGGTGGGCTATATTGTTATAGGGATTATCGCCGGCCAATCCGGATTTAATATTATTGATAAAGATATTATCAAGATATTTGAACCGTTCAATTATTTTGCCCTAGGATTAATAGGCTTCATGATAGGCGGAGAGCTTAAGAAAGACGTTTTTGCTAAATACGGCAGGCAATTTATCACTATTTTACTCTGGGAAGGGTTGGCCGCTTTTCTGGCTGTTTTTTTATTGGTTGGGATATTAGGCAGTTTATTTATTAAGCCGGGAATTTCCTTTTGGATATTAGGGCTGCTTTTAGGCGCTATAGCATCGGCGACAGCCCCGGCCGCGACTACTGATGTGCTTTGGGAATATAGGACAAGAGGGCCGCTGACTACAACTATTCTAGGTATTGTGGCGATGGATGACGCTTTGGCGCTTCTGCTTTTTGCCTTTGCCTCCGCCTTTGCCGGAAAGCTCTTAGGCGATGGCCAGGGCATAGGCATATTTTTTTCCATCGCGCATCCGGTGTATGAAATAGGCGCCTCTATTATCATTGGGGCGTTGTTCGGTTTAATCCTTACCAAGATATTAAAACGTTATACGGAAAATGAACGCATATTGGCCTTCTCTGTAGGCGTAATAATGCTTGTGTTGGGGCTGTCTTTAGCTATAAAAGTAGACATGCTGCTCGCGGCCATGGTGCTGGGGGCGGTAGTAGTCAATCGTACGCCTATAATCAGCAAGCAGGTTTTTAGGATTATCTCCGGCTTTACTCCGCCGATATATGTTTTGTTTTTCGTGCTGGTAGGGGCAAAATTAAATTTTGCCCATATGAATACCGCGCTTTTATTATTAGTTGTGATATATGTGTCCGCTAGAACCTTGGGAAAAATGGCCGGGGCGCATTTCGGCGCCAAGGTTTCCGGCGCGCCTGATGCGGTAAAAAAATACCTTCCTTTATGCCTTTTTAGTCAGGCAGGTGTCGCTATCGGTTTATCTATAGTGGCATACCACGCTTTTCCTTCCGATGTAGGAAATTCTATAGTCCTGATTATCACCGCTTCTACTTTTATCGTTCAGATTATCGGCCCTCCGGCAGTAAAGTTTGCCGTGGTTAAGGCTAATGAAGCAGGCAAAAATATAACCGAAGAGGATTTAATCAGGAAGTTAAAGGTAAAAGATGTGATGGATAGTAATCTCCCGGTCATTTTTGAAAATATGCCTTTGCCCGGCATACTGGATATATTCAGCAAAAACGATAACCTTTATTATCCCGTAATCGCCAATAATAAGAAATTATTAGGGATTATTACCGTAGAGAGCATCAAGCAGACGTTCATGGAAAAGGATCTAAGTAATTTTTTCCTGGCCTGCGACCTTATGGAGCCGGCGTTTAAAAAAATATCCGTGGATGAGCCGGTTTTGCATGCCAGGGAGATTTTTGATAAGTATAATTTGGAATATTTGCCCGTTATTGATCAGGAAGATAACATGAAGGGTTTTATCGAGCGGAGAAAATTAAACAAATTTATTTCTACAAAAATGATGGAATTTCAGGGTGTTGCTTAAATTTTTAATAAGCGGGCGTAAATAACCCCATCAGCAAGGAGGCAAGGATGCGAAAAGGGCTGGTATTGTTTGTTGCGATGTTTGTGTTTTTGGCAGGTATGGCGCTTAATAAATGTTTTGCCGATGATGCCGATAAGGCCGGCGAAGAACAGCTATCCGAAGAAGGCGTGGATTGTATGATAAAATGCCCAAACTGCGGAGTAGAGATTAATCTAACGCAGGAGTGCCGTAAGCAATGCGAAGATAATTTTGACGGCGCCTTTTGCCCAGTTCCCCAAGATAAAAAGACAGGCGGCAGGTGCCCATTTGTACCAAGCGAGCCAAACTTGGAAGATGCGGAAATTAATGATTAAATAAAGCCTTTAATTATTCGTAACCGTTTATTTTTAAATAAGTTAGGCTTCTGATATTGAAAACTGTCTTTTTATATGTTAAACTTATAACACTATAATATAAATTATGACAAAGGCAAACCCCGAGAAATTGGGGGACGTCCCGCACGGGACATCGTGATTCACCGAAGGTGAATTTTACGAGGCAAAGCTACGAGCCTAAGTCCTGAGAGAAATTCAAGGATATGGTGGTCTGGTTGCCGCAAGAAAGAACCGTTGTAGACCCTTAAGGCTTGTGCTTTAAGGGTTTTTATTTAGCGCTGCCGCATAGCGTTTAGATAGAAAAGGCAGGAGGTGAAGTAAATGGAAGCTGATTCATGCAAGAAAGCAAAAATACTCATCATTGATGATGAAAAAACCATGTGCGCTTCTTTAAAGTCTTTTCTGGAAAGGACGGGGAAGTATGAAATTTATTCAACCACCAGCCCTATCGAAGGTATTAATCTGGCGAAAAAGAAACAACCTGATTTGATACTTCTTGATATAATTATGGCTGAGATGGACGGCTCAGAAGTAGCCGCGTATTTAAGTGATGACCCGTCTACAAAAGATATCCTTATACTCTTCGTAAGTGTATTAGTGAACCGGGAAGAGGTTGAGAAAAATAAAGGGCTTGTCGGAGGCCGCCCTTTTATTTCAAAGCCCTTAGACATAAAAAAGCTTATGGCGCGCATAGAATCGTTGCTGCAGGTACCTCCCATTGCCGCCAGCTAACTGAGATAATATTGCCAGTAATTAAACCGCACAAGCCCGCAATAAATTATTTCCCTTTTTTATATTTCAATTCACCAGCGCTATAATTATCTAAAATTAATATCACAGCAGGCAGGAGATATGCTAAAATAGATTCGTTCCTGCAGAAGAAAGCCATAAGATGCTGCGAAATAAAAAAATAATTTTTATTCTTCCGGCCATTACGTCGAGTTTTATCCTGGGGATATTAACAGCGGAGTTTAGCGGTATTCCCCTTTTTGTTTTTTTCATCTCAAGCGTAGCATTATTTATTACCTGTTTATATTTAAGAAATGACCAAACTTTCAGCATAAATTTATTGGGCTTAGTTTTTTTCTTAGGCGCAGCCCACCTCTCCAGCCATCAAATTCTTCCCAAAAATCATCTCAATAATTACAAGGTGCTTTTTTGGTCCGGCAGTTATCGCGCTAGAGGCATAGTTGTTGCTGAGCCGGAAAAAAAGAAAAACAGGACAAGATTTGAGTTTAAAGTTCTGGAGATAGAAGACGAAAAACACAAACAAAAAGTAACGGGCAAGGTTTTAGTAACAGATTTTGGCAATCACGATATATCTTACGGAGGCGAGCTAATTTTAGAAGGGCAATTTTTTAAGCCGCGCAATTTCGGTAAAAGCAATTTCGACTACAAGGAATATTTAAGGCGCAAAGGCATATACGGATTATTAAGCATAAAAAAAGACGCTTATTTTAAAATATCCGCTCATAATAGGGCTAATCCAATTAAACTGTTGGCAACTAAGTTTAAGCAGAAAATACAAAAAGGCTTTTACGCTAACCTGCCGCAGGTCCAAGCATCGGTTTTATCCGCGATGCTATTAGGAGATAGGACAGGATTATCTAGCGATGTGCGTCAGGCCT
>PCWA01000107.1 GCA_002796125.1 Candidatus Ghiorseimicrobium undicola
CTAAATCTTCCCGTCCCATCAAGGTTAAGCCCGGCAGAGGGGTGGGGGCTGTGGAGGTTCCGCGGGGTACTCTTTATCATGACTATACCATTAATGAACACGCCGTTATAACCGAAGCAAACTGCATAATCCCTACCGCTCAAAATTTATTTAATCTGGAAAATGACATGAGGAAACTTATTCCGGAACTTATCCCTAAAAAATCAGAAAAAGCTATCCAGCTGGATCTGGAAATGCTTGCCCGCGCTTATGACCCTTGCATATCCTGCTCAACCCATTTATTGGAGGTTGAATTTGCCTAAGAGGCATCTGGTTGCCGGCGTAGGCAATGTTCTTTACGGCGACGACGGGGCGGGTATTGAAGCGCTGATATACCTGAAGGCAAGGCTTAACCAAAAGCAATTTGAATTTCTGGAATTTTCCACCCAAAGCATCGACCTTATTAACTACATAAAAAAATACCCGGTTAATTTTATAATTGACGCCGTGGATTTCAAAATGCCTCCGGGATTCGTAAAGGCATTCAGATTAAAAGATGTCAACGCCGATATGGATAGCGGTAAAGTTTCTTCCCATGGGATTAAGCTTTTGGATTTTCTGAAGCTATGTAAGGCGTTAAAAATTAAAAATAAAATCTATATAATCGGCGTTCAGCCGAAAGAGATATCTTTCCGGCAGGGATTGTCGAAAGAAGTTTTGGATAGTTTCCCGAAAATATTATCTGAGATAGAGAAGTTAATTAGTCCGTATCCCGAAAATTAAAATTTTCGGGATGCCTTAACAAGCACAATGAAAATCCCTGCGGTATTTTCATTGGTTAACCCTGCGGGAAAATTTTCCTGCGGAAAATTTATACTCCCGAAAATGAAAAGTATTTTCGGGATATCCCGACAGGCGCGTTTAAATCCTTTCGGATTTAAACGGTCGGCCCTACGGGTAAATTTTGCTTCGCAAAATTTAGATATGTGCTACGCGATACCGGCAAAAGTAAGAGAGATAAAAAGGCGCTATGCCGTTGTGGAATATTTCGGACAGCAGCGTAGGGTAAGGCGCGATCTTTTACAATTTGAGGTCGGTGACTATGTTTATGTGCAGGCCGGCATGGCAATACGGAAGATCCCGAAGCCGCAGGCAGAAAGCATATTAAGCACGTGGGGGGCGCTTTTTGAAAAGCTCAAAAAACAGGATGAGGCGATAGTTTCGGAGCCTTATTCGCGCAATGCCCTTTCTGAGAAATTCGCCGGATTGCTTGATAAAATAAATAACGGCTCCGGATTGAGCGGCCCGGATTATCTGTATTTGCTTAACGGATTAAATGATGGCGAGTCAGCCGTTTTCGCCAATACCGCTAATAAAATAAGGCATAATTATTTAAGTAACTCATGCTGCATACACGGCATAATTGAAATATCAAATTTCTGCCGGCGAGATTGCCTTTATTGCGGCATAAGAAAGAGCAATAAAAAGCTTACGCGTTACCGCATGAATATGGATGAGATTGGCCGCGCCGTTGATTATGCCGTGAATAAGCGCGGGTTTAAGGTCCTGGTTCTGCAAGGAGGGGAGGATACTTTTTTTACAAAAAAGAAGGTGCTGAAGATTATTGAAGGCATTAGGAGCAAATACGGGGTTTTAATATTTTTAAGCTTGGGAGAAAGGGGCGAATCCGATTACCAGTCGTTTTATGACGCGGGGGCGCGGGGTGTTTTGCTTCGTTTTGAAACTTCCAATCCAGCCATCTATTCCAGGCTTAAGCCAGACAGCTCCCTGGAAAATAGAATTGCGCTTATTAAAAGTTTACGCCGGATGGGTTATCTGGTAGCCACCGGTTTTCTTATCGGCCTGCCGGGAGAAGAAAACAAGGACATAGTAAACAATATCTTTTTGACCAAAAAATTAAAACCTGAGATGTATTCGTTTGGCCCGTTGATCCCGCATAAACATACGTCTTTGGCAGGCGAGGAGGCAGTCTCTTTAGGCAAGGCGTTGAGGGTTATTTCGCTGGCGCGTTTAATAGATAAAAAGGCGCGGATACTGGTCACTACGGCTTTTGAGGTTTTAGGCGAAGGGGCTAAAGAGAAGGCGCTCTGCGCGGGCGCGAATTCACTAATGATTAACGCCACACCCGGGAAATACCGCGGGCTATATGATATTTATCCGAGTCCCGGCCTGCGCGATAAATCTACTGAGGCGCAAATAGCGGATACCCTTAAGCTTGTTTATCGCCTTGGGAGAGCCCCGACGGATATCGGGACAAATTAAAAATTTTAAGCTATGAATTCATTTATTAATGATGAGAAAATTTTAAGTATTATAGAGAATACAAAATTCTCTGAATCGAAGGCCGAGGAAATTATTCAAAAAGCGCTCGCCTTAAAAGGATTAGGCCTTGAAGAGGCGGCAATGCTTTTATCATGCCCTGATGATGAGTATCTGGATAAAATTTTTGCCGCAGCCGGAAAGGTCAAGTCATTAATTTACGGAAGGCGTTTGGTTTTCTTCGCGCCGTTATACATATCCAGTTTTTGCGTTAATAACTGCCTTTATTGCGGGTTCAGGCGCGATAATAAAGATATCGCGCGCAGAAGACTAAGCATCGCGGAAGTCTTAAAGGAAGTCAATCTCTTGGAATCCTTCGGGCATAAGCGGCTGCTGGTTGTTGCCGCCGAAGATAAAGATATTAACGCGGATTATTTATCGGAGGTTATTTCTGCGATATATGCGGCTAAGAATGGCAGGGGCGAGATACGCCGGGTGAATATAAATTGCGCGCCTTTGGATTTACAGGGATTTAAAAAGCTTAAAAAATGCGGCATCGGCACGTATCAATTGTTTCAGGAGACTTACCATAATAATACTTACAATAAGATGCACCCCTGCGGCCCGAAATCAGACTTTATGAAAAGGCTGTATGCAATGGATACGGCGCAGGAAGCGGGCATAGATGATGTCGGCATAGGTGCGCTTTTCGGGCTTTATGATTTCAGGTTTGAAGTTTTATCCTTGCTTGAGCATTGCCGTTATCTTGAAGATAAATTCGGCGCAGGCCCGCACACAATATCGGTTCCGCGCATCGAGCCGGCTTTAAATTCGCTTGTTTCGGATAATCCGCCGTATGCTGTCTCCGACATTGATTTCAAGAAAATTATCGCCGTCCTGCGGCTGGCAGTGCCTTATACAGGGCTTATCCTTTCCACCCGTGAAAAATCCTCTCTTAGAAATGAATTGCTTTATCTGGGGATATCTCAGGTTTCTGCTGGATCGCGCACCAATCCCGGAGGATACAGTTCTTCGGGCGACGGACAGTTTTGTTTGGGGGATAACCGTACGCTAAAAGAAGTGGTTATGGACGCGGCGGAGGCAGGTTTTATTGCCAGTTTTTGTACCGCCTGTTATAGAAACAAGCGTACGGGAGCTGATTTTATGAAGCTGGCCAAGCCGGGGCATATACAGGAATTTTGTCTGAGCAACGCCATCCTGACCCTGAAGGAATACCTTTTAGACTATACGGATAACGGCCAAAATAAAGCATCGGCTCTTCTGGATGCGGAAGCCGCTAATATTAAAGATGGCAATATGCGCAAAATTACGCTGGGCAGGTTAAAAAGGCTGGAGCGCGGCGAAAGAGACTTGTATTTTTAATTGAAAAAATTTAAAATTTATATATACTATAAGATAGTAACTAGTAATTAATCGGGTAAGTTCAAGCTTAATAAGTTCTAACCTACTCCGAAGCTTAAGGGGGAAATTCTCAAAGAGAATTTACCCCTTGCTTAAGCAAGGAGATTAATTCAGCCATATCTCGCCGTAGGCGGATGGCCTCATTAAAATGATTAAAAGAAGAATACTGGTTGTTGACGATAATCCGAATGAACGCGCTGCCGTAGAGCGGGTTTTACTAAGGTCGGGTTATGAGGTAATTCAGGCAACTTCCGGCCGTGAAGCTTTGCTTATACTTAACCAGCGCAAGATTGATTGTGTTTTACTTGATCATCTTATGCCGGATATGGATGGCTTGGAAGTGGCCCGGCAGATTAAGAAAGACGAAAGATTAAAGATAATACCGGTTATCATGCTGACCGGGCGCGACAAAGAAGACGATGTGTTGGCAGCCGTAAACGCGGGTGCCGATGATTATATAGTCAAAACAAGCGAGCCTGATTTACTGCTTTTGCGTATTGAAGCGATGCTGCGTTTAGGGCGCCTTCAGCGTGAACTATATGATAAAAATTCTTTATTGGATAAGGCGAACTCCGACCTGCATAAGCTAGACATGCTTAAGTCGGAATTTGTCTCGACTGTAAGCCATGAGTTGCGTACCCCGCTTTCAATTACCCGTGAAGGCTTGAACCTTGTATTGGAAGAAGTTACAGGCTCATTAAATAAACAACAAAAAGAATTGCTTGAGGTTGCCAAGAATAATATTGACCGCCTGGGTAAAATAATCAGCGATATTTTGGATATCTCAAAAATAGAAGCAGGCAATTTCCCCATACATAAATCTTTGGTCAGCATCAATAGGCTGCTTCAAAAAACATTTTTATTTTTTAAGCAGAGGGCGGAACAAAAAGGCATAGAAATTACTTTGAATATGCCCAAGACTGAGATAGCGGCATATGTAGACGGCGAAAGGATAGCACAGGTTTTATCCAATCTGTTAAATAATGCCGTAAAATTTACAAGCGAAGGCGGGAGAATAATCATAGGCTTAAACGAAGGAGAAAGGGATATTGTTTGTTTTGTGGAAGATACGGGCATAGGCATAGCCGATACAGATTTAGATAAGGTGTTTACCAAATTTCAGCAATTTAGCAAGAGTTACGGCCCGGGAGAAAAAGGCACGGGCTTGGGGCTTTCCATAGCCAAAAAGATAGTCAATATGCATGAAGGCAGAATTTGGGTGGAGTCTCAGCTTGGGAAAGGCACAAGACTGAGCTTTTCTATCCCTAAATACAGCATCCAGGAGATAATCAGCTCGCACATACGCACTGCCATTAGAAACGCGGAAGATAAGATGTCTAAGTTCAGCCTGCTTATTGTGCAGGCGGCGGGCGTAGAGAAAGAGGCGCTTTTTAATGACATAGAGGCAAATATAAAAATAACTTTAAGGCGTTCGGGAGACAGTGTTTTTTCATACAATAATAAAATCATAATTCCACTTTTGGATACGGATAGAAACGGAGCGCAGATAGTAAAGAAGAGAGTTTCCGAGCTTTGTCAAAAATACATCTCAGGCGATAAGCGCTTTAAAAATAGTGCTTTTACTTACAGTATCCTGGTCTATCCTGATGATAATACATCGGAGGATATATTTATTAAAAAAATAGTAGGTTAATTCGCCCGGATAAATCACGGGCTCATTGGAGAGTATAATATGACAGATAAAAAGCGTATACTGATAGTGGAAGATGAAAAGGCAATGGTGGATATGTTGACTATTAGGCTTGCCAAAGACGGAAATTATGAAATTATTTCAGCCTATGACGGGCAGGAAGGCCTGCAGATGGCGCAGAAACAAAACCCGGATTTAATAATATTGGATTTGATGCTGCCGAAATTAGACGGTTATAAAGTCTGCCGTATGTTAAAATTCAGCGATATCCATAAGAATATACCGATTATCATTTATTCCGCGCGTACGCAGGAACATGATAAGAAATTAGCTCAGGAATGCGGAGCGGATGCTTATATCCCTAAAACGTTAGGGCAAAGCGTATTGGTAGATAAAATCAAGAAAATATTATCATCCTAAATTTATACTTACGGATTATAAACGCGCATGCGTAAAATTTTACTTATAACCGGCGCCTTAACATTCTTGCTGGTTTCTTATGCGTTATCGCAAAAAACGGAAATAAAAAATCCGCCATCTTTAGACCCGTATATAGGCAATAACTTTTATGATGCCACTAAGCTTATTCCCGGAGAGCTTAGGCGGACATCTCTTGTCAGCCGGGCCAAGCCGGCGCCTTATAAAGAATATCTTAAAATACCAAAGATAAAATTGCCGGAAGCCGATTTTCGCGGCATGACAGTAGAAGAGGCGATAGAAAAGAGGCGTTCTAAGCGCCAGGAAATAAGTTTTTCCAGGGAGCCGATTACATTAGCCGAATTATCCCAATTGTTATTTTCTGCCAGCGGCATAACCGGGCGTTTTTTGGAGTTGGAACTACGCGCTGCCCCTTCCGCGGGGGCGCTTTATCCGATAGAGCTTTATCTGGTAGTAGGCAATGTTGCACAATTAGAACCGGGCATATATCATTATTCGCCTAAGTACCATAACTTATCTTTGATAAAAAGGGGTGATTTTGGCGATAAAATTACCCAAGCGGTTATGAATCAGCCAAGCATGAAGAATGCCGCTGTTGTATTTATTTTTTCGGCTATACCTGCCAGGACAACCCATAAATATGGCCTGCGGGGCTGGAGGTATGTGTATATGGAAATAGGCTATATTAGCGAAAATATATATTTAGCGGCAACGTCTCTAGGCATATCAACTACGGCTGTCGGCGCCTTTTATGACGAGGAAGTAAATCAGCTTCTGGGCCTGGATGGCAGGGAAGAAATGGCCCTTCATGTGCAGGTGGCTGGTAAGGCGCAGGAATAGAGTTTAAGTTATTACGTAATAGTATATAATAATATGTATTATTATTTTCCAGGAGGTTGGTTATGTCTTTAGCTAAAAACGTTAAAGTTTTAATATTTTTAAGCATAATGTTCGGCGGGTATTTTTTCGGCAGCGTTTCCGCCTACGCCGCCGATGGTAAAGGCGCGGCCATCTGGGTTATAGACAGGCAGGATAATACGCTTATTAAGTTATCTTCTAATGATCCGGATATGCGCGCGGAAGTTGGAGGGTTTAATTCTCCAAGGGATATTGCTGTTGATGCCGCCGATGGTACGTGTTGGGTGGCGGATTTCAGAAATGACAGGATTGTGCAGATTTCCGATATCGGGGTGACAAAATCACATATAATTGACCGCAATATAACAGAACCTTTCCATATATCGATAGATCCCAAAGAAAGAGTTTTATGGATTGCCAATCCCAAGCGCGGGGAGATTATAAAATTTTCTCTTGATACTAAAAAGGAAATATTCCGGGTGAAGAAATTTCAAAATCCTCATGATGTGGCTTTTAGCCCTTATGATAATTCGGTCTGGGTCAGCGATATGGATAAAGGCGAAGTAGTTAAATTGTCCGGTAAGGGAAAAATTTTGGCTAAAATTCAAGGAGAATTTAGCAAGCCGGAACACCTTGCCATAAACGGAAATGACGGCTCATGCTGGGTCAGCGACCGGGAGGACCTGTCCGTGGCGCGGATTTCTGCCGATGGCCGCCGTATTGAAGGTAAGGCGAGCGGATTTGGCAAACCTTTTCAATTTACGATAGATACATATGACGGCTCATGCTGGGTTTCCGTTTTAAACGAAGGCACTCTCGTAAAGATTTCACGCAAAGGGGAAATTATTAAACGCTTAACGATTTTTAAAAGCTCTTACGGTTTATCTGATATAGATCCCCGGGACCGTACCTTTTGGATGGCGGATGGCACCGGCGGCGAGATTTTGAAATTAAACGCCAGCGGAGAGGTAATTGAACGTATCGGCGGATTCAAAAAGCCATATCTGGTATCTATATTCAAAAAATAATGCCATGAAAAAAACAGCGGTTAATTTGATCTCCTTGCCGTCTCCCAAGGCAGGCTTTAACAGGGCCGTGCTTGTAGAATTTGGCTCTTATAGTTTTTTAATTATCTCCGGTACTGCCAGCGTCGGCCCCAGGCGCCAGACGATGCATAAAGGAGATTTTTTACGGCAGGCAAAACAGACGTACAAAAACATCAAGAATATTTTAGCCAGCAGGGGTTTTAAGGTGGCGGACGTAATAAAGTGGAAGATTTATTTAAAAGATATTAAAAAGCATTATAGTCTTTTCAATAAAGCGCGCGATGATTTTTTCAGGCAGAATAAGGTAAGCCGTAAAGATATGGGCGCTTCGGTATGCGTGCAGGCCGAATTATGCCGCGATGATTTGCTGGTTGAGATAGAAGCAGTAGCCTTCCGTTGTAACAAATAATTTTACCTTGAATCTTAAACTGAATCCCTGGAAAGTTGTTTTTTTATTATTTTTTACGGCGGCAATATTATGCTTTTTCTTCTTTGACGCAAGCGCAAAGGCATTGCGAAAGATTAATTATTTTTCGCAGCGGCGGATGTGGAATGAATTATTGGCTGAAGCTGAAAAATTACCTGAAAAGCAATATCAAAAAGACCCATCGCTTTATACGAAAGTTTTTAACGCCCTTTTTTACAGCGGAAGGCTTCCTTACGAAGAATTTAAATACCCCGCTTATTTAGCCTACAATATTCCTCCGCCGCGGCCGACGAATCCCCGGATAGCTGTTTTAGACCCCTGCTTGATAGCTCAAGCCTACCTTGATCTTGGCCTGGTAAATCATGCCGAGCTTATGAGCTATTGGGCAAAAGAGTCGGGTGATGATCCAGTATGCGCGGACAAACAGCTTGTTTTGATTTACATTCTTAAGGAAAATTTCAGGGCGGCAAGGCCTTTATTGATGCGCCTTAAGAAAACTATTCATCAAAGAAGCTGGGCTGAGAAATATTTAAAGCTTCTTGATGATAAATCCGCATTAGGCCAAGAGGAAAGTTTATCGCGCATAAGAAAAGTGATGATTGACAGCGATTTTCGTGAAGATGAAGAATTGCTTATACGGCTGACAAACGATGCGCAATTTGATTACGAGGGCGTGTTTAATAGGCTGCTGGAGAAAAATAAGCATAATAAAATGGCGTTTGAATACCTGATGAGTTATTATCTCCTCACCGGCCAGACGCAGAAAGTGGAAGAGAATTTGCCAAGGCTTAGCTGTTTTGCCTACCCCGGCATCCCGCATAATTATCAGGAGGCAGTACTTATAAATATGATTAAGGGCAATGCCATGCCGCAGAAACTACCAGAAAAGATGGATAAGGCGTTGGCAGATAAATACCGTTATTTTTATGAAACATACCGTAAATATAAATTCAGCGATATTGATACGCTCAATGAATTAAAGGATAAGCACCCCGGCAGTTATTTTATCTATTATTTAAAACTAAGACTTGATAAAAATGAAAAATATTCTCAAATATAATAAATATATTTTTGCAGGGATGCTGTTTGTTGCCTTGTCGGCATTCGCTTATTTTTTCGTTGAACGAAATGTCTTTTATAGCTTCCGCTATTATATAAAAATAACAGAAAAGCCGGTGATTTATCCGGATTATGCGGATACCGTTATACCGCCCAATATCGCGCCCTTGAATTTTTATATAAACGAAAATGGCGCGCGTTATTATGTGAAGGTATTCTCTAAAAAGGGTAAGGGAATAGTTATCCGCAGCCGTAATCCCGGAGTAAAAATACCCATTAGCAGATGGAGGCGGCTGCTTACGGAAAACAAGGGTAATGAACTCTATTTTGAGGTTTCTGTAAAAAAAGAAAACGGCTGGGTTAAATACAGCCCTTTAATCAATAAGATAGCCAAAGAAGAAATAGACAGTTTTTTATTCTATAGGGAAATACGGCCGCAGTTTTACCGGAAAATAAAGATGAAAATATGCGAGCGCAACCTTGAAAATTACGCTAAAAGGGTTATTTTAGACTCGAAGTTTACTAATGGGGCGTGTTTTAACTGTCATTCATTCCTCCATAACGATACGGATAAATTCATAATCCAGGTTAGGTATGACAGGCGCAATTATATGGCAGTTAATGAGGGCGGCAGAGTTTCCTTGATAGCCCCCATGTCGCGCAAGCCGGGTTCGGCCTATCTTTCCTGGCATCCGGATGGAGAAAAAGTGGCTTTAACAATGAATATGTCTTACAAGGTTTTCAACCGTTTTGCCGGGATGGTGCCCGAAGAAGTGCTTGAATACGGTGATTTGGATGGCGATATCGCTTTACTTAATCTTAAGGAAAACTCTATTTTAACAGTTCCCGGGGCTTGCCGGGATGGGCGGATTGAAACTCAGCCTGCCTGGTCTGGCGACGGTAGGCATCTTTATTTTTTGAGCGCGCCAAAGGTGAGCTCAGTCAAGGAATATAAAAAAATAAAGTATGATTTGATGCGCGTATCTTATAATGCCGAATCAAATACTTGGGGTAATGCTGAAACGCTTATATCTTCGGCTGAAACGGATATGGGCGTAACATTTCCCAAGGTTTCTCCGGACGGCAGGTTTCTTCTTTTCTGTATGACGGACAGGTCGTCTTTTTCTATCTTGCGCGCGAAGACCGATTTATACTTAATGGATTTAAAGGATAATAGCTATAAGAGGCTTGAAATAAACAGCGAGAACGCCGATTCATATCATTCCTGGTCTTCTAACAGCCGGTGGTTTGTTTTTGCCAGCAAGCGGGATGGCGGCGTCTTCACGAGGGCATATTTTAGTTATATAGATGAAGAGGGGCGTGTTTTTAAGCCGTTTGTTCTTCCGCAGCGCGAGCCGTATTTTTATGAAAGCTTTACCAGCGCCTATAATGTTCCGGAGTTCTCAAGAGGGAGGATTAAACTCAATAGATTTTATTTAACCAACGCGCTGCTCGATACCAAAAATATAATAGATGCCAAAGAAATTCCCGGCAGTGCCGCCGCCCCCGCTTGGGATAATAAAGTAAATTATAATTACTGATTGTTTAATATTAAGCTTGGGTTATAATATCTTTTAGCGGATATTTACTTATTATTGCGTATATGTTTAAAATATATAAATATATATCATTTATTCTTCTGTTTTCGCTTTGCGTTGCCTCCTGCGCGGATAAAAAAGGCTTTACCGGTAGGTTTAAACGCAGGGACCCTGAGATCGGCAGGGAATTCCATGAGAAAACAAAAATGGCCTGGGGCACAGTTGCCAAGACCGCCTCTGAATTAATTGACTATCCGCCGCAAGCCCCATATAAAAGTTACCGTTCGGCAAAGGAGATAAAATTGCCTGAATTGGAAACTGAAGATAGCGTTGCCGGCATCTTTACAAAAAATATTTTTCCGCTGCCTGATTTTTCAGGAGAATCAATAACTCTTAATCAGCTTTCCCGTATATTATTCTCGGCAGACGGTATAGTAAAAGAGGGCTCCGGCCGCGATGTAAGGACCGCCCCCGTGCCCCTGCCGCAGACGGATTCTTTCAGCTTTATGCACCCTGTGGAAATATATGTGTTAGCGTCTAATGTATCCGGCCTGGAGCAGGGGCTTTACCACTACTCTTTTTTAAAGCATTCATTAGAATTGATAAATGCCGGCCATATTGAAATACCCAATTGCTGTTTTGGCCCTGAAGTTTTAAAAAATTGTTCCGCGCTTATCATACTAACCGGGATACCCGGCCGGTTCAGCTGGGTTTATGACGCAAGAAGCTGGCGTTATATGTATATGGCGGCAGGGGCGATATCCCAGAATATACACCTGGCATGCGGAGCTTTAGGCCTGAATTCTTTTGCTACCGCTTCTTTTGATGATGATGTATACAGCCGTTTATTGGGTATTGACGGGAAAGATGAGGCAGCACTACTTTTGCACTTAATCGGTAATGGCCAATAATAAAACCAGTAAAAAGATCTTTGCGGCCCTGTTTTTTATTTGCCTATGCGGTTATGCCCAGGCATCCGAAGGCTACCTTTGGGTGGTTGATCAGCACAGAGAGGCAAATGAAATCAGAAAGTTTACGCCTGACGGCAAGAAGGAATTATTGCGCGTAGGCGGTTTTAATGTCCCGACCTTTCTGGATATAGACAAAACCGATGAGAGTATTTGGCTGACGGATACGGCAAATCACCGGGTAGCGCATTTTTCAAAAGACGGGGAAAAAATGGATGTTCTGGAAGGCATCGGCCATCCATATCATCTTGTGATATGTGATGAGC
Source organism: Candidatus Ghiorseimicrobium undicola (assembly GCA_002796125.1). Lineage (GTDB taxonomy): Bacteria > Omnitrophota > Gorgyraeia > Ghiorseimicrobiales > Ghiorseimicrobiaceae > Ghiorseimicrobium > Ghiorseimicrobium undicola. The sequence continues at coordinate 11,933 of PCWA01000107.1, forward strand.
ATCGCATGCTTTGGATTGCCGATTCTTTGAACGGCGAAATTATCAAATACTCCTTAAGGGAGAAAAAAGAGCTGTTTCGCGTTGCCGGTTTTACCAACCCGCATGATATAGCCATCAGCCCTTATGACCGCTCAATCTGGATAGCCGATGAAAAAGGCGGCACGGTCGCGCGTATTTCGCATGAAGGAAAAATTTTAAGCAGGATAAAGCGCGGATATCTCCAACCGAAGCATCTTTGCATTAATCCCAATGACGGCTCATGCGTTGTGACATGCGGGCGTAAGCATTCTGTCGTTAAAATCGCCGCAAACGGAACAAAGGTTTTATGGAAAATTCCCGGATTCGGCGTTACTTACATGGCGGCGGTAAACCCTTTGGATGACAGTTACTGGGTCTCGGATTTGGAGAGGGGAGAGATTACAAAAATTTCATCTGAGGGAAAAATATTAAAGAAAGTAAGCGGTTTCGACCGCTGCCGCGGGCTATCGCCTGTTGATTTGGAAGATAAAACTTTTTGGCTGGGTAATTGGGGAGCCGGTGAAATAATAAAACTAAATACCGAAGGCGAAATTCTGCAGCGCATAGGCGGTTTTAAATGGCCGCGTTTGGTAGTGGTAAATAAAATAAAAAATGAAGTTATCTGGGTTACCGACAGGCCGGAGGCAAAATTAATAAGGGTGACTTCGGAAGGAGAGAAAAAAATAATTAAGCTTGATAATTTTAAGAGGCCTGTTGATGTAAGAATTGACCAAAGAGACGGTTCTGTCTGGGTTAATGATATGGCTGAAAGCTTTAATCATCAGATAGCCAAGCTTTCATCCGAAGGCGAGGAATTATTCAGGCTGAGCGGCTTTATTGTCTTGGGAGATGCCGGAGTTGACCCCGATGACGGCTCTTATTACGCTGTTGACCGCATGATAGGGGAGCTGGTAAAAATCTCATCGTCCGGTGAGGAGCTATTTAGAATTAAAGACCTTTCTCCGATTAAAGACTTGGAAGGCATGGGTTGTCTTAAGAAAACAGATGGCTGCCACTCGGATTACAAGGGTATGGATATAAATTATGAATCCGCTCATGACGTGGAAGTCAGCCCTGTTGATTCATCTGTTTGGCTGACAGCCGCGCGCAGGCTGCTAAAATTTGATAAGCAGGGACAGCTTCTCGCTGAAAATAGAGGGATAGGCGTTGGAGGGCATGTAGCTATAGCTCCCGACGGCTCCTGCTGGTTAAATAATATCAGGGATGGCAGAGTGTTGAAGGTATCCCCGGATGGCGCTAAAATATTGGGAGTAGTAAGCGGGCTTGAGGTCCCTTTTGAATTATCGGTTAGCCCAATAGACAGTACTTGTTGGGTGACGACGCGGGAAGGGCTTGTGCAGATATCCGCCGACGGCAGGAAAGTAATAAGGCGCGTAGGCGGGTTTTTGAATTTACAGGATATTTCCGTGATAAGCCCGTATGACGGGTCATTCTGGGCCGCGGATTTTTACGGCACGGAAATCATTAAATTTTCCAAAAACGGAAGAATACTCAAGAGGGTAAAAGGTTTTAAATTGCCGCGTTTTCTAGAGGTTTATTGGGGTAATGCTAAAGGCAGCTAAAATAAAATGAATGAAGCATTCGCTTATGTTGACCCCGGCTCAGGTTTTGTATTTTTACAGAATACTTCTTTTTTCTGGGGATGGCTGTTGTTTTTTTTCGCGCTTTTTCTCATACCCATAAAGTTTTTTTTAAAAAGGATAAAAAAAAATCCCTGTATCATTTTTGGCGTTTTTTTTATTCTGCTTTCTTTGGGTATAATCACGGCTGTAAACATGTATAAACAAAAAACTATGAAAAAGGTAATTATATTGGGCATAGACGCCATGGATCCGGCTATAACTGAGCAGCTTATCGGCGAGGGACGGCTGCCCAATTTCGCCCGTCTTAAAGAAAAAGGGAGTTTTTCCTTGCTTTCGACATCTAATCCTGCCGAGTCAGCGGTTGCCTGGTCTAGTTTTTTTACGGGCTTAAACCCGGGTGGACACGGTATATTTGATTTTGTTATGCGTGATCCTGAAAAGTATTCTCTTTATTTAAGTTTAAACGATATATCTTCAGGCAGCATAGCGCCGAAAGTAGCGAATAGGGTTAAAGGAGAGAGTTTTTGGAGCATTCTTGGCAAAAACAAAATACCCTCATACGTATATTTTTGCCCCAATACTTTTCCTGCCGAAAAAATCCCGGGAAAAATGATCAGCGGCATGGGTGTCCCTGATCTCTTAGGTTTGAGCGGTAAATTTTCTTATTATACCAGCCTGCCTTTAAAGGCCGAAGATAAAGACAGCCGCGGCAGGATAATTCATGTTGAGCCGGAAAAAGGTGTTATTTTGAGCAATATCTACGGGCCGAAAATCATGCGTAATAATCGCCTTAAAGAAACGGAGGCCGGCTTAAAAATTGTTTTAAATCCAGCGGCCAGAGAGGCATCGATTGATTTTCAAAATACCAGTATTATACTTAAAGAAAAAGAATGGAGCGGCTGGCAGAAACTATCCTTTGATTTGGGGCTGTTCAAAAAAGCAAGCGGAATAGCCAGGTTTTATTTGAAAAGCGTTGCCCCGGATTTTAAATTATATATGAGCCCGGTAAATTTTGACCCGCGCAGCCCGCTTTTTTCTATTTCTTCCCCCCATGATTTTGCCGGCGAATTGGCCGATAAGAACGGCCTGTTTTATACGCAAGGCATGCCGCATGATACATGGGCATTAAGCGAAGACAGGCTGAGTGATGAAGAGTTTCTTGAGCTTGCGGATGAGGTATTCAATGAAAGAAAAAAGATTTTATTCAATCAATTGGAAAATTACAAAAGCGGACTGTTCTTTTTTTACTTTGATACGCTGGACGCGCTGCAGCACATGTTCTGGCGCTACATGGACGAAAAGCACCTCCTGTATGAATCGGATTCGCCTTATAAAGAAGCCATATTTAATTATTACGAGAAAATTGATTTGATTTTAGGGGAGGTTTTGGCCCGTATAGATAGCGATACCGTGCTGGTTGTGCTTTCTGACCATGGCTTCGGCCCTTTTTACAAATCCGCGCACGTCAATAGCTGGTTAAGGGATAATGGTTTCCTCGCTTTAAAAAACGGCAGAAAAGAGGGAAAAGAGTTTTTTGAGGATGTTGATTGGGCTAAGACCTCTGCTTACGCGTTGGGGTTCGGGGGTATTTATCTTAACCTTTCAGGCAGGGAAAAATACGGTATAGTTGATGGTGTTGAGGCGCAGGCGTTAAAAAGGCGCATTAAGGATAAATTAAAAGACTGGCGCGATGAAGAGGCCGGAGAACCCATCGTAAAAGACGCATATTTTAACGAAGATATATTCTCAGGGCCCTATGCGGCGGAGGGGCCGGATTTATTTATCGGATTTAGGCGCGGGTACCGGGCTTCCTGGCAGACGGCGCTGGGGGCCGCGCCTGAGGCGCTTATCGAAATAAATAAAAAAAAATGGAGTGGAGACCATCTGGTTGACCCCGGTTTGGTAAAAGGTGTTATATTCGCCAACCGTAAAATTAAGGCAGGCGAGCCCTCTATTATTGATATAGCGCCTACGGTTTTAGGCTTATTCGGCGTGGATAAGCCGCGGGATATGCAAGGAGA
>PCWA01000036.1 GCA_002796125.1 Candidatus Ghiorseimicrobium undicola
TTTAACCGATCCGCCTACGCTCGCTTTGCTCGCTACGGCGAGACCTCGCCTCAGCAAATTTAGTTTGCTGAGGCGGGCTGAGCTATGCGCCCAAATCTATTTTCGATTGCTCTATCAAATTTTGCACAGCAAAATTTGATGGGCCCACAGGGACTCGAACCCCGGACCAATTGATTATGAGTCAACTGCTCTAACCGACTGAGCTATGGGCCCTAATTTTTAACTCGCTATACCCATAGCCAAAAGCTATAACCGATCCGCCTACGCGAACTTTGTTCGCTACGGCGAGACCTCGCCTGTCAAAATTTTTTACTTTTGACAGGCGGGCTGAGCTATGGGCCCTACAACCTAAAATTAGATTTAAATAATAACAGATTTAATATGGCCTGTAAAGGAAGATTTTTGATTAATTTACTTATCCGTATTCACGTAGGAGGGCTCGATTTTATCAGTCTAAAAAACGCAAATTATCCGGATTATCATCGGCCTTATTTATCATTTGCTTTAACGTATCTAAATCCTGAAGGGAAATAAAGCCGAATTTTACCCCGATCTCAAAAGGAAACTCCCCTCCTTCAGTCTCCGCAAGCCAGGCGACCTGCCCGGTGATTTTGACCGGCTCGCTAAGCCCGGTAAAACGTATTTCCATCTTCAGCATCGTACCGACGCCAAGCCGCTGCATAACCGGCAGGCGTATACCAGCCAGTGAAAGGTCCGCACTGCGCGTGCCGCTCTTAAGAAAGCTTTTTATGACCTGATAGGTTACCTCTACCGATTTATTTATCCTGACATATTGGCGCCGCTCATCCATGCATGTTTTACGGTTTAGTAAAAGCTATTTTCCTTTTATCCCGTATTCTTCCTTTATGCTGTTTAAAAAATCCCATCCCCAGCCAATAAGTTTTTCTTTTTCAAAAACAAGCGGAGTCATTTTATCGCTGGTAATCACGCCGTCCCAGCTTTCCGTGCCGGTATAATAATATAGGATTTCTATCGCGGCATCTTCTCCTGAGAGTGTTTCGTCTTTTAACGGAATGGGCGATATCCACTTAAGCTTTGTGCCTTCAGGCCGCTCACTCATCAGTTTTAAAACCTCGTTTTTTGCCATGCCTTCTGAAAGCCTGGAAATGTTCTCCGAAAAAAACGGCTGCCGGAAACCGACAAAACTTACGCACCCTGCCAATGCAAGAAACGGTAAAATAGTTAATATTTTTTTCATTTCAGTTCACCTCCTGACACTTCAATGTCCCGTTATTTTTTCTAAAATTTACCGGTTGCTCCAAAACTAACTGAATTACCGCCGAGAAATCTTCCCTCGATATTAAAACTTATGTTCTCCGACAAATTCACCTCCAGGCCCACCCCGGCCCCAAATTCATCTTGCGCGTTAGTATCAAAATTTAATATGTCAAAATCATAACGCACGCCATCGGTATCCAGGCTTAAACCGTTCCAGAAAGCGTTGACATAGGGAACAATAGAGAGGTTTTCATCCACATGAAATTCAATGCCGCTGAATATAGAAACCTGAAATTCGCGCGTCTTAAGTTCGCCTGAAACATTCGCGGCACTTTCTCCCGCGACAGTCATTTCATCGGCATCAGGATTAAAAAATGAAGCATCCAAATTTAAACCGGCAAAGAAATCAAAATCACTATACCAATTTAGGTATTTATCCATAAAGTACATTTCTTCGCGGCTGAGCCGGTAAAATAAACTGCCCCCGAAACCGTATAAAAAGTCGCCGCCGGATTCAATAGTAATACCTTCTCCGCTGAAAAATTTTATATCCAGGCCGTTTATTTTCGCCGTGCCAACCTTGGCAAAGATATTGGCAAAATCACTCAGGCCCAAAATTAATTTAACATACCCCTGGCTGATTTCCGCCAGCTCCAGGCTGTTTACGCTGTTTCCGGAAGTACTTTCACCGTTAGCATCCATATCCCGGCCATAATTAAAATTAGCTTCCCCTGCCACAGCAAACTTCATATTGCCCAACGGCTTAATCGGGTTCCCTACGCCGGCAGCATACGAATAAGAAACAAAAACCAGCATAGAAAGGAATAAAAGAAAAAACCTGCTTATTTTCATAAAACCTCCGTATTTTCGGTATTATTTCTTACAACAGCTTTTCCCGTGGCCTTTACAAACAAATACTCCGACAGCCAATGTTATCAGCATGATTATAAATATGGGCAATTCCGCCTCCTTAATCCAGCGAATAGGGAATCAAATTCCGTATTAAGAGATATTATATCACTAAAACCAAAAAAGCAAAATAATTTAGGCTTTAAGGGTAGTATACTCAATTGTGTGTAAATTAGCTTTAGACACCCCCGCGGTGGCCGAAGGTCTCCG
>PCWA01000100.1:0-2315 GCA_002796125.1 Candidatus Ghiorseimicrobium undicola
CCTTACTGAGGTTTATACGGCATTTTCAAAACTTTATAAAAGCGATGTCTGGAAAGATGTGGGCAAGAGATGTGTCGGCTGTGGTAATTGCACGGCAGTTTGCCCTACCTGTTATTGTTTTGATGTCCTTGATGAGCTGGATTTTAACTTAAACGACGGCCTGCGTTACCGGATTTGGAATTCCTGCCAGATGGACGATTTTGCCAGAGTTTCCGGTGGAGAAGATTTTCGGCCCGGGCGCGATGCGCGCCAGCGCCACAGGTATTACCGGAAATTTAAATATCCGGTAGATAAGTTTAACCGCTATTTTTGCACCGGCTGCGGCAGGTGCAGCCGCACATGCATGGCGGAAATAAATTTAATAGAAACCGTTAACGATTTAATTGGAGAATACAGAAATGTTTCAGTCGGAATCTAAAGAGATAATTTCAGTTTCCCCTTATCGGGCGCATCCTGCGGAAATAGTTTTAATTAAGGATTATACTCCGCTGGAAAAGCTGTTCAGGCTTAAGTTGCCGGAAGACGTCGAATTTAAATACACACCCGGCCAGTTCGCTGAGATTTCCATATTTGGCGTAGGGGAGGCCCCGATTTCCATATGTTCTTCTCCTACAGATAAGGGCTATTTTGAAATAACTGTGCGTAACGCCGGTTCTTTGACCAGTGCCTTGCATAATTTAAAAAAAGGCGATGTGGTGGGAGTCAGGGGAGCGTTTGGCAAAGGTTTCCCGATAGATAACTTTTTCGGAAACGATATTTTAATTGTTGCCGGCGGGTTAGGTATTGTGCCGTTAAGGGGGCTTATCCGGTATATTATGTATCACAGGAAGGATTTCGGCGATGTGCAGATATTGCTTGGCTGTAAGAGCCCTAAAGAGATGCTTTTTAATGATGAAGTAAGCCAATGGGGCAGGCATTTGGATATTCTATTCCGCTGCACGGTGGATAAGGCAGACCCTGACTGGAAAGGCAATATAGGGTTAATTACTGAACTTATACCGGGCGTTACTTTAAATCCTATGCGTACCTATGCGATTGTGGTTGGCCCGCCGATAATGTATAAGTTCGTTATCAAAGAATTACTTAAGAAAAGTATTCCTGACCGTCAGATAATTGTTTCCCTGGAGCGCAGGATGAAATGCGGCCTTGGTAAATGCGGCCATTGCCAGATAAATGGGATATATGTCTGTCAGAATGGGCCTGTTTTCCGCTACAGGGATATTAAAGGGCTTGAGGAGGCATTGTGAAAAAAAAGCTGAAGATAGCTTTTTTTGACTTTACCGATTGTGAAGGCTGCCAGCTGCAGATAGTAAACCTTAATACCGCGCTGTTGGATGTCCTGGAGCATGTTGATATAGTTAATTTCCGGGAAGCAATGAGTAATCCATCGGATGATTACGCGGCCGCTGTCGTGGAAGGGGCGGTTTCAACCGAGCACGATATAGCGCGGATTACTGCTATACGAAAACAGGCGAAAGTTGTTATCGCGCTTGGCGCCTGCGCGACTATCGGCGGCGTTAACGCCATAAAGAATACTCATTCCCTTGATACGGCGCTCAAGAGAGTCTATGGAGAAAAGCACGATAAATTTAAGACGATAGCCGTAAAACCGATAGATGAGGTGATTAAGGTTGATTACTATATTCATGGCTGTCCTGTTTATTTACCGGAAGTAGTTGAGGTGTTTAAGTGCGCGCTTTTTGGCAAAAAATATAATATGCCTAATTATCCTGTCTGTGTGGAATGCAAGATTAATGAAAATGTGTGTATGTATCAAAAAGAACAAAATTGCATGGGCCCGGTTACCCGCGCCGGATGCAATTCATGGTGTGTAAATAACGGAAATATTTGCTACGGTTGCCGGGGATTAGTTGATAACCCGGCAGGCGACGCCCAGCGCGATATTTTGGATAAATACGGTTTAACAATAAGGGAAATAATGGATAAGTTTACTTTGTATTCAGGGTGCTACCAGAAAAAATATGGCAAACAAATCTGTAAATATTGAAGTAAAGTACCTTACCCGGGTTGAAGGGCACGGGAATATTATAGCAAAAGTAAAAGACGGCAAGCTTAGCGAATGCCGCTTTGAGGTGATTGAGTCGCCGCGTTTTTTTGAGTCCATGCTAGTAGGCCGCTCGATTTATGAAGCCCAGCATTTAACCAGCCGTATATGCGGTATTTGCGCCTGCGGCCACAGCCTTGCTTCTATTAAGGCCGCGGAAGCCGCGCTTAAAATTACGCCCAGCGCCCAAACGCGGCTCCTGCGTAAGCTGCTTTTATATTCCGAAATATTGGACAGCCATGTGCTGCAT
>PCWA01000100.1:2329-2952 GCA_002796125.1 Candidatus Ghiorseimicrobium undicola
TGTGCTGCATTTTTATATCTTGATCGCGCCCGACCTGCTTGGGGTAGACAGTATATTCCCGCTGGTAAAAACTCACCGCGGAGTAATTGAAATGGCCTTACGCATGAAGAAGATGTCTGATTTTACCAGTGATGTTTTGGCCGGACGCCACGTGCATCCGATAACTTATGTTATAGGCGGGCTTACCAAATTACCAGGCGAAAAAAACCTTTTAAAAATAAAGAAGATGATGGTTGATTCTCGCCTCGATTATGATAAGACGGTGGATGTATTTAAGAAGTTGAAATTCCCTGATTTTATCCGGCCAGCCCAGTATGTATCGTTGGTTAGCCAAGAAGAATATGCTTTTTTAGACGGGGATATTTTGGTAAATCCCGGCGCAAGCCGCACAAATGACCAGAAATACCTCTCTGTTTTAAAAGAATTCATCCGCGATTATTCTACGGCTAAATTCACATCCATTAATAATGAATCATATGCCGTCGGGGCATTAGCAAGGTTTAATAATAATTATGAATTTCTTCATCCCAAAGCTAAAAAGGCGGCCAAAGATCTGGGCTTAAAGCACCCGAGTTATAACCCTTATTTGAACACAGTCGCTCAGCTTGTAGAATGGGTTCATT
>PCWA01000033.1 GCA_002796125.1 Candidatus Ghiorseimicrobium undicola
CCTAAAAATTCCATAGAATTGGAAAAAAGGCTTCATGTGATCGGACGGCTTAAATATCTTGAAAGGTTAGGATTTATTCAGAAGGCGGGGAGCATAACCTGGAAGGTGGACGGAACATTCCTTAAAAGCCTTCGTCAGATACAGATTTCAAACGACATCATTAAAAGAAAAGCCAATCATATAAACAATATCAGTGATAAACATTTACCCATTGTAAGGACATTTCTGAGGAAGGGAGAGTCTATCGCCGGACGGGTTGTCGGTTTCGGGCTGCATGATGAAAATTATGATAAACGTTATCTTATATTAGAGGGTATCGATGGAAAGATACATTATGTTCACCCGACAAAGAAAATGATACTGCACCGTGACTCTTCAAAGATTAAAAATAACGATATCATTCATATGGAAGTTAAGTCTTATTTTAAGAACGGGAAAGAAACGACTTATTTAAAATTTAACAATTGGGGCAAGCTTGACCGTATTAAATGGAATAAGGAGATTACAGAAGCCGATCACTATTTTATTACGCGTTACCTTAAGAACCTGAAAGCTTTAGACATGAATCTGGATACCCGGACTTTCGGCAGGCAGTATTTTAACATGATGAAGCAGAGGATTGTCCGTTTTAGAACGTTAGGGCATTTGGATAAAAACCTTAATGTGAAAAACCTTATAAAAAGGCGGGAGTAAAGTGGCTTTATATAAGTTGCAGAGAAAGAGGATCGGATTATTTGTCATCATTAATGCCTTATTGATAATGACCGGTGTATTTTTGGGCTTAAGTTTTGCGGCGCAGTATACAGCGCATCAGTTTAATTATCATACTTCTTTAGGAGAGCCGTTATTCTTTCGTATTTATAATCCATTCTTATTCTTAAAATGGCACTGGACTCTAAAGGGTTATTCAAACTATGAAACAATATTTAATACGGGATATTTTATCCTGTTAATGACTATTTTAGCGGATTGCGGGTGTGTCTGGGGCATTAGTTTTATATCCCGCACAAAGGAAAATCAAACCGATGTGCACGGCAGTGCGCATTGGGCGACAGAAAAGGAGATTGCTGATGCCGGATTGCTTGATAATAATGATGGGCTATATTTGGGGGCTGTACGTTATAAAAAGAAAACGAAGTACCTAAGATTGCCGAAGTTAAAGAATATACTGTTATTTGCCCCTTCCCAGTCGGGGAAGGGGGTCAGTATAGTTGTTCCCAATTTACTTTCGTGGCCGCATAGTGTTTTAGTTTATGACCCGAAAGGCGAGAACTGGACAAAGACCGCCGGATGGAGGAAAGAAAAGCTCGGCAGTACAACGATAAAGCTTGATTTTACCTCTGATGACGGGTCGGCAGCCTGTTTTAATCCGCTTTGGGAAGTGCGCGTGGGAAGTAAAGAGGTGCGTGATGTTCAGAATATTGCGGGGATGATCGTTAATCCTGACGGGAAAGGACTGGCTGATCACTGGGTTAAATCCTCTTATAATTTCTTAGTCGGATTGATTATTCATATTATTTATTCCGGGCGTGATAAATCGTTAAGGGGTGTTATTGATTTTATTACTGATCCCGATAGGACAATTGAAGAAACACTTGAGGAGATGCTCCACGCAGAACATGATCTGGAATTTAAGAATAATTGGATTAATACTTTGTCGGGTGAGCCCGCACAGACTCACCCGACCGTTAGTTCGGTTGCCCGTGAAATGCTTAACAAAGCGCCTGAGGAACGCTCAGGTATCGTATCGACTACGTTAAGTTATTTAGCGCTCTTTCGTGACCCGATCATTGCAAAAAACACGACGAGTTCCGATTTTCAGATTACAGATTTAGTCAACTACCGGAAACCTGTCAGCCTTTATATTGTTGTCCCTGAATCTGACAGGGATCGTCTAAGGCCTCTGATACGGATGATATTAAAACTCATCTCTTCAAGGCTTCTTGAAAAGATGGAGTTTGATGAAACAGGGCGTGCCAAATTTAATAACAGGCTTTTAATCGTCCTGGATGAATTCGCGAGGCTTCGGCATCTGGAATTTATCGAGGAGGATATGGCGATCTCGTTAGGGTACGGGATAAACTTTTTAATTATTATTCAGGATATCAGCCAGATTTATAAAGCTTACTCGAAAGAGGAATCGATTACGGGGAATTGTCATGTCCGCATTGCCTATGCTCCCAATAAACTCGAAACGGCACGGGAACTATCCGCTATGTCGGGTGTTGCCACCGTCATAAAATATGCCAAGAATTTCTCAGGGGGCCTTATGAATATTTCTTTTAAGAATGTTTCGCAGGGTGTCCATGAAGTTCAAAGGCCTTTAGCGACGCCCGATGAAATATTAAGGCTTTCTTCGGCGGATTCATTAGTTTTTGTCGGTAATTTACCGCCGATATACGGAAAGAGGATTCTCTATTATGAAGACAAAACATTCTTTGAACGTTCACAAATTAAAGCACCTTTAACAAGTGAACGAATAGAATTTATTCCCTCTATCGCAAAGTTGACTGTTCCATCATTGCCGGAGAAAGAAGGACAGAAAGTTATCACTGAATTTACGATTAAGGAAATTGAGGAATCTTCGGATTCAAGGGATGCCTTAGATATATGAGAAGATGGCCGCTTATTATTCTTCTGATTGGTATGTCGATATCGGGTTTGATTTTCCGGTATTCTTTGTTTTTTAATATACGCAGCGACAGTATGCCGATGGGGATTTACCGACGGGTTAAAGACAAGCCGGGAATCGGTTCCGTTGTTGCTTCCTGTTTAACGAAGGAGATTGCTTTACATGGGCTTGAGCGTGGTTATTTGATGAAAGGAAATTGCCCAAGCGGTATTCAGCCTGTTTTGAAGAAAGTCTTTGCTGTTCATGGGGATTTAGTGTCGGTTGAGGATGGATATGTTTCCATTAATGGGAAAGTGCATTTAGAGTTTCCGGTTGCGTCACTGGATTCACAAGGCAGGTTAGTGAAACAGTTTAACCGTAAAGGGCATTACTTAAAGGATGGTGAGTATTACCTTTTATCCGGCTATAAATTAAATAGCTGGGATTCCCGTTATTTTGGTTCTGTGCCGGTTAACTTTGTATTGAAGCCGTTGGTGGTTATTCATGAATAAAAAAGAAACCAAATCTGAATTAAAAGACATTAAAGTTTCAGTGCGATTGACTCAAGATATGAATAAACTCATCGCTATGATTGCCGAGGAACAAAGCCTTACCGTCGGGAAATATCTTAGAGATGCAGGCCTTATTCTCGCTGAAATGACGCTTGATGAAAAAGAAATGTTGGACACTGTCAAAAATACGGATAAAAAGAAAGCGCAGAAAACATTTCATACCATGATACAGGAAACTAAGCATACATTGATGAACAGTACAAAAGAGTTATCGGACAGAATTTTGAAGTTGGAAAAGCTCATCAAGATGCTCTTATATGTTTATCTGTATCACACCCCCGAAATTAACAAGGCAAAAAAAGAAGAGGCTAAAAAGTCTGCTAAATTGAGGGAAAAGAAAATATTGGAATTCTTAGATTCAGGAAAACACGACGAGTAATGCTGTAATTTAGAAACTTTAGCCAACACTGTTTTGTATCAAACCCGCCTCAATATGTGCTTAAACCAGGTGTTTCGTATTCCTTCCTTATTAATCATTATCAAGTAATTCTTTCGATTCAGGTTTTCTTATTATACCACCGATTCAAGGGACGCATCCGCTGGGATGGTTCGCTGGGATGGCTTTTAAGCGCATCCACTCACGCATCCGCTTCTGCTCTGGCGCCCTTGACTTACGGTGGGTATTAGAAATCAAAAAGAATCGAAAGGAGATTGTCATGCAAACTACACAATCAACAATAAGGATTTATGTCGCCTGTTTAGCTTCTTATAACAACGGGAAACTTTACGGAAGATGGATTGATGCCGCACAGGAAGCGGATGAAATCCATGAGGAAATTCAGGACATGCTTAAAGGCAGTACTGAGCCGATAGCTGAAGAATGGGCTATTCATGATTATGAAGGATTTGAGGGATTGAGTATTTCGGAATATGAAAGCATTGAGGATGTTGCCAGATATGCCCGATTGATTGAAGAGCATGGAGAGGCGTTCGGGGCATATGCCGGACACATTGGAGGTGACTACGCTACTGAGGAAGGTTTTTTGGAGGCTTTTCAAGGAGAATGGGATAGTGAAGAAGCCTTTGCAGAGAACTTGGCAGAGGAAACAATGGAAATTCCTGAGCATTTACGGTTTTACATGGATTATGAGAAATTTGCCAGGGATCTGTTTATGGGTGACTATTTCAGTGTTGACGGGAGTGGCTCTAAGGTGTTTATTTTCAGGAGTATATGAGTAAATTGAGCTGGGCAACCTCATTAAAAGGCCTCTATTTTAAACTTGTTTAGAAGCGCATTATATGGTATATTTAAAAATGCCATCAGGATTATGCCATACAAATGATGGCATAAAGAAAGGAATAAACTATGAAACCGCCATTTACAATTACACCTAAAATCAATAATCTGTGCTCTGAAATCACCCGTTTAATCGGTAAATATGAAGGGTTAACCTTACCGGCGCCGAAACCGGAATTGAGGAAGCATTCCAAAATACTTTCTATTCAATCCAGTTTAGCGATTGAAGGCAATACACTGACGATTGATCAGGTCACGGATATTATCAACAATAAAAGAGTCCTCGGGCCTAAAAAAGATATTTTAGAAGTTAAGAATGCCCTAAAGGTTTATGAATTATTAGATGAGTATGAACCGACCAGTTTAGAATCTCTTTTGAAAGCGCATAAAATACTGATGGCTGATCTTATAAGGGACGCGGGGAGATTAAGAAATAAAAACGTGGCTGTCGGGAATAAGTTTGAGGTTATTCATCGAGCGCCTGATTTTAAAATGGTGCCCGAACTGATGGGTAATCTTTTTAATTTTTTAAAGAAGGAAAAGGATCTTCATCCGATCATTAAATCCAGTGTTTTTCATTATGAGTTTGAGTTTATTCATCCCTTTATGGACGGTAATGGACGTATCGGCCGGCTTTGGCAGTCGGTTATTCTATATGATTACGCCAAGATATTTGAATACATTCCCGTTGAAACAATTATTAAACGCCGTCAGCTGGAATATTATGAAGCCATCCGGAAATCCACTGTGCAAGGTGAATCGACACTTTTTATTGAATTTATGCTTGAAACGATTAAACAGGCAACGGATCAGTTTACAAAAAGTATCAAGCCTGTTAAGCAGTCCGTCGAGATTCGCTTAAATACAGCGATGGAGTATTTTAATAAAAAGGATTTCAGGCGGAAGGATTACCTGGAACTGCATAGCGGGATTTCTCCGCAGACAGCGACGAAAGATTTGGCTTTTGCCGTTAAGAATAAAATCCTTATAAAAAAGGGTGAAAATATTAAAACACGATATAAGTTTAACTAAATTTTCTGCCGACATTTATCCGCTTGATACCCGCCTCAATATTTGCTTACACATGGCTTTTTGTATTCCCGCCTGATTAGTCATTATCAGTTATTTCTTTTAAGAAAATTTCTAATGCTTTAGGTGTGATTGAATAGCTGTAATATATATTATTGCAATCAATCAATTTATCCAAGTTTTTGAAACTATTCAGCCACGAACTTATTATATAGCCGTCTCTCGCAGTTATAAATGTTCCGTTAAAGTCAGAATAATGACAGGGACTTTTGAATTTTGAAAACTTTCCGTTATTTAAATTCAAAATAAAAAATAAATCAGTATAGTAGCCGATCCCTGTGTCTTGGCGGCCATGTTCTTTTTTATGAATTATTTTTCCGACTAATATATTATACTGAGTGTCGTACTTGTCATAAACACCGATATACAGATTTAACAATTTGCCGACAGTATTTCCGATTTCTTTGCTGGTGATGAAATAATCTTTAAAAAATCTGTAATGGATATCTCTATTATTCTGCTTTTTTATTTCATCTTCTATATCTTGCCAGAAATGCAGAACGATGGGAAAACTTTTAGAGGCATGATTCTTTGCATTTAATTTACGGATAATTTCTTGAAGATTCTGATCCCTGTCCAGAGTTGTAACAATAATATATTCTGATAGTTTTGGGTTGAATTTATTTGCTTTTTCAATTTCTGTTTCAATTTCTAATTGGCTTAAACTATTATCTCTAACCTTACACTGGATTCCAGTCCATTGTAAAGGTTGGCCGTCTGTTCTATCCTTTATACCAAAAATATCAACTCCGTTTTGTCTTTGACCTCGGCGACCATTTTTTTGGGCCTGATCGTCGTTCAGTATTCGCCGATACAGATATAGACAAAGATCTTCAAATATATCTGCATTCTGAATTTTTGGTAAATTTATTCCATCCATCGAAAGTAAGTATTTTTTAAATGGTAAACAATCAATAAACGTTAGCTGCTACTGCTGACCGTATTTTTATGACTTCTTTAATAGCTTAGCAGTCTTTTTGAATATTGTCTATTTTTTAGCCTTTTTAGCAATATCCACTGCAAGAATTATTTATTATATCGTTATTGGATTATCTTTCGTCCTGCCCAACTAATCACTCTCAAGTAATTCTTTCGATTCATTTCTTTTTATTGTACCACCGATTCAAGGGACGCATCCGCTGGGATGGCTTACGCGCATCCGCTTCTGCTCTGGCGCCCTTGACTTACGGCGGTCTTTATCAATTAAAAGGAATCGAAAGGAGATCGTCATGGAAATCAAATTAAAGGAAGAAAAGAGGGTTGTTTCAGCAGAGGCTGTTGCCGCAATACTCAATGAGATTTTAAAGTCAGAAGAAGAAATTGACAGAGAAAAAGAGCATTTCTGGTCAATCGGATTAACAGCCAATAATCATATTAAGTACATTGATCTGGTGCATTTAGGCTCTGTTAACCAATGCCCGTGCCATCCGATGGAAATATACCGGCGAGCCTGCATTAAAGGGGTTGTTTCATTAATTGTTGCGCATAATCATCCGTCAGGCAGCCCGAAGCCGTCAGCTGAAGATCAAAGGGCGACAACACGCTTAAAAGAGGCAGGAGATATTCTCGGTATCAAACTGCTCGATCACATTGTGCTTGGGCGTGAGAGTTACTACAGTTTCAGTGATGAAAATGCGCTGGGGCGAAGCGTCGTTCGCGTAAAGAGAGGAGGTGACATTTAGTTTTCATTTTAACCATTAATGTTTAATAAATAAAGGAGAAGAAATCATGACTATTCAATTAGATGACATCGAAATTAAGTATAACCCCCGAACGCAGTTTATCGGGATTGATGAACTTTCAAGGAGCATTAAAGAACTCGGAATATTACAGCCTTTGACGGTTGCCAAAAATGGTAACGGTAAATATGTCCTTCTTGACGGACAGCGCAGGTTTATGGCTTGTAAAAAATTAGGCTTAAAGGATATTCCGGTTATCGAGCGGAACCTTGATGAGCAGCAACAGAAAGAAGTGCCGATTGCCACCGACTTTTTCAAGGATAAATTGAAACTTTCAGAGAAAATTATCGGTATTGCTAATCTTATAAACGTAGAAAAGAAAGTTAATGAGCAGATTTTGGCGAAGCGCTACGGATGGTCGGTGGCGGAGGTTAAACGCCTGCTAAAACTCTCTACTCTTCATCCTGAGGTTCTTAAACTCATTGATGAAGGAACTTTGAAGGTCAATCAGGGTTTGGAGCTTTCTAATGTTAAAAGGGAAGATGTGCAGATTAAACTCGCCCATTGTATGACTACGCATAGCTGGTACGGTTTGGTCGAAGCGTTAGAGGAAGTTGCCTTTGAACTTCCCTTTGATGATGTTTTCACTTACGAGGAAGCGAAGAAGGACAATAAAATCGGGATTGTTGTCAAAGATGAAACCTGCGGGGAGCGGGTCTTTACTTACGATAAGGAATACTTCGAATTGAAAAAGGGCGAGTTTGAGGAACGGGAGAAAAAGTCTTATGCCAAACAGGAAAAGAAATCACAAAAGAACCGGGCAGAACAAATTGAACTGAGCGCTCAGCAAAAGAAAGAAACAAAAGAGAAGAAGAAAAAAGAGCGCACGAAGGCTAAGGCAAAGCTTGATTCTACTCTTAATATTTTTAAAGATGTCACCCTTGCGTTCCTTGCCAAGAAGCCCGTTAAAGAGGAGATTGGAAAGCTCGTCGATAAGTTTATCCTTCAGGTTTCGATGGATAACTGCAAGCTTATCCTCAAAGCCTTTGATATTCCGTTTAAGGCATCTGAAATGCAGAGTTCGGACTATAAAAATGAGGCTAAAAAGGTTATCGGGAACTTAGTTAAAACCGAAACTGAGCTTATCAAGCTTATCTTATATGTTGATTCTCTAAGTGAGGTTTACAAAACCACCATGTTCGATTTAGACGGGATTAAAAAGGTGATTGTTAAGCTTGCTAAATAGAATGAGTGCGGGGCGGGTGTGCTTAATCAGCATGCCCGCCCTGCTAAATTTGAAATCCAAACGAATGTGTGGTATAAGAAAATAGTATTTGGATATAAGATAAACTTAAAAAAGAGAAGGAAAATTATGGCTAATGAAAAAGCATCAAAGTTTCGTTTCAATAATGGTTTCGGGGACACTAAAATTATAATCGGGGCATTAATTGGTTTGCTTTTTTTAGGAGCTGGATTCGGTTTAGGCAAAGCTAGTTGTCATACTGCACAGGTCAGTAAAGATGACGAAGCAAATAAGGCTCTTGATGAAGTTATTCATGTTATCGAATATAAGGGCGGCGGGAAACGTTATTAAATCCTTTTTTTATATTCATATCTGCTTGAATATATTTTTCTGTATTTTTCTTCCTTTTAATCACTTTTAATTACTTTTTTCGGTTCATACGGGTGTGCTTAATCAGCATGCCCGTCTTTTTTTTGTATCAAAGGGAGTCCCAAAATTGTGATTGGGACTTATCCGGATTATTGAATAATGCTTATTGTTAAAAAATTATTTATATCATTTTTGGGTAACTTTCGATCCGGTTTTTTTATTGTACCACCGATTCAAGGGACGCATCCGCTGGGATGGTTCGCTGGGATGGCTTACGCGCATCCACTCACGCATCCGCTTCTGCTCTGTCGCCCTTGACTTACGGCGGTCTTTATAGATTAAAAGGAATCGAAAGGAGGTGTAAATTAGTTTTTGTTTCAATAAATTCAGTTTAATGTTTATTAAAAAAGGAGAATTACCATGACAGTTAAAACATTAGAAATCACAGTGAAAAGAATCTTCAAAATTGAGAATAACGATACGTTGAAAGCGTTTGTTGACATTGCTGTTAATGATGTCCTGTTGGTTAAAGGGCTTCGCATTGTCAACGGCAAAAATGGGTTGTTCGTTTCCATGCCTCAAACGTTGGCGAGAGATGATAAATGGTATTCATCGGTTTATCCTCTTACCAAAGAAGCCCGTGAGGAGATTCAGGAAATCGTTCTTGCTTCCTACAATGCAGAATAAGCAGTTCGCTTAAGAATAGCGTAGTCAATTCATTTGAGTTGGCTGCGCTATTTTTTTTGAATCGTTTTGGTTTGTAGGGCGGAATCCCTGGGGTGGCGGCAGGGGTGGGGTTTGCCATTAGGGGGGTTTTGGGCGGTTGAGGGGTGTTTCTGCCTTTTGTTTGTACCCTTTTCTAAATGGGTATTGTGGAAGGGTGGAAAAAGATGTTGATTATGCAATCCAAAAGGAGTACAATATACCCATGAAAGATGATAAAGAAATCAAAGACGGAAGGCTTCAGATAAGAACGACACAGAAGGAAATTGAGGAAATTATTGCAGATGCCGAACGTCATGGATTTAAAGGAAAAAGAGGCGGTAAGTATGGAGATTTTTTATTGTTTCTTTATCGTAAATACGGAAAAAGAAAAGAAATTTAATCATTAAAAAAAGATATTTTTTTACTTGACATTGTACTCCAATAGGAGTACAATAATTATTAGATAAAGAAGTCGCTCCTATATTTTTTTAATTACAAATGTACTCCATCGGGAGTACAAAAAGGGAAATGCAATGCAATTAATAAACGAGGACACAGGGCATATAGTATCCGTCAAATTCCATGATTTTGATGGAAATATTTACGTTGAATCAGGCGAAAGCAGTATTGACGGAATTATTTATGCGGAAGATTTAAACGATTGGTATG
>PCWA01000006.1 GCA_002796125.1 Candidatus Ghiorseimicrobium undicola
ACGCCGATTTCGGTATTGTTTTTAATCAGTTATATACCATCACGAATATGCCCATCACACGGTACGCCAAATATCTCAAAGCGTTTAACCAGTATGAAGCCTATGTCGAGCTTTTAATCAACAGCTTCAATCCGTCTACGGTGGAAGGACTGATGTGTTTTAACACCTTAAGCGTTGGATGGGACGGCAAAATCTATGATTGTGATTTTAATCAAATGTTAGGGATGCAGATGCGGAATGGTCGTCCCTTTACGATTGCAGATATTTCATTAAAGGATTTGGAAAACTGGGAAATCATGACGGGGAAGCATTGTTTCGGTTGTACCGCCGGAGCCGGGTCAAGCTGTCAGGGCGCACTTAAATAAAACTAAATTAATTGGGAGGATTAAAATGTCAGAATTTACAATTTACACAAAGGAAAATGCGCCTCAAGCCTCTCAGCCGTTATTGGCTGATAGGGAAAAGAAATATGGATTTTTACCCAATCTTTTTGGGGCGTTTGCCGGATCACCGGCGGTATTGGAAGCGTATATCAGTATTTCCAATTTGTTGGAAAAGACATCGCTGACCCCGCAAGAGCAGCAGATCGTTTTATTGACGGTCAGTGTGGAAAATGGCTGCGAATATTGCGTGGCGGCTCATTCTATGGTCGCCCGTATGATGGCAAAAGTGCCCTCCGAGATTGTAGATGCGTTAAGGAGTGGAACGGAAATTACAGACAAAAAGATCAACGCTCTGGTTAATTTTACGCGAACAATGGTTCAGACGCGAGGACATGCCTCTCAAGATGATTTACGGCGATTCTTTGATAGTGGCTATACACAAGCCCAGGCGCTGGAAGTCATCTTGGGTATTACCATGAAGACATTAAGTAACTATACAAATCATATCGTTGATACGCCTCTGGATAAAGCTTTCGAAGCTGAAGAGTGGAAAAAACAAACCACAGGCGTATAATTTTCAAGTCAAAATGAAGAAAAGGAAAAATCATGTTCCGCAGGAGTTATCATACAATTGTTGCAATATTTTGTCTCATGGCTTTGTTTGGGTTTGACTATTCAAAACACAGTATTCCGACAGAACAAATCCATGACGGCGGTCCACCGAAGGATGGTATCCCGGCACTGACCGATCCCGAATTTACTTCGGGTAATGACGCAAAATATTTAGGTCCCAAAGACAGAGTCTTGGGTATAAGCATTAACGGAGAAGCTAAAGCGTATCCGATCAATATTCTCAATTGGCATGAGGTTGTCAATGATCGTGTCGGCGGAAAAGATGTTTTGGTGAGTTATTGTCCCCTATGCGGCACAGGGATGGTTTTTGACGCGCACATCAAGGGTATAAGAAGTTTGTTCGGTGTTTCCGGAAAGCTTTATAACAGTGATGTCTTGATGTATGACAAACAGACGGAAAGCCTTTGGTCACAAATCAAGATGGAGGCCGTCACAGGGCCGATGACCGGAGAAAAATTAGCACTTTTATCTGCCCGGCATACGACATGGGAAGCATGGCGATCACAGTATCCCGACACCTTGATTCTTTCCAGTAAAACCGGATATTCCCGGGATTACTCAAGAAATCCTTATGCTGGATATGGGCAGTCTCCCGAAATTTATTTTCCGGTTGACCATCGCGATAACCGCCTTCCGGTTAAGGAGTGGGTTGTGGGTGTTGTCATTAATGGTCAGCCAAAGGCGTATTCGTTTGGGCGGTTAACAAAGGAAAAAGCAGCTGTTGAAGATGTTATTGCCGACAAAGAGATTACAGTATATTTCGATAAAAATAATGAAAGTGCGGTGGTGAAAGACAACAATGGTAACGTGATTCCATCAGTTCAGGCTTATTGGTTCGCCTGGAAGGTGTTTTATCCCCAAACAGAACTTTTCCACTAACAGAAAGGAGGAGAAAGCGACGCATAATAAATGGTATTAATTTGATAAATGATTTCAACTTTAAATTTATAGGAGGATGTCATGAGAAAGTTAAGAATTGTTTTAACGGTTTTTGCCTGTGTTTTAAGCCTTAGCCTGGTTGCAAATACATTTGCATCCGAAGGCAATCAAATGAAAGGCAGTGCGATGGCGGATGAAAAAGCAAGTGTCGCTATTGATGGATATTGCCCTGTTTGCATCACAAACGGGATGTATGTTAAGGGAAGTCCGAAATTTTCTACTGAATATAAAGGGAAAATTTATCACTTTCCAGGGTTTGATCAACAAAAAATGTTCATCAATGATCCTGACACTTACATAGCCGGGCTGGAAAAAAAGTATAAGGAATTAAAGGAGCAATCGAAAGGCTCTGATATGCAAAAGGGCCCTCATAAGAAGGGTTCTTAAATGCAGAAAGGGTCTTATTTAAAAGCCCCAAGAAAGATGTGGGGGCTATTGCCCCCACAGTCTTTCCAAAAAATTGTTTTAGTTAAATGTTGAGCGCAATTAAATTAAAGGAGTCGAGTGATGAAAAAGATAATATTTTTAGCCGGAGTCTTCTCCTTGGCGTTTTTAGGCCAAGGCGTTTGGGCCAATGAGATCTATAACTTAGACAACGCTCATTCCAATGTCGGTTTTAAGATCAGGCATTTAGGGATTTCAGACGTTAAAGGAAAATTTGATAAATTTGACGGGAAACTTGTTTTCTCCGGGAATGAATTAGTCTCTTTAGAAGGGGCTGTTGATGTGAACAGCATTAACACGGCAGAACCCAAAAGGGATGAGCATTTAAAGTCGGATGATTTTTTCTCGGTTGAAAAGTTTCCCGCCATGAAATTTAGAAGCACAAAGATCACGCAAAATGGGGATAAGATTTCCGTTGTCGGAGAGCTCACTATCAGAGACGTCACCAAAATTGTAATTCTAAACGGAGAATGGCGTGGTTTCGCGGATATTGAAATGAATGAGATGAGTGTCCATAAAACAGGATTGGTGTTGGAAACAGAGATCAACCGGAAGGATTTCGGCCTGGCATTTAACGCGCTTAACGGCGTGGGTCAGGCGATCGTAGCGGATAAAGTATTTATGACCATAGAGCTTGAAGGGAACCTTCAGAATTAAGCCGACCATGGCTAAGGATATAAATTCAGGAATGTAGAAAGGGCGGAAATTAATGAGCAAATTTAATTATGACATGATTGTGATCGGCGGTGGCGCGGCCGGCCTTACATCCTCGATTTGGTCGGCGCAGCTTGGTTCCAAAACGCTGATTATTGAGAAAGAAAACAAGCTCGGCGGCGACTGCCTTCATTACGGCTGT
>PCWA01000087.1:0-554 GCA_002796125.1 Candidatus Ghiorseimicrobium undicola
CTCCATTTTTGTTTTTTCCCTCAGGTAAGATGATTGATCAAATTATCCTAATGTCTTCTTACCTGCTTGCGAATGGAAACAATTTCTACAACAATAAATATTAGCCCTACTACCCAAACCATCGGCTCCGCCATTTTATTTTTCAAAATAAGTTTCTTTAAAAAAATTTTCTTTATTCCAATTTTTGGCTTATTTTCGCAAGGATATTTCTTGCAAACTGAATCCTGGGTGTAGCATATTTTCTGGCTGATACAGTAACCTGCACCGTTTCTTCTGTCAATTTTACTATATGGATGGCCACATTATTGCCTTCCGATTCAGACTTAATCCATCCCGTTGCCTTATCAGACATATCAACGGTGCCAATCATTCTCTTAGCGACATCAAGGCTGACATTATAAGCCCTGTCGTAAGAAGTATCGAAATCTGCCTTGACGCTATCTGCGCTTACTTCATATCCGATTGCTCCTCCAGCTAAAAGTGCGAAGCATCCGGATAACAAAGGCACCGCTAAAATCAATGAAAAAAGTATTGTTAATTTCAATATTCCTGCT
>PCWA01000087.1:607-2223 GCA_002796125.1 Candidatus Ghiorseimicrobium undicola
ATAAATCTTCTTTAACGAAGCGGCTCGCAGCGCTTCAATTACGCGAAGAGTTGCTTCGTTAACTACAAAACAAAAATTGAAATCAGCCATCCTCCCATTCGTGCTCGCCCTACAGACGGCACACTATACTGATGCTGAAGGACGCGCCCATTCTCCTTGCCGGTTTCTAAAACCAAGGGCTTGATGCGGGCTACATCCATTCATTGATTTCAATCCTTTTATCAATGAATCATCTTATTGACGGCTGTTTCAATATTGTGCGCTCTTTTAGCTTTAGCTAACCGTCAACAATTTATAGTCATAAGGTTTCTTATCCCTTAACATATAAAACATTATCGTAAGCATTTTACGCGCTAAAGCTACTACCGCCGTGCGTGCACCGCGGCGCTCTGCTATCCGTTCATACCATTTTCTCAAAGGCAAACTCTCTACGCTTTTACTGCGTAAAAGAGCATGGGCACATTGTACCGCTACGCGCCGCATTTCGCTTCTACCCTCTCGTGTTATATGGCCGTATTCCGTGCGTTCACCGCTGGAATATACGCTTGGCGCAAGCCCAGCGTAACCAATTAATTGCTTGGCTTTCTTAAAACGCTTAATACATCCCACTGCTGCCCCTATCGTGCGCGATGATATCTCGCCAACTCCAGGAAAAGTTTTCATTATTTCGATATCTTCGTTATTATAATGTAATATCTTTAACTCTAGAGTTTTCTTTTCTACAACCATTTTATCAATGAGCTCATGGTAACGCGCTATTATCTGGCGCACGTGTTCCGGCAAGGAACTCTTTAGAAGCTTTAGAAACGTTTCACCATCACAAAACGCCCGCGCCGGTAGATTTACGCCTTCCTGTCGCAATAAACCACGCAGGTAATTCATAAGGTTAGTATAACCGTCTATGACTTTCTGCCTGGCTTGTATTAAATCGCGCAACTGACGGGTTTCGCCTTCAGCCATTATCACTTCCTGCGGCAGTGCCCCTAATCTTAAAAGATCGCTTAAAAGCTTCGCGTCTATTTTATCGGTTTTACGTTTACTCTCGGCTATAGCTTTTACTTTATTTGGATTTACTACGTATGCTCTCACTCCTATTCCCTTTAGAGTATCATAAATCCAACGAGTTGAGCCGCCTGCTTCTATCGCCACTTCTGCCTGACGGCTATCGTATCTCTTAAAAGCTTCTTCTATTACCAGCTTAGTTGTCAATAATGGGCGGCTTTCTATTTTACGGCCCCGGCGATCCTGCACGTATAAAAAACTTTCTTTACTTGCTACGTCTAACCCTGCATAATACATACGCTACCCCCTTTTTTGTTGGGTTTTTACTCCCCAATACAGTATAAGGTTTATACTGCAAGGGGGGTAGCACTATTCAGGGTTATTCATAGTATCTCCTATGTTAACAGTCAATATTTTCTACTCTCAAATATCAAACCGTTTGCCCCAAGCCATCCAATTAGGCTGGGGATAAACGGTAAACTTTTTTAGCAGGCATCAGTTTAAAACTGTTAAAATCTTCAAACACCCAGTTGTTTTTTAATGTTCTATAAATGATGGTTAAAAGCTTTCTGGCTGTGGCGATAATAGCTTTGCCGCTGCCTTTTTTTGCTTTT
>PCWA01000004.1 GCA_002796125.1 Candidatus Ghiorseimicrobium undicola
CCTATCATTAAAAACCTGCGCAAAAATAAATCGCATATTGTCGCTATGCGGATCGGACACAGAAAAATTGTCAAATCGCGGAAAGGCTATCTGGGGCGCGTTCAGTATGCGTATGCCATGTTTATCGTACAGTTCCAGCCGTCCCTTTTTGGAAAGATCTTCCCTGATAAGATTTGCCGCCCTTATATAATCATATGTTAAGAAGGTATTCGTCATCCTGCCCTTAAGGAGCGCCAATTTAACCGCAAAGAGGTTCGGGGCGCATAAACATAAGGCTATACAGGAAATAAAAAGCTCCTTGTATATCTTTTTTATCGCTGTCCTTTTTGTCATCTGCGTATAAAAGTAGTCTGCGGTGACGGCAAAAACGATACAAAAAAGCGGAGAGAGATAAATAAGGTACCTGGACGGAATAGGATTCCATAAATAGAGATACACCAGGTTAACAACATACCAGACAGCTGTGATCAGCAATACCGCCTGCGGTTTGATGAAACGTTTAATAAAAATAAATACGATAAGCGCCCCCAGCAGGACATTAAAGGTATCCATCCCAAGCGGTATGAAATATAGGGGGCGCGCAGGATCCATAAGCAAGGCCAGCTGCACAGGATGCAAAAAAGACGCGAGGATGCCTACAAAAGGAACAATCGCGTTGTAAGGAATAAGCAGCCTCTTAGGCCCGCCTGTTGCCAGCAAAAAAATAGCCAATGCCGACAGGGCCGTAATTGAAATAAGGCGTACATACTTTTGGAAATTCTTTTTAGCCTGCGCCTCCAGAATATACCTGAACAGAAAAATAAAAATCAACCCTGACAGGCACAAGATTAAGAACCACAATGAAAAATACATCTGGTTAAAGGGGACATACCTGGAAATATCATATGCCTTAAGCGGCCTCACAAGCGCCCTGAATCGCGCATCGCCCATCACGATAGTAAGCAGAGGAAAAATCAGGTATATGGAAAAAAACGGAATCCATATGCCGTATTTACGCGCTCTTTCAGCGCTATCCTTTGAACACAACAAAATATGGGCCATTACCATACACGGCAGTATCAAGATGCTAAGCCTTGAAAAAGACCCCGCAAAAGCGCAAAGCAGCGTCAGAATAAAATAGGCGGCATACTCTCTATGTTTACCTATTAGTTCATCTGTCTTTAAATATAAAAGGAGCCCTGACAGGATAAAAAAGATTACCGAAGTATGCTGAAAGGCCATAGGCCACATATAGGCGTGAAAATGGGCAAATAAAGAAAGATATAGAAGCGAGGATAAAAAGCTTATCCTTTCGCCAAGCTTTAACTGCCTGCCTAAAAAATACAAAAGTAAAGAATTTAAGAAATGAAAAAAGATCGAAATAATAATAAAGTACTTTGGAAGCGGACCAAACACATTCAGTACACAAAACGTATAAATCTTTAAGGACGGCATTTCAAACCAGAGAGGATATGGCCCGAATAAATACGCGATTAACTGTAAAAACGGCATATTTTTAACCACGCGCGCCAACGTGGCAACGAACCACAGTAGGTCCTGCTCGAAAACGCTTTGCGCCGCGCAGGCATATACCATCTTTAAAAAAATGGCCGCGGCCAGGGCATAAATGCCGGCGTAAATCAAGCGTATTTTTTTTCTTTCAGCCAAACCATCCTTCATAAACGGCTCTCTTTATATTATTTTTGTTTCAAAAAGTCCCGTATGGCCCTGATAGTATAATCCAGCTCCTCTTCGCCCAGCCCCTGATGGATGCCTATATGAAACCCGTTATCCCCTATATATTCAGCCTCAGGGAACTCCCCGTGTTTATAACCTAGATATTCAAACCCCGGGCACTGCGTGGGCATTGATAAAAACAGGCTCCTGGTTTCGATGCCGCGTTTTTCAAGAAAATACACAAGCTTGTCCCTGCCAAATCCCGCGCCTTCTTCCAATATGATGGGAAAGGCGTGCGGGCCTATCTGCTCATTTGGCCCTTCTTCTATTGTGTACAGGCGGCCCTTAAACTCCTTGAACCTTTCTATCATATAGGTAAGATTCTGACGCCTCTTTTTCAAAATAGCCGGATACAGTTCCATATTCCCGAGGCCGACGGCTGCCTCAAGCTCGTTCATTTTACAGGAAAATCCTATGCGTTCAAATATAAACCGTATATCCCGGTTGCTGCCGTATTTAAATCTTTTTTCACAGTGTCCGGAGGATATATTTAACACACAACTTTCACATTTGCAGG
>PCWA01000081.1 GCA_002796125.1 Candidatus Ghiorseimicrobium undicola
CAGCGCCTAACTCTAAACCTGTTTCTTTCTGCTCCAGTTTTCTGCTTTTGCTGAGATTGTTGCGCATCTCTATAAACGGTGTAAATTTTATCCGGGAAAACGTATCGCTGCCACGGCTATAGCTAAACTCGGCTTGGGCGCGCTTTATATATATACCGTGCGACTCGCGCAGCAAATAGCGGTAAGAATTTATCAGGTTAATTTTTGGCTTTTCCCATTCGGCGGATACCGATAAATTATCCAAAAACAAAACCGAAAAACACACAAAAAATAAACTTAAAAAATTTCCTTTTTTCATCTACTGCGATCGAATTTCGGAGATTTTATCTTCAATTATCTTGCGATGCTTATACTCGGAATCCTTAAGCTTTGTCAGGATATCCTCAATAGCGGAAGAATTATGTTTCTTAATCATTTCTTCATAGAAATCATACGCCTCTTCTTCCCGCTTTAAAGCGACGTTTAAAATTTCAAGCGGTGTCATTAACGCGCTCCTTTCGCTTTAGTTGGCCTTTCAGGTCGACGTATACAATTAGTGTGGGCAATTTTTTCCTTACTTCTCTACGGACGGTTCACTTCAAAAACTGGCGGGTAGTCGTGGACGGAAGTCGAACCCTACAAATCCTTGAAACAAGACTACTTATACCACTTTACCGTAAACGTAGTATGGGAGCGCTTATATCCCTAGGTGAACCCATCGACACTACCCTAGCATACAAAAAAGGAATATTGTCAAAACGTTAAAATCCCCTTACCTTTGGCGGCAAATTCTAATCTTGGACTTTCATCTGTGGATTCCAAACCACTTCCCACAAATGGCCGTCTGGGTCTTGAAAATATCCAGCATAGCCGCCCCAAAACGTATCGATAGCAGGTTTGATTATTTTTGCGCCTGCTCGTTTCGCCTGTTCAATAACATCGTCAACTTCTTTTTTACTGTTCACATTATGGCCAATTGTAAACTCTGTGGCGCTTGGTGACTGGAGTGAAATCCCTAAATCGTGAGCCAGACTTTCTCTCGGCCATAATGCGAGCTTCAATCCAGATTGTAATTCAATAAAAACAACCGCTCCATATTCAAACTCTTCGCCGATAATCCCCTCAGTCGGGAAGCCCAAACCGTCTCGGTAAAACTTGAGCGATTTCTTTAAATCGTCTACGCCTAATGTAATTACTGTTATTCGTGATTTCATATTCTTTCCTTCTTTAATCCCCTTCTCTAGGGTTCGCGTCCACAATTACACTAATTGTGGACTAAAAAACATTTCTTTTATCCTTCTGCGTCCTGTTGTGGACTTATAGAACCTTTCTTTTTGCCGAGCTTCTTTGAGCGTTTCGAACGATTCAGTATGAATTATATGATATGGTATATACGGCCGTGACGCTTTAACCCTGCCAGCATTATGCACTGCTAAGCGCTTATTAACATCGTCGGCAACGCCAGTGTATGTCCTTGTCTTTGCTTCATTCAGTAAAATGTAAAGGTAATGCATAATCACCTTATGGCGGATCCGCCTCGCCAGCTTTGCTGGCGGGCGAGATCTCGCCATTTTTCGCAAAGCGAAAAATGGCGGAGAGACTGGGATTTGAACCCAGGGACCCGGTTACCCAGGTCAATTGCTTAGCAGGCAACTCCG
Source organism: Candidatus Ghiorseimicrobium undicola (assembly GCA_002796125.1). Classification (GTDB taxonomy): domain Bacteria; phylum Omnitrophota; class Gorgyraeia; order Ghiorseimicrobiales; family Ghiorseimicrobiaceae; genus Ghiorseimicrobium; species Ghiorseimicrobium undicola. Next base: position 1,638 of record PCWA01000081.1, read on the forward strand.
TTCGACCGCTCCGGCATCTCTCCTAAAATTTGCTATAAATTTAATGCGGCAAATTTTATGCCGAACAGCTGCAAGTAGATTTCAAAGAAATCTACGAAGCGTTTAGCTGTCGGCAAAAAAATAACAAAATTCATCGCGTTTAAGCACGGAGTAAAATCTTCTTTATGAAATAAAATTCGTCCCGAAGCCTGCGCAGTCCCGAATTGTCGAAACAAGCGCTTAGGCGAGGGAAAATTTATTTTCTCTTCTTCTTAAAGAATTCCGTCAATAAGAAACCGCATTCTTTGCCAAGAACGCCGTTTTTAACCCTAATTTTATGATTTAATTTATTGGTTCCGGCAATATTCATAACCGAGCCGCATGCCCCGGTTTTAAGATCATCCGCGCCGTAAACAATTTCTTTTACGCGCGCAAGCACAAGGGCTCCGGCGCACATCGAACAAGGCTCAATTGTAACATAGATAGAGGCGCCTACCAACCACTTGCCGCCTAATAAACTCGCCGCCTGGGTGATGGCGATCATTTCAGCATGCGCGGTCGGATCTTTTAATTTTTCAACCTGATTATAGGCGCGGGCGATAATCCTGCGCTGATGGACAATAACAGCGCCTACCGGCACCTCATCTTCAGCAAACGCTCTCTCGGCTTGTTTAAACGCCTCTGACATATATATGTCGTCAATTTTTCCCAATTATTCTCTCTTGACTCTAAATTCTGATTTTCTGCGCCCAGGTGGATTCGAACCACCAACCCTCAGTTCCGTAGACTGATGCTCTATCCAATTAAGCTATGGGCGCGAGATTTTTATGATTTTTATAACGGGGTTATTTTATTTGGCCGGCTTTCAGTAACAAATCCTGGCGGCTAATCCCTAAATCCTTAAAAGCCCCTTCCTTGTCAGAATGGTATTTACGGCAGAAAGAGGTTACCGCGCCTATAGTAGATATATTCTGCTCTGCCAGCGTCTGCAATACGGCGGATCTTAGCTTCGTTTCTTCAATAATCGCCTTTGGCGTCAAGCCGCTGACCAAGGCAAGCCTATCACGATAAACACTGCTCACTCCCGCCGCCACAAACTGTTTTGTAGGATAATCAAAGGACCAGAGAGATGAAAGAAGGACCATTTTTTTCTCAAGCCCGGCAGATTCAACCATCTCGCCCACGACCCTGTTTATCTTGCCATCTATGTTAAAACGACGCATTATCAAAAAAACATCAACTAAATTAATTAAGACCTCTGGGACATTCATCGGTTCGTTTTCCAGCCGCATTATTGTTTCGCGGGCGGTTGAGGCATGTAAAGTGCCCATGCAGTATTTTCCGATATTCATCGCTGTCATTAGATCAGCCGCCTCAGTACCTCTTACCTCCCCGACCACCACCCTATCGGGGCGCATCCTTAAGCTGTTTTTTACCAAATCAGCCGTAGTTACTTCTTCATCGCTTTCCAGGCGGGAACAATTCTGTTCCAAATCGCTGTTTAATTCTAATGTATCCTCAATAATAACAATCCTGTCTTCTTCGGGGATAAAACTAAACAACGCGTTGAGCAGCGTCGTCTTGCCTGTGCCGGGGCCGCCGGAAATTATGATATTCGCCGGTTTTACTCCCAGGCCCTCCACGTAAAGCCAGAGCTGGGCCGCGATATCAAAAGATAAAGTGCCGTTGTTTACCAAAGTGATTACGCTTAACGGTTTTTCTTTGGCGCGCGTTACGGTAATCTGAGGCCCAAAAGGTGAAAAAACAATATTAACCCTGCCTTTGACATTATAAAGGGCGACATTATTTATCTTCCTGATGTCTGTCCTGCCGGAAAAAATAATAAGCTTTCTTATGAATAAGTTCAATTCATCGGAAGAGGTGAACTTTTTATCAAACCGGATAAGCCCTTTGCCGGTATTATGTATAAAGATAGGGCCGAGGGAATTAATCATTATATCCTCTACCTGCGGGTCGTTAAGCAGCTCTTCGATCATGCCGTAAGAAAGAAAATCATTAAAAAAACTTTCCAGCTCGATGCCTCTTACTTTTTTTAGCAGGGCTTTTCCCCGCGGGCTGTTATAGACATCAAGAAAGACCCTAAACATCACGTCTTTTCTCTCTTCATGGTCCTGCATCAGGCTTATTTTTCCCACGAGATTATCCAATATTTCGTTTTCTATGGCGATCATTTCTTTATCCATTACAACTCCTTAATAACGGTAATCCGTATCAATCAGGGCTTAAAATATACGCCGGAATTGATACATACGCTTATTATTTATATCAGAAATTGAAGGAAAAAGCAATAAAATTACTTAACTATTTTGGGGTGATTTTAATTTCTATGGAAGGATTATTTTTTAAAGTGTTGTGTATCGGGCAGTTTTTAATAAATGAAATAAACGCTTCTTTTCTGCGCTCATCAAGCTTTATGTCTTTAAGGTCAAGGCCTATATCGATAGCTCTAAAACAAACCGGCTTTTCGCTGCCAAATTCGGCAGCAACGCTTATAGAGAATTTGCTGTCCTTAAATTCCGTATTAGCCAGATATTTACGGATATAAACTCCTACGCAACTACCTAAACTTGCCAACAGCGCATCCGGCGGACTGACACCCTTTCCCATCGTATCTATGGTAAACTCATAGTTTTTAGAAATTATCTTAAAAAGCGAATTACCGTCATTAATAATCTCTACTTTATACATTTTTTAAAAGCCCAATAAACCAGCATAATCGCTAAATGCAGGATATAGGCATAAATAAAAATACGGGCTGAATCAAAACTAAGCCATAACAGGAAAAATCCGGCTGTAATAAGAATTTCCCGTATTATAATCTTTTTTCTTTTTTTATTCAATTTTTATGTTAATTATTACTCCTGCGGATGAATCATCGGAACAAACGCCACCGGCAGTAGGTTTTCTTTTTTTATCCCCGAATCCGTCTTGGTGATACGATAAAGCTCCTGAAAAAAAGACCCCACCGGGATAACCATTCTACCGCCTGTTTTTAACTGCCTGATTAATTCCTCGGGGATTTCATCGGGAGCGGCGGTAACAATGATGGCATCAAACGGAGCCTGCTCCTTCCACCCCTGATAGCCGTCGCCATGCCTGACTTCTATATTATTATAACCCATCACTTTGAGCCTGTTACGCGCCCGGTCGGCAAGCGGCTTTACTATTTCTATGGTATAAACCTCTTTTACTATCTCGGCAAGCACCGCCGCCTGGTATCCGGAACCGGTCCCGATTTCAAGAACGCGGTCGTTACTGCCCAGCCCTGCCGCCTGAGTCATAAAAGCGACGATATACGGTTGGGATATTGTCTGGCCGTAACTGATAGGCAAAGGCCGGTCCTCATATGCCATCCTGGATAATGACTCGGGCACAAATAAATGGCGCTTAACCTTTGCCATCACCTCCAACACGGCCTTATCGCTTATGCCGCGCGCCGCCAGCTGTTCCTTAACCATCTCCTGCCTTCTAACGGCGTGCATTTCCTCTTCGGGAAGCGCGGCGGTGCCGATCAGGCTGAAAATCACTAAAGCAGAAAACATAAATCTAACCATTTTTCCTCCTTTGGCGCAGGCACGAAAGAAAATATACAGGCACGCCGCTTAACAATAAAAACAGGCCAAAAATAGACGGCAGCGGATTAAAAATAAGCGCATTAATAAAAAGTGCGGCACAGATTAAGGCAAAAACAGCCGGTGTGGCGGGATAACCCGGCACCTTATACGGACGGTTTAAACCCGGGGATTTTTTTCGTAATACAAAAATACCTGCCGCTGCGGCGGCAAAAAATAACCAAACCAGTATGCCGGTAAAAAACAGCAGTTTATTAAAATTCCCGAGCGCTATTAAAAGCAGGCACCAGGCGGCATTTATTGCTATCGCCCTTTGCGGCACGCCGTGCTTTGAGCTTAATTTGGCGATGGAAGAAAAAAACGGGCTGTCTTCGGAGGCGGCAAAAGTGATTCTCGCGCCGGTAATTATCATGGCGTTGATACTGCCGAGGCTGGCGGCAACCACCAAGGCCTCAAAAATCTTCCTGCCCCCCGGGCCGTAAAGAAGATTAAATATATCCGAACCGATAATGGCGGATGCCGACAAATCCTTAACCGGCATCATGTAAATGTAGAAAAAATTCACCGCAAGATACAATAAAGTAATAATTAATATTGCTATAATCAACGCCCGGGGAATTGTTTTTGCCGCCGCATTTGTTTCCTCGGACATAAAGGTATTTTCATGCCACCCGCCGTATGTCCAGAGTATCGGTATTAATGCCAAACCCAGCGCCCGCAAAATGTTGCCGTCTAATGAAACGCTGCCTGCAAAAAAATGCGACATATCGCCCCTGCGAAAAATAAATCCTGATAATATTATACTGATAAGTGCGGCAATATTTAAGGCGGTAAAAACATTGTGCACTTTTTTACCGCCTCTTAAACCGAACATGTTTATACAGGAAAGAAACAAAACAATGAAAACCGCCATCGGCTTAATAAAAGACGCGTTGATTGATAAGAATGACTGGAGGTATTCTGCTCCGATAAAGGCGACCGCGGCGATAGAACCGGTGCGGATGGCGAAAAATTCCGCCCAGGCAAATAAAAAAGCGGGTAATTTTCCGTAAGCTTGGCGCAGGTAGATGTAATTGCCCCCTGTTTTTGGGAAAGCCGCGGAAAGTTCAGCGTAACAAAGAGCACCCAGAAGGCAGATTATTCCGCCTAACAACCATGCCGCAAGAATAACCGCCGGATGAGACAAATATCCCGCCACCTCTGCCGGCGTGCGGAATATACCGACACCGACCACAATAGCGGTGATAATCGCCACCGAATCCCACAGCCCTAACGCCTGCCTAAAATCCGCCCGCCCCACGGGTGTACAACGGGTAAGATTACTCATATCTTAATGCTTCTATCGGGTTTAGGCGCGAGGCTTGCCGTGCGGGCCAGAGGCCAAAAACTACCCCCACAATTACGGAAAAAGCAGTGGCTAGAATGACCGAAGACGCAGAAATCCTTACCGCCCAGCCGGCAAAAGTTGTAATCAAAATAGCAACCCCGCTGCCGAGAATTATCCCGAATATTCCCCCGATACACGCCATTAATACTGCCTCAACCAAAAACTGGATCATTATGTCTCTATTCGTCGCTCCTATTGCCTTACGCAGGCCGATTTCCCGGGTGCGCTCGCTCACTGATACGAGCATAATATTCATAATCCCGATACCGCCGACTAACAGGGAAATCGCGGCAATGCAGCCCAAAAGCATAGACATTGTTTTAGTGGTTGCCTCAAGTGTTGAGCGGATATCCGCCATATTGCGAATTTGAAACGTGTCCTCTTCGTCCTTTTTTAGCCGGTGCAGCTTAACAATCAAATCGGAAATTTTCTCCTGCGCCTCATCCATCTTTTGCGCCTCAGCCACCTCCACATAAATCGCGTCTATATATTCCTTGCCTAAGAGCCGGAACATCGCCGTAGTTACCGGAATAAGTATCGTATCGTCCTGATCGCGGAAAGTGCTTGCCCCTTTTGTCGGCAGAACGCCGATCACCCGGAAATTCAACAGGTTTATCTTTATTGTTTCGCCCACCGGATTATCCTCGCCAAAAAGCTCGCGCGCCACAGTCGTACCCAGAAGCACTACTTTCTCGCGCATGCGCAGTTCTTCCTCGCTAAAAAACCTTCCCACCGCGGGGGTGGAATTACGCATGGTTTCATATTCGGTGCCTACGCCTTCAACCTGCGTATTCCAGTTTTGGCTGCCATAGACCACCTGCGCCCGGCCGCTTACCGAAGGGCTGACCCTACGCGCCACATCGCTTAGCCTATTGATTGCCGTAACATCGCTAAAAGTAAACCGGGTAACCGAACCCGCCTCCATAGCCACGCCATGCATCCGCATAGAGCCGGGCCTGACTACCAAAAGATTTGACCCCAAGGAAGCCAGCTGCTTTTCAATAGACTCTTTTGCTCCGGTACCCAAGGCAAGCATGGCGATAACCGCGGCAACGCCGATTAAAATTCCCAATATTGAAAGAAACGACCTGCCTTTATGCGCAAGCATCGCCGCGGCCGCCTGACGGAAAAAATCGCTAAATTCTGCCCTCCCGACTTTATGATGCGCGGCAGAGACAATATTGCATGCCTCTTCCATCCGCGTTAAATCCTTTCCCTCTTCTTTTTTCCCATTATATTTATCCGAGATAATCTTTCCGTCGCGCATGGTGATGACGCGCTTAGCATATGCCGCCACCTCTGTTTCATGGGTTACAATAACAACCGTCTTACCTTTCTGATTTAAATCTTTTAACACTAAAAGTATCTCTTCCCTGCTTTTTGAATCAAGATTACCTGTCGGCTCATCAGCAAGAATAAGAAACGGCTCATTTACCAAAGAACGCGCGATTGCCACGCGCTGCTGCTGCCCTCCAGAGAGCTCACTCGGCCGGTGCTTGATGCGATCGGCAAGCCCCACCTGCTTAATCTTATCTCGCGCCTTGTCTTTCAGCGCGCGCTTACCGGCATATATCAGCGGCAGGCAAGTATTATCCAAAACATTCATCCGCGGCAGAAGATGAAACTGCTGAAAGATAAACCCGATAATCCGGTTACGCAAGAGCGCCGCCTGCTCATCGCTTAAGTTCTGCATGGATTTACCGCAAAGCTGGTATTCGCCGCTATCCGGCCTGTCCAATAAGCCGATCACATGCATCAGTGTAGACTTGCCCGAACCCGACGGCCCCATAATCGCGATAAACTCGCCGGTATTAATCGTAAGCGACACTCCCTGCAAGGCATTGACCTCCACCTTGCCCATCTGGTATGTTTTAGAGATATTTTTTAACTCAATCATACTCTTTTTGCTTTAGCGCCCCTGATTAGCGGGACGGCGCCTAAACGGCATAAAAGGATTTGTGCCGGTATCGCCTTTGGGCAGTTCGTATTTCTTAGAATCCACAACCACAATATCATCCTCACTTAACCCGGAGATAATTTCCACGTTCTTATCATCGCTAATCCCCAATTCCACCCGGCTCTTTATCGGCTCTTTACTGCCCGCTTCTTTCACCAGCACCCACGCCGAATCTTTCTCCCGGCGCACTGCCTCCTGCGGCAGTAACAAGGCATTATCGCTCGTCTTGGTCTTAAAATCTATTGCCGCGTTCATCCCCGAACGGAAAAATTCCGGCACTTCATCCGGGGTAACATCAACTTCATAAATCGTTACGTTATTCACCGTCTTTGATTCATAATATATATGCTCAACTGCCCCTTTGATTTTTACATCCGGATAGGCATCCAGCGTAATTACGGCAGATTGCCCCTCTTTAACCTTTCCAATATCCGTCTCATCTACCTGCGCCCGTGTAATCAGCTGGTCAGATAGAACCACCACCGCGTCAGCAGTCGTAATCGTCTGTCCTGCTTGCGTCTTTGCCACAATCACCTCGCCGTCAATCGGCGAAATCAGCGGTATCGCCTTATACGTATCCTGCCAGTATTTAAGCTCTTCTTCGCCTTTGCCGCGCGCCGCGTCCAAAAGCGCCGCCCGCTCTGTTGAACTTATCCATGCAAGCGTCTGTCCCACCTTTATCTTATCGCCCTCTTTTACCAAAAGCTCTTCAGCCCGGCCACCCACCGGCGGCTTTACCTCAAGCCGGTTCTTTGGCAAGACTGTCCCAGTAGTTGATATCACCGACTGAATTGCCCCACGCGCAGGCGATATTTCCTTTGCCTCTTTATTCGCAGATTTGCTACTTCTTGCGCGGAACAGAAAAACTCCCGCCATGACTACAACAGCTAAAATAACCACGAGCATAATTTTATTTTTGAACATAAAGCAGTTCCTCCCCTTTTGCCGCTATCCAACTTGCCTCGGCTAAAAGCGCGTTTGCCTCGGCATCTAAGAAACTTTTCTTTTTTCGCACCAAATCATCCTCGATAATCGTCCAGTCATCAAACTTAATCAAACCCAAAGAATATTGCGCCTCGGCAATAGTCGCGCGCGCCTCAACCGCTTCCAGAAACTTTTTCTGCACACCCACACTGTCTATCGCATCCTGCAACCCCCGCCATGCCTCTTCCAAGGCAAGCATTAAACCATCTTTTGTACTTCGCTCATCTGCCCGTAGCTGGTTTAAGAATGCCTCTGCCTTATTTATCTGGGCAAAACGCAAGCCCCCTTCAAACAAAGGATATGATAACGTCAACCCCATATTCCACTGGTCATTTTCCGGCGCCCAGCGCGCGCCACTCTTGCCCGCGCCAGCTTTTGCTGATAGCGTTGGATAAAATTCCCCGTAATTTGACTTAAGCCCAAACTCTGCCGAATTTTTCTGGGAAATTGCTTTTAGTAAGGAAGGATTATTTTTGATGATAGAGGCAAAATCAGGTTTTTCTTTTTCAATATTTACGACGTTAAAATCACCGGATACTTTAACAGGATTAACCTCTGCACGGCCCATTTCCTTGGCAAGCTCACGCTGGCGAAGCTCAAGCTCTCTCTTGGCTTGGGCGATTTCAAGCCTCGCCTGCGCCAAATTCGCCTCGGCAGTTAACAAGGCACCCTTATGCTCAAGCCCTGATTCATAACGCAAGGTTATAGAAACTAAATTTGAGCGTCGAATATTAAAGATTTCTTCAGTCAGCCGCAAAAGCTCCTGCGCCCGTAATAAATTAATAAAGGCACTTCGTAGCCGCAGCCGCACAGTGCTTGAGGTAAATTTATAATTAAACTCTGCCGCTTTAATATCCTCTGCCGCCGACTTAACCTCATTTATCGTTTTAGACCCATCAAACAACAACTGTGTACCGCTTGCCTCATAGCCATAGCTGTCAGTGGTACTGCTGGAAGTTCCCGAATCTGTTCGCGCCGTAGACACGCTCACTTCCCCATCCACCTGCGGAAAAAGCCCACTTTTAGTAATTTTTTTCTCCGCCTCTGACTGCCTTACCTTTTCCTCAGCAGAAATCAAATCCGGATGATTCTTCGCCGCTTCCTTTACGCACTCCTGCCAAGTGAGAATTTCTTCGGCGGTGGCGGGATTAAGGAAAAGGCAAAGAAAAAATAAGGCCGAGAAAGAAATGGTTATGAGTTTTGACATAAAATCAATAAATTTATTTTTTATTGACTTAATAATGGGTCTATATAAACATCTAAATTTCCGGGATCTTTATCAGTAATAATAGTAACCGTTACATCCCCAGGGGGCATTATTCGAAATTCTTTTCTCATGCCGGTAAGATCTTTTGTGGCCTGATCATATGACATTTTGGGAATAGTCGGACCATGCACTTCAAATGTTTTAATAATAGCTTCATTTTGTGTTTTTACAGCAATACTAAAAAGCGGTATGACGTTTTCCCCTCTCGTCATAAGTTGTATCTTGGTTTCGCATTCCCCTGAAGGCATATTATTTTTGCTAAAATTTTTAATTTCGAATACTGTTTTTTCGGTTTGCTTATTAATATTATGTAGTTCTTCGCTTAGCCTATTCAATGCATTTCGGATATCTTCATTTGGAAATCTTTCTTTTGCAATATCTTTAAAAGGTTGGAGTTCTAATTTTAATTCATCACCACCCTTTAACAAAGATTCAATTTTTATGTTTAATTCTTTTTTTTCTTCTATTACTTTTTGGTCTTTTTGTTCAGTAATTTTTTTTCCGAAATAAAAGTTTCCAAAACCAGCTGCTGCTGTAATAATAACTCCGGAAAGCATAAAAATGTTACACCAAATTTGGAAAGCTTGGAGCGTGCTTAGATTCATACATATCTCCCTTTTATTCTCGATCGTTGAACTAGAAAAAATTGGCATTCGCACACAGTTTATGCCGTAACTATATGTAATTATTATACTATCGCAGATAAGATGTTACAAGGATATTCGGAAAGATTAAATGCAGAATAAAAATATTTGTTTTGTAACTGAGTTATATACACACACCGTGTTACGTAAACCGTCTATAGAGTCCATCATTTCTCAAATAAGATTCCGAAAGGCGAATCACTCGTAAAGCCTTAAAATCGGGCAAAAATCGGGGGACACATTGCGCTGCCCCGTGTTTAACGGACACATTAATTAAAAGACAACTTCCGATTCGGCCATCTCTGGCGTAACGTAGTTGAGCG
>PCWA01000073.1:0-38195 GCA_002796125.1 Candidatus Ghiorseimicrobium undicola
TCAAGGCTGGTAGGAATGTTAGACTCTGTCAGGCGCCGCTTTACAATCGGGTTTGTATCATCGGGGATATAACCGTCGGATGTAATCGTATAAGTGCCATCGCCGTTATCCAGAGTCGTAAAAGTATACGTGCCTTCGCCGAAGGATATATCGCTTTCTCCGTATCCGGCGGCCTCTCCGCCGCCAGTCAGCTCCCACCTGGCCTTTGCCCGCCCTGCTTCGGCAATGTAAAACACCTGCATGTTCAGCAACCCGGCATGTGCAGTTTTTATTTCATCGCTAATCATCGTAGAAAAAGCCAGGGCAATAAGCACTAAAACAACAAGAACAGCAAACACAAAGATAAGTATCGCCCCTTTTTTATTTTTAACGTGCCTCATTTTCAATCTTTCGGCTGCAATTACTGATTACGGCAATAAGCGCTTGAGCTAAGGGTAAAACTCTCATCGCCCTGGCTTGCCGTCATTAATATGCTAATCACCCGTATGGTATCCCTCGTTGCCTGCGGGTTAACCGGGGCGGACAATGTATTATTGTCGGCATCCAGATAACTTAACGTAAAAGTACCCACACCAGAAGCCAATATCGTCGTTACGCCGTCCACATCGCGGGTCAGGTTATTGGCATTATCCACGTCAAATTCCAATGACTCATTTGCGCCGTTATTATCCAAATCAACATCTACGGTTACATCGCCAACGCGCGCCCTGGCAACACTATCGGTTTGGGCAAGCTCTCTGACCATTCGCTCCATGGCTAAGGCGCAATCCTGACGGACTTTAGCCCGGTTAAGAGCGGAATTCCACGATCGCAAACCAACAGCAAAAACCAGCCCGGAAATACCGGCTATCAGTGAAAAAAGCAAGACCACAATCAAAAGCTCGATTAAACTAACCGCCTTCTTCATTAATTTTTTGATATATAGCTCAAGAGCGGAACTTCCGATTCCGCTCCTTTATAGCTCCAAAATACCGTTACCGTTATTTGCTTAAGCCCGGCTTGCGGGGCCTCCACTTCTACCTGCCTTTGGAAACCGGCAAATCCGGCTACCGCCGCCTTTGCCTCATTGATTATGCCGGTATCAAAATCAAGGTTCCTGATCTCTTCCATTCTTTTCTGCGCCAGATTCATGGAAATAATGGTATTTTCGCTGTCAATGCTGCCGGCCAAACCAATACCGAATATTCCCACGACCGCGATAACGCCAACCGTAAAAATAATAAGGACGATGATAACTTCTAACAGGCTAATCCCTCTCATGTATTAATGTCTTTTATTAATGCCTCTACGGCTGAGCGTCACGGTCGGCGTTTGAAACATAAATACAGCTTGAGCCGTTTGTTTCCGCTACCGCATCGCCGGTTATCGTAGCGCTCCCGTTGCCGCTCGGGCCTACCGAATAAACAACATAGAATTTGTTATTTGTCCCGCCTAATACATAGACATAGTCGGCCCCAGTTGAACTAAACGGGTCGGCCGGCACAAAATCAATAATATTCGGCACCGCGCTTCCCAGCGCGGTTTCGAGGGCGCTGGAGCCGGTAGCCGGATAAGCATTATTGTTATGCATATAATAACTTTCTATAGCGCTCTGCAGGGTACGCAGCTCTGCTTTGGCCTTGGCAATGTTGCCTTCATCCTGCATGCCTTTAAACCGCGGTAAAGCGATACCAATTAAGATGCTTATTACGGCAATTACTATTAAAAGTTCAATTATCGTAAAGGCCTTTTTCATCTTCCCTCCTGTTTGAATATTATGATTTTTTACTATAAACACGCCGTCTCCGGGCTCACCGCCTTAATATTTGTATCATATCAAAAATCGGCAAAAGAAGCGAAGCCATAATAAAACCAACCATGCAACCCATAATCACCAATAGTACCGGCTCTAAAATAGTAGTCAGTTTTTTTATCGCATATCCTATGCGCAGGTCATACAAACCGGAAACTTTATCCAGCATGGCATCCAGATTTCCCGTCCGTTCTCCCACAGCAATCATCTGAATACTATCGGCGGGAAATTCCCTACCAACCTTTAAGGTCTCGGCCATACCCTCGCCTTTTTCCACAGCCTCGCGCAGATTGGCAATAACCCGCCCTAATGCCTCATTGCCGACAACGTCCCTAGTTATCTCCAATGCCAGGAGGACAGGAACACCGCTTGACAATAATGTGGCAAGCGTCCGGGAAAAGCGCGATATCGCGGCCCGGAGATAAAGCGCTCCGATAAACGGCAGGCGCAATTTTAGCCGGTCAAAGCGGTACCTTCCCGCGCCGGTATTTCCGTAATAAGAAATTAATAAATAAACCAATATGCCGCATAAAATAAATGTATGCCAGAAACGCTTAATCGCCATTCCGATATTAAAAAGAATTACCGTGGGCAGAGGCACCTTTATGCCGCTCTTTGAAAAAATATCTACAAACTGGGGAATGATAAAGGTTACGATAAGAAGGGTTACGGCAACGCCGGCGGCTAAAAGCAGGGCCGGATAAAAAAGGGCTCCCTTGATCTTCTGCCTTAAATCCGCCTGGTATTCAATAAATTTGGCAAACCTGTCTAAAACAATGCCTAATTTTCCGCTTGCCTCTCCGGATTTTACCATATTCACGAAAAGTTTTGAAAATACGCGCGGCTCTTGAGCCAATGCTTCTGAAAAACTGCTTCCCGATTCAACGCTTCTTCCAATGCCTTCTATAATAACCTTAAATTTTTTATCGTCAATCTGTTCGCTCAAAGCGCGCAGGCTGTCAAGAATAGTTATACCGGAATTAATCATGCTAGCAAGCTGAATATTAAATATGACCATGCTATCGGCGCTTATGCCGTAAAAATCAGCAAATAACGATACCACCTTGATTCCCCCGATAGACTCATCCGCGCCTACAGCCAAATATCCCATTCTATGAAGCCTGGCTATAAGCGCCTCTTTACTGGCAGCTTTCATAGTGCCTTTGACTAACTTTCCGCTTACATCCCTTGCTTCGTATCTATATTTAGGCATTAGGCATCCCGCGTGAGCCGCAAAACTTCTTCAATGGTTGTCAGGCCATTTTTTATTTTATCAATGCCGGACTGTCTTAATGTAATCATCCCCGACTCTATCGCCTGCTCTTTTATCTTCTGGTGCGGAAATTTCGCTATGGCTAAATTGCGTATTTTCTCATCGGGAATCAGCAATTCAAAAATGCCTATTCTCCCTTTAAAACCTACATTCATGCATTTGACGCACCCTTTACCGCGGTAAAATTTAATTTCTTTTTTTTCTTCGAATAATCCGATGTCTTTCAATGCGCCGGCGTCCGGGTCGTAGCGCTCTTTGCAATCGGGGCATATCTTCCTTGCCAGCCTTTGCGCCAAAACGCCAATAATGGAAGAAGAAGCCAGATAAGGCTCTACCCCCATATCCATAAGCCGGGTTACTGCCCCGGCCGCGTCATTTGTATGCAAAGTGGAAAATACCAAGTGGCCGGTGAGCGCGGCCTGAATCGCTATCTCAGCTGTTTCAAAATCCCTTATTTCCCCTACCATTATTATGTCCGGGTCCTGCCGGAGAATTGAACGCAGGCCGTTGGCAAAACTCAGGTCTACTTTCGTATTCACCTGCGTCTGCCTGATCCCCGAAAGCCTGTATTCCACGGGATCCTCGATGGTTATAATGTTTTTTTCCACGGCGTTAATCTTATCAAGCGAGGCGTAAAGCGTCGTGGTCTTGCCGCAGCCCGTAGGGCCGGTAACTAAAATTATTCCGTGGGGAAAATCAATAAGCTTACGGTATTCTATTAATAGTTTTTCAGAAAAGCCAAGCTCTTCCAGAGAGAGGAGCGCGCTCGCGGTGTCTAAAAGGCGCAAAACAACATTCTCCCCGTATATTGTCGGCATGCAGGAAACACGGATATCAATCTCCCTGCCTTCCATTTTAATCTGAAATCTTCCGTCCTGCGGAAGCCTGCGTTCTGCGATATCCAGGTCCGCCAGCACTTTAATACGCGAAATAACCGCTGACTGCAGATGTTTCGGAGGCGATGATACTTCATGCAGCAGGCCGTCCACCCTGAACTTTGTCTTGAGAATTTTTTCTTCCGGTTCAATATGCACATCGCTGGCATTTTCATGGACCGCCTTGATAATAATCAAATTAACCAATTTTATTACCAACGGCTCTTGAATCATCTCCTGTAATTTTTTAATGTCTATTTCCTTTTCCGTCAAGGCGCTAAACTTATCCTGCGGTACGGTTTTAATCAAATCTTCCATTGTCCCGAGAGTGCCGTAATGCTCATCAATTGCCTTGCGTATCTCTGACTCCGTGGCCGCCGCCGGCTCAACAATAAAATTAGTTTTTGCGCGTATTTCGTCTAAGGCAAAAATGTTCCAGGGGTCAACCATTGCACAGGTCAGCCGGTTGCCGATTTTCAATACCGGGATAAGCTCATGTTTTCTGGCCAATTCTTCAGGCACCAATTCAATTATTTTCGGGTCTATAAGATAATTACCCAATTCTATTCTTAATATGTTCAATTTTTCGCTGAGAAATGAAACCAGGTCATCTTCATCGATAAAGCCCATCTTCACCAGCACCTTTCGAAGGCGAAGGCCGAGGTTTTTCTCCTGCTGGCAGGCTGCCGCAAGCTGCTCTTTGGTTAGAATACCTTCGGCTACAAGGCTCTCGCCTAACGACTTTTTTTCTTTTTTATCCATCTCAGGCGGACTTTTTTAAAAGTTCTTCAATTTTAGCAATCAACACTTGCGCGTCAAAGGGTTTAATTATATAGGCATCCGCGCCTAATTCTTCGCCAAGCTGAATATCCTCTTGCTGCGCTTTTGCCGTAAACATAATGACGGGTATTTTTGCAAAACGTACGTCTTTCTTTAGTAGCCCGCAAATTTTATACCCGTCCATTTTGGGAAGCATTAAATCCAGAATAATCAAATCGGGATTTTCTTTTTTTGCTTTGTCAAACCCTTCCTGCCCGTCAGAGGCAGAAATAACCGCATAACCAGATGCTTTCAGCCGGAAACTAACGGCATCGGCTAAATCTTTTTCATCTTCCACGATTAGAATTTTAGCGCTGTTCATAATTTAGCTCTAAATGTATTCCATAAATTCTAACGTTTATTCTTCCCAGGGAGAGAATAAAGCACAAATAATTATTTCTTTAATCTTTGCGAAATTTGATGCATTATGCCCGCGGCAATTTCCGGCTTAGGTAAAACTACTTTACGCGCGGAAACCGTAATACCGGATGATTTTTCGCCAATTTTTACGATTTTTAAAGTTGCTTTACATCCCTGAACACGGGCAGTTATCAGGCCTGAATCCCTGCTTTCAGAAACTAATTCACCCATTTCCTTAATCGCCGCTACGGCAGCATCATAGGCCTTATCGTAGGCAACGTCAAAATCCCTCCGCGAACTATCCTTGCCTATCAAGATACCGGCTACCCCCGCCGGCAAGAATGCCGTCCCAAGCACGCTTGCCGCGCCGTAAATTGAGGCGCCTTTTATGGTCGTGCCTTTCATTGCCTCAACCATTACCAGCGCCGCCAGCTGCTGGGCGCTTGTAATATTCGTGTAGGTTTTGTCCTTAACCCCGATCTCGAATGCCTGTATTGACGGCTCGCCGCCTGCGCTAAAATCTTTAAAAATAACCTGTCCGATATTAAGCTTAAGCACATCTATCTGCATAGGCATCATCTCGGCGGGTTTTTCTTCCTTCTTCGGCGCTCTTTCTTTCGCCTGTGCAACTTTAAGCGAATCAACGTTTAATTTGCCTTCTTTATTTTTTATAACTACCAGCTCTCGTAAATCAAGGGCAATAAACGGCAGGTGTAGTTTCTTCTTTAATAGGGAGGCTAAATCATAATCAACGCTTATCTGAGCTATGTCCAAAAACGCCTCATCAGGATATCCTTTTGGATTGTAGATACGGAAATCCTTTATGCGCACGGACTGCTTAAAAACGCCCAATGAAAACCCGCCAATTTTAACCGGAGCCCCAACAACGCCTGAGGCGCTTAGGCTAATCAGCGACTTAATAAAAATATTTTTAAAAATAAGCAGCGAGATTAAGCATATGGCGATGATTACCAACAGGCTTGAAATTTTCTTTTTCATAGGGCCTCCATTGCGGTCATTTTTTCCAAGACAGGCCGCTTGAAATGAAACCGTCTTGTTATTTTCCCAGCGCCTGCTCTAAATCCATGGCGTGCTCCTGCTCAACCGCCAGAATATTACGTAATTGCTGGGCCAGATGGAAAAGATTCAACTCTTCCGCCTGCTTTATTCGCGTGATATACCTGGCAATAGCGTCATTCTCTCCATCCAGGTCTTCTTTTAACATTTCAATATTCTCTTTAGACGTTTTCGGCTCCGGTATATTCACCGTAGGGAATCCCCCAAGATAATCTATCTGGCTGGCTAAAATTGTAGCATGAGCCAATTCTTCCTGGGCGTGTATAATTAGCTCCTTCTGAATACTTTGATACATTGCCCCTTTCAACACTCCCTGATGCTGAGTATACTGCACGCAAGCCGTATACTCTAAACCTAAGTCCTTATTTAACAAGTCTATTAATTTTTCTTTTGTAATACCTGCCATGTTACCCTCCTATCTTTTCCATTGGTTCTCCGCAGCAAACAAGCTCTCCGCCGCCCACTTTAGTAACCGTAACTTCATTGCCGCAAACATTGCAACGATATTTCTCCCCGATATCTTCTACAGCCATAGCTACCCCCTTCTCCTTTCAGCTAATAAAACAATATTCTTCAACTCATCCTCATTGGCCGCCTTAAGCCACTCTTGGTCAAAATCGATATTCTGCGTAATTTGCGCGATTGCCGCCAGCGCTTTTAAGTGTAAATTACGCTCATCAGAAGAACCCAAAAGCAAAAAAATTATATGCGCCAGCTTATCCTGGGGAAAAATTATGCCGGCTCTGGCCCTGACTAAAACGATACGAAAAATATTGCGGCCCTCTATAATGATATGCGGGATGGCTAATCCTCCGCGCAATAAGGTGCTGGACTCGCGCTCACGGTTAATGAATTTATCAAAAATACTGCCTGAATCCAGCCTTAAATCTTCTGCCAGGACATCAGAAGCCTTTTTAAAAAAATCTTCCATTTTAAGCGGCTCTTCTATATCCAAAACTTTGGCGTTTTCAATAAGCTTATGAAACCTATCCGCAATAATATTATCCCGCGCAACAACCACATCTTTTAATTCCGTAAAAATGTTTTCGGAAATCAGTTCCTTATCTTTGGCAATGAGCCTTTCCAGCGCGTACATAAGGGCGGAATCGCGGCTGACTTTTTTCTGCGCGTAAAGCTTATACCAAATTATACCCAGCAAAAGAAATATGCTGGTAAGAAAAATAATGAAAGAACCCATTTCTATGAGCAGAAAAAGCCCTCCCAGTATGCCGGCGACTTGCATATAAGGATAAAAAGGGCTCCTGAATTTAGGCCGGTAACTTAAAATTTTGCTTTCCCGAAATAGAATCAGGGTTAGATTAGCGAAAATGTATAATAAAATTAAAATACTGGAGGCGACCTTAACCAACAGCTTAAGCTCAAGAAGCGAAATCACGGCGGTTATAAAAACACCGGTAAAAAGTATCGCGATAAACGGCGTCTTAAAAAGCGTACCGACTTTCTGAAATACAGGCGGAAGCAGTTTATCGCGGCTCATCCCTAGAGGATAACGCGAAGCAGTCATGATGCCGGCGTTAGCGGTTGTTATAAACGCCAATACCGCGGCCAGGCCGATCAGTATAGCGAATGGCTCGCCCCCGATAAATCTTGCCCCGTCCGAAACCGGCGTAAGAGATACTGCCAGGCTTTCTGGCCGGGATACGCCGATAGTTACAAAAACAACGGCGGCATACAAAAAAGCCGTAGCCAAAAGCGAAAGCATCATGCCTAAAGGAAGATTCCTCCCGGGGCGCTCAACCTCCTCTGCCAATGAAGCCACTTTCGTCAACCCTCCGTAAGAAATAAAAACAAAACTTGCCACAGAAAATAAAGGCCCGATACCCTTAGGGAAAAGCGGCGAAAAATTAGAAAAATTAAGAAACCTGGCACCCATAAATATATACGCAACAAGTATCGCTAAAAGGCCAAACACCATGGCCACCTGAAACCTACCGGCGAATTTTACTCCAATTAAATTTATCAAAACAAACAATAGAGATAACCAGAGTGCCGAAACGCTTAAGGGAATGCCGCCTAAAACATTTAAGTAAGCGCTTATGCCTAATATGGCAAACGCGGCTTTCAAACTTAAAGCAAACCATGAACTAAACCCGGCAATCGTACCAACCAGCGGGCCGAAACCGCGCATGATATAAAAATAATCACCGCCTGCCTTAGGCATGGCGGTTATCAACTCAGACATACTAAAGAGTGTCGGCAAGCAGAAAAATCCGGCCAGAAGATATGCGAATATTGCTGCGGGCCCCGCCTGTGAAAAGGCAAGCCCGGGCAGTATAAAAAGCCCGGAGCTAATCATTGCGCCGGTTGAAACACAAAAAATATCCAGGAGCTTAAGCTCCTTCTTCAACTCTTTTGTCTTCATAGGTTTGAGATACCTTGCTAAGCAGGCCAACTTCTCATCGAATTTGGCCTAACAACCTTTCGCGCGCTCAAGGACGGATTTTTCTACTGAAAAATCCAAGCTATATATTTTATAATACCATGCGGCTAGTATCAGTCAATATATAAATAAACCAAATTGCCTAAATTCGCCGGCCGGCTTGGCCTGATTTTGAGCAGGGCCTAACGCAGGCCGAGCGGGCACGGTTGGCCTTTGATTGCCTGCCGGCCAGAGCGAGGCCGAGTAGCGGAGCGCGATTTTCCACGCCGGGGAAAATCGCGCGTTCCTGCGATAAATCGGGCCAAGGCGGCCGGCAGCGATACAAAATCAATGCGCGATATCAAATATCGCCTGCTCAACATTTCTCTCAATAGCGCGTTCAATAAAATCAGGTATGCGCGCCTTAAGCCGCTGTTTAAAATCCGATTCCAGCCATTTAAAATTCATCGCGGACAATAACCCGGAAAGCTGAAAATCAAAAACCAGTGATTCAATATCATTCCCTAAGATGCTCAATAACGGCCTGAATTTAGGCGACCCTTCAAGAATAGGGCGCGATAGGCCTAAAGACAACCTACTTTCAACCAAGCCGTTTTCCAGCTGCCTGAAATAACCGTCCAGGCTAATTTGAGATGAATCCAAATCTATTATATCCATTCCGGCAGACTCATCATCCACCAGAAAAGCCCCGGAAAGCCGGCCGAATTCTATCCTGGACAGTCCCGGCATGGCGAAAAAATCAGCAAGCCATTTAAAGAATTCGAAATTCTCCAAATAGCCGTCTCTCATAATCATCCCTCCTTTTAAAATCGATCCGTCGTAATTGTCATATGAGAGGCGGCTGCTTATCTTGCCATGTACTTTTGAAAAATGCTCCAAAACTAAGGCAAGCTTATTTGCCTCGGCATCCTTAACCCTGAAATCAAACCGGAGCTTTAAAGGTAAGCCGGAAGTATCAATCTGGCCCCTGCCGCTTAAAATCCCGCCGTAAATTCCGGAATCAAAAATTAAAGGTTTCTTTATTTCATGCCCATAATCCAACTCTGATGAAAAGTTATCCAGAAATACATTATAAAAGTTATCCTGTGCCCAATAAGATAAGTCGGCGCCGTTAAAATTAATTTCCAAAACCTTCTTATCTAAAGGCTTGAAATTCAAATTGTCAAAAATTATTTCCGCTTTCTCGGCGCTCGGCTTATTAGCGCCTTTACGCCTAAATTCGGAAGCAATCTTGCCGTAAAAACCCCAATCTTTTAGGGTTCCGGATATGGCGGCGTCAAAGGCGTTATAATTGCGGATCCGCGCCTGTTTAAGCTGATCTTGATATGAAGAAAATTTTAAATCCATAGAAACTGCCGGTACAAAGAATACATCTCCGGCGATATGAATAGGAACGTTGTTTAGAAAAAAATCAAGTGATTGTATTTTAAGGCTTGCCGCCAAAAATTTCATGCGCCAGGATATATCGGAAATCTCCAAATCTGTATTAAACTGCCTCTGCGGCAGAGCTAATTTATCGGCTCGCCAACCCAGGCGCCGGAAAAGGCCTGCCGGGAAATTACTTCCTGTCTTGTTTTCGGAAAATCTCTTTAAAAAATCATTTAATTCGAAAAAACCGTTTAATTGCAATGTGCTATTTTCGTAAAAACCCCAAAATCTTGAAAATAATTTATCGGCCTTAAACTCCAAATCATCTATCCTTACGCCGTTACTTTCCAAAGCGCCTTTAAATTTGAATTTCAAAATATGCCCTGCCTTGCTGCCGGCGCTAAAGATATTCGGAATTTTTAACGAACCTTTCACCAAAACATCTCTTTGGCGTATTCTAAGCCGCGTTAGGACAGACGCATTTAAAACACGGCCGTCCGGTAAAGAAAAAGACAAATTGATTTTTTCCAGGTTAACCGCTAAATCATCCGGCGGGGTCAATTTTGCCAAAAATGCCAATAAAGGCCCCATGTTTTCTTTTAAAAAAGCGGCGCATAAAAAAATATCGGCACCAGCACCCTCTATTTTTATATCAGTAACTATCAGCTCCCCCGCGGATAAAAACCGCAGTAAAGAAAAACTGATTTTCAACTTATCGATAATAAGGGTAGGCGCGGAACCGCCTCCGCCGCTATCGTAAAAACGGGCTTGGCTTAAAATTACCCGATTAAAAGGGGAATAGGTTATTCTGGCGATCGATATTTTCCCGGGGAGATTTTGCGAAAAATATTGCTCTATTTCTGTCTTGAGGCTAGGCGGGAAAAATTTCTTATTTATGAATAAAGCCGTTGCAAAATAAGCCAGAACAAAAATAACGGATAAAACGATAATTATTCTAAAAAGGTATTTTCGCAAACAAATCACCGTTTATATAGAAATCTACGTGGTCAATAAAATATACGGCTTTGTATTTTTTTGAAAGCGCCGAATGGTAAGTATACTCTTTGGAATCCCTGAATAGAAGCACAAGCTGCTTAGAAGAAGCAACCTGTTTTTTGATATCGCGGACTGCCGCCGCATCATTTCTTGCTTGCGCCATTAGCAATAGATACGGAAAGGCGAAAAGATGCGGTTTGGAATCCGCATGCTCGGAAACAATTTTTTCAAGGGCAAGCCTGGCATCTTTATAGTCGCCGATTGAAAAATAATATTCTGCGCTGGCAAATAGCGTATCAGGCGCAAACTTGGAATCAGGGTATCCCTCCAATAACATATGGAAGCTCATAAAAGCAAAATCTAAATTCCCCGAACGCGCTGACTTAATGCCTTCAAAGTATAGGGCCTTATCTTCAGATGCGCCATAGGCCAATGAAACCGACAAAAAAATAATAAGGAAAGTTATTTTTATGCGCATAGAAATTAATAGCTATAACAGGGTTATTTATAAACAGTTACATTATATCAGATTATAGAAAATTAGGGAATTTTATTTTGAGGAATCATCGCCTTTTATGGCCTCTTCTAAGGCGGCGATTATATCTAAAGGCTGGATAGGCTTGATAAGGCATTTTTCTATGCCGCATATCCGGATAAGCGGCCTATGTTCATCATTGGCATAAAATCCGGTCATGCCGATTACGGGGATATTTGCAAGCTTAGGAAGCTTGCGTAATTCAGCCGTAAATTTAAAACCGCTTACCGGGCTCATTTTTAAATCCACTAAAACAGCAGCGGGCATTATACCGCCTATCTGCGCAAGCGCTTCTTCAGCATCGGTAAAAAGATGGACTTTATAACCGCTCAATTTTAATGTTTCCGCGGCTTCTTCAACGAAAAGTTTATCGTCATCTATTATCATCACCCTGCTCATTAAACGCTCCTTCACAGTTAGTGAACACTTGCGCTTACAAGGTATTGCGCAAATGTTAAGCCAAACGAAAAACTAGCACGCCAATACTTTATGATTATTTGTAACTTTTAAATATTTTTTTATAATTTTCAATAGGTAATCCATATCTACAGGTTTAGAAATATATTCATTCACGCCGGATTTTTTTATTCTGGCTTTATCCTTTGCCGAAGTCAATGCGGTAATAGCTATAATCGGTATGTCCGCTGTCGCCTTATCCCGTTTAAGTATCTCGCAGACCCTAAACCCGTCCAGGCCGGGCATTTTAAAATCAAGCAACAAAAGATCGGGTTTTTTCTGGTAAACACTCACACCAACTTCAAAACCGTCTCTGGCAAAATCCAAATCAAATCCCTGGGCGGAAAGCGCGTCCTGAAGCTCTTCCAAAAACTCATCATCGTCATCGGCTATCAGCAGCCTCTTCTTGCCGCTCAACGCTTCCATGGGAATAGGCAGTTTATACGTCCGCATGAATTCTAAAAGGTCATCTTTCTTAATCCTGCGGTGGCCGCCGGGAGTAACATATGCCTGAAGCTTACCTTCTTTAATCCAGTTTATGACTGTCGTATGGTGCACATTGCAAAGATTGGCGGCACTATATGTAGAAAATATGTTGGAAATCATAGCAAACTCTTATAATTATTAGAGATTTTATAATTATTATATATTACGGTAGGCGAAAAATCAAGTTTTTTCTATAAATCCGGGGAAACCTCTGGCCTCATAGAACGCGGACAAACAAAAATTCTATTTACACACATTAAAAAGAACCAGCTCTTCCTTGCGCATGCGCTGCTTAAGCAAGGAAAAAATGTCCTGGAAATCTTTATCGCAATTTTTAGCCTGGCAAGGCTGAGGGTACCGGCTAAAGAAATCCTTGCAAGATTTAGATATTTCGCCTAAGCCCCTGCCAAAAACATCCAAGGCTTCATCAATACGGCTGTCATCTTTGGCGGCCGATTTTAACATTGGATAAAATACGCGGTCTTCTTTATCAAGGTGTTCAAATAATTTGGTTTTGAGAGATAAGAGCTTTGCCTTGCCTTTATCGCTGTCAATGCCGATTTTCCAGGCCTCCTCCAGGCCGTTTACAATAAATATATGCTCATCATGCAATTGGCCTACCAATGAGGCAAATGCTTCATTTTTTATCAACATCCCAAACCTCAGCCTTGTTTATTTCATAATCTGCGATATTTTATCCGAAATCGTCTTCTTGTGTTTTTCTTCTTCATTTATCAAAAACAAGCAAAGGTCCTTAATCTCAGGGTGCTCCAGCGAAAATTTTCTATACATCGCTATTGACGCCTCTTCTTTATTCAATGCGATTTTTAATGCCTCAACAGGGCCCATAGCTATGCCTTCCTCCGTATCAGGCGGACACGGTTTATCAAACTTTTAATATGCAAGTAAAAAACACGCTTATGCTCTAGAGGCGATTACTTGTTGGGTTTTGGCTTCTTTTTACAGCCGCAGCTATTGCACATATTTTATCCTTTCTTTTTTTATTATAACCCAAATCAGGCGCAGAGTCAAAAACCAGCCCTATCTGGGCAGCATACTGAAAATTGCCTAAATTCATCTGCCCGCTCGGCCTGCGTACGCCCCGCTCAAAATCAGGCCAAGCCGGCCATGCTAATCCGCCGCAATTTAGGCAATTTACTTTACGCAACCCCCTATCTGCCGCCCGGATAAACTATTTTGGATGGCCGCTTGCAGACTTCGCCTCTTTTTCATCATATATTTCGCCAAAAAGCTCTTCCAGGACATCTTCCATTGTCAAGATACCAATATTTTGTTTGGCGCTATTGCGCACGATAAAAAGATGCTGGTGATAAATCTGAAACTTTTCTAACAACTTATCAGCCTTCTCGCTATCATCGACAAATATCGGGCGCGAAATAAAATCCTTTACTTTTAGGCCGTAATTATCTTTTGCTATCTCGCGCAGCAGGGCTCTTTGCTGGGCAATTCCTATAATATTAGCTATATCTTTTTCATAAACCACTATTCTGCTATATGGAAAATTTATAACCTCTTCCTTTGCCTCCTGCAATGTCCTCTCAGCCTCAAGCGCATATACCATATCCATCGGCCTCATCATATTACCGGCGCGCAGATCGTTAAGCTTAAATACCCGGTTACATAAAACTTCCTCATCCAGCTCTACTGTCCCGGAATCTCTGCCTATCCTAAGCATAATCTTGATCTCCTCTTCGGTGACTTTCGGCAAGTTAGATTTTGATTTAAAAGGATTCATAGCTAAAGAGAGTATGGCAATAAACGGCCTAAAGAGCCAAATTAAACCTCTCAGTGAAACGGCACTGGCTAAAGAAACCTGCGTTTTGTAATGTTCGCCTATGGTTTTAGGTATCACTTCGGAAATTACGATAATCAACAGCGTTATCATGGCCGAGGCGATACCCAGCCAGCGGCTTCCGAATATATAACTAACATGCTGGCCAACAAATATAGAGCCGACAATATTAACAGTATTGTTCAGTATGACTATTGTAGCTACGGCAAAATGGACATTTTCTTTAATAAACAAGAGCGCGGGAGCGCCTTTACGTTTTTGCTCAAATAAAATCCTGGCTCTTGTCAGCGGCAGGCTTAAAATAGCGGCTTCCACCATAGAGCAGACCCCAGATAAAAAAAGCACGCTTATGATCAATAAGATTAAAATCAACATTAGCTTAACCCTTTCAAAAAAACTTAAACCACTTTCCCGCTTTTCGCCTTATAGCGGACTTATAAATTAAATCAGCTATTGCCAAATCCTGTATGGCAAGCCCGGTAGAATCAAAAACCGTTATTTCGTTTTTATCTGCCC
Source organism: Candidatus Ghiorseimicrobium undicola (assembly GCA_002796125.1). GTDB lineage: Bacteria > Omnitrophota > Gorgyraeia > Ghiorseimicrobiales > Ghiorseimicrobiaceae > Ghiorseimicrobium > Ghiorseimicrobium undicola. The sequence continues at coordinate 14,768 of PCWA01000073.1, forward strand.
TTGCGCCTTTAGACTTAAAAACAATCTCACCAATATCGGCGTAAATATCCCTTTTATGAATTATGCCTTTGGCAAACGCCATATTAATCTCTCCGCTATGAACGGCCTGCTGCCAGTTATCCACAACCACCTTTGCAGACTTAAGAATCCAGGGGTCCAATTCCTGCTTGCCTTTTGCATCCGCTCCCATGGCATTTATATGCACGCCTTTTTTAAGCCATTGGCGCTTTATCAATGGTTTAGACGAAGGCGTGGTCGTCACTACGATATCGCTATTTTCCACGCAGCTCTTTGCGGTTTTTGAAGGCAATAGTCCCACCTTTAATGATTTCATCTCCTTGATAAAATTATTTACCGATACCATATCCGGCGACCAGATTTTTACTTTCTTTATAGGAAAAATTTCATAAAGTCCGCTAAGCTGCATTCGCGCCTGCCTGCCGCTGCCGATTAGGCTTACGAGCGCCGATTCAGGGCGAGCCAGATATTTAGCCGCGACCGCCCCTGCAGCAGCCGTCCTCAAAGCAGTAGCGTATGTGCCGTCCATAACGCAGAGAGGAAAACCATTCCGCGGATCGTTTAATATAATTATGGCCATAACCGCCGGCAGGCCGGATTTATAATTTTTCGGGTGGACATTAACCCACTTTAAAGCGCATTTATTAAATTTATCGGCATAGACGGGCATTGCCCGAAAATCACCCGAAAATCTACCAAGATGAAGATATATTTTTGGAGGCATCTGTACCCGGTTTTTTCCGTATTCATAAAACGCCCTTTCTATCGCGATGATCGACTTACGGATATCAACAAGTTTCTCTATTGTTTTTTTATCCAAAATCAACGTAGAATATTTTTTCATTCGGATTTTTTAGCTGCGGATCATAACCAAAAGCATCTTAAACCGTTTTAAGGCATTTAAAGCGTGCGGCTGATTTGCGGGCATTATGAGCATTTCTCCGCCTTTAACAAGATTCTTTTTACCTGAAATGGTAATTTCCGCCTCACCCTCCACTATATAAACAAATGCCTCAAAGGGCGCGGTATGCTCGCTTAAACCCTCGCCTTGTTCAAAAGCAAAAATAGTAATGCTGGCGCTATTTTTCTTTATTATTTGCCGGCTGAGGACGGCCCCATCCTGATATTCCAGTAATTGCGCTAATTTTAAAACATTTCCCGATAAATCTTCCATAGCTTTATCAATCCTTCCTTTGGTTTCGTCCGCGTTTTTATAGACGAAAGGTTTCCGGTACGGTTGACTAAACTACCGCTCTATTTAAATATTTCAAAGCATGATGATAGCTATAAGCGGTTTTGGAGCCTCGGGATAAAATTACTGGAACCTTCTTTTATTTTTGATTTTATCAAGAATTCTCTTGATATCTCCTTCGGCAGAGCGCGCGATTTGGCTGGCGATAAAAATTAAGACCGAAAACTGCCAATAGTCATCCAGTCCGCAAATCAGTCCGGTATGCACATCTTCTTCCCGGCGCAATTTATCCAAATAAAAATCAACGGCCTTTTCTACACACCCCTCGTAAATATCCAGGCGATGCGTTTTATTATTGTATTTTAAGGACGGCATGCTTACCCCTCTAACAAAAAGGAAATTTATCAACGTCTCTTCGCCAGGCCCCGAATCCGAATCAAATTCAAAGCCATCAAATTGCGGCAAATTCTCGGGAAGCAGCAACGCTGGCCTTTCCACCAAAACTTCCGCCTGCCTTACGAGCGTATCCCCTTCATTTACGCTTGAAGGAGATAAAAACACATACGGCAGCCTAGTCGTAGCAAATGTTAACAGTTCTTGAACGCGCGGCCGTATTATCTTTGTGCCAGCCAGGGCCTTCTCCCATTTATCCTGAATATCCATAAATTACAACCTATCAAAATTATCTTTTCCTACTCCGCATTCGGGACAAACCCAATTATCCGGTAAATTTTCAAAGCTTATTCCTGCCGATATGCCGTTATCCGGATCTCCAATAGCGGGATCATAAATATAACCGCAAACAGTACAGCGATATTTATCCATAATAGTTTTTCTCCGAATTTATTTCTGTCTCGCCAGGTATTTAAAAACTCCCAAGGCGGCCTTAGAGCCTTCGCCGGCAGCGACTATTATCTGCTTCTCAGCTACATCGCTGACATCTCCGGCGGCAAAAATACCTTCTATGCTGGTCTGATTATCATTTCCTAGCTTGATTTCTCCCCGGGAATTCTTTTCTGCGTTATTTACAATCTCTGAATTCGGGATTAAGCCGATTTCCACAAATACGCCACTGACCTGCAAGGTTTTTTCTCCGCCCGGATGTTTAATCTTTATCGCCCTAACAAAAGTATCTCCCGTAATTTTCGTAACAGCGGATTCATTAAAAACAGCCACCTTATCGCTTGATTCTACTTTTTTTATCATTATCTCATCGCCGGTAAGTTTCGGCGCTATATTTATTATGTAAATCTTCGCTGCGATATTTATCAATTGCAGCGCCGCGTCCATGGCGGAATTTCCTCCGCCGATAATCGCTACATCCTTGCCCGAAAACAAAGGCCCGTCACAGGTAGCGCAATAAGTCAACCCCTTATTCTTATATTCTTTTTCGCCGGCTACATTTAATTGGCGCCATCTGGCCCCCGTAGCTATTATTACCGCCCTGGCCTTATATGTATCTTTATCTGTCTTTATTTCGATTAACCCGCCGGAAGATTTAACCACATCTAAAACGGCTTCCGGCTCTTTTACCTCAATATTAAACCTGCGCATATGTTCTTCAAATTTATCCGCCAACTCCGGGCCTGAAATAAACTGATAGCCGGTATAATTTTCTACATCACCGCTTAAAGCTGCCTGCCCGCCGATATCCTTGGAAATAACCATGGTTTTTAAACCTTTGCGCGCGGCATAAACGCTGGCGGTTATTCCGGCTGGCCCGGCTCCGATAATAATAAGATCATGCATTTTAAATCACCTTCTAGAAAGGATATCTTGCAGGATAATACTTGCTTGAACCGGCCCTATATATCCAGCGCTTGCTTTATCTTTCCCTTGTCAAAACCAATAATAATCTTGCCATCTATATCAATTACAGGAACCCCCATCTGCCCTGATTTACGCACCATTTCTTCCGCCTGAGCATGGTCCTGAGAAACATCGATGTTTTGAAATTCTATGCCATTCTGTTTTAAGAACTCTTTTACTTTGATGCAATAAGGACAACTCGGCGTACTGTAAACCGTAACATTATGTGCCATTTTTCCCCCATGATTATAAATTAGATATCCTCCAATAAATTACTTAAATTGTAGTGGGCCAACCATGCCCGGTCGGCCTGCGTTACGCCCTGCTCAAAATCAGGCCAAGCCAGCCGTAAATAAATAATTTACGCAATTTATTGAGCACATCCATAAATTATTCTTCCGGATGTGCCAGCAAATAATTTTTTACCTCGGATAGTTTTTTAAAATGCGCCTGCTCCTGCTTAATGATTTCATCGACTACTTTTTTATCATGCTCGTAGATAAACTTCTTTACGCCTTCATAAAAAATAATTGAATCTTTTTCAAAACCGATAGACATATCTACGGCTTCCAGAAATGAATTGATTTTTTTTGCGATTTCCCTGCCTTTGTCTTTTTGAGTAAAAACATGCCCGCTCGCCAAAGCATTCATATAGGCAAAATATTCCTCTGAAAATAACCCCTTAGGTTCATTCTTTTCTACAGAATCCAATATGCTCTTAAAAGCGGAAATGTGGCCTTTTTCCTCTTCGGCCAAAAATTTAAATACCTCTTTTGCCTTAATGTCTTTTGTATTTGTTTCAAGCTCAAGATAAAAATCGCGCCCGTTTTTTTCTATCTGAATGGCGATTTCTATTATCTCGCCCGCGCTAAGCATGTCCGCCATATAACCCTCACAAATCCGCCTCGCTTATCCAGGCGCCATGAATATTACAAAGCTCAATCACGGAAAGCGTCCCGCCTGATGCCTTAATATGCAAAGCTGCTGCCGGATTAAGCGTCCTCGGTGTAAGCATAACCCGTGAAATAAATTCTTTATCCAGATAAAAATCCAGGTGGGTAATATAGTGTTTTTCTTCCATCGGGTGCTGAATTACGCCTATCTTGGCATGCGCGTCTTCACAACCTTCAGGTATCAAGCCGCATTTCTTAACCAAAGTAATGGCCGGTATATGCTTTTTTTCCGCTTCATTAAGATTGTTTTTATCTTGCGGCGTTTTTATAGCGTCGTCCTTTATCCGGAAAGATTCCCTTGCCGCGCCGCAGGCCGGGCATTTATCAGGAATAATGTTATTAATAGCAATAAAGCCGCAAACAGAACATACAACCCCTTTCATCTAACCCTCCTGCCGGGATTATTTTACCGCCGGCGATCCCATAAACGCAAACAGGCTAAATTCCAAAGATGATTTTAGCCTGTTTTGCGAGTGAACAAAAATCACAATCTGCTTTATTTACAGAATTTGGCGCGAATTTCATTTTCCGCCTGAAGCCATATATTAAAATCATCCCCGCTGGGCTTGCCTTTTTCTTCCCAAATATAATAAGCTCTTTCACTAATCAGTTTACTTAAAGTCTCCCTATCCGCATTCTGCGACTTTGCGCTATTTGCCGGAGAGCTGCTTGCGCTTTTTTTGTTTAACGTTTTCATCAGCTTTTTACGAGCCCCTAAAACCATCGCGACCTCCTTGTTATCATCACGCCTGCCTGCGGCATGCCCGCCGCCAAACAAATCATGAGATTTTATTTATTTTATTTTTTTTAATCTAAGCGAAATATCGAAATCATTTCTTTCGTCTTTTAAAATAAATACAAAAACCAATTGCTGATAAACCTTTTCAAATCCCGATTCGGAAGAAGAAACCGAATACAGCGGCATCGTAAATATATCGGCCCTGCTAAAGCTAAAATCCAGGCATACTTTTCTATAATTATCAACCATCGAAAATGAACTTAGCTTACTGAATTGATTCTGGTTGACTAGCGAAACCTCCATATTTTCGCCTCTCAAATACAAATCATCCAAGGAAGGCAGCGATATATTAAATTCTATACCAAAATCATAAATATTCAAATAATTTTTTTTGTCAAATTTATAACGGACATCAAAACCCGCGTATTTTGAAAAATACACCTCTTTACTAAAACTAACCTGTTCTCTATCATGGCGATAACCCAAAATAACTTCGTTAGTTTTCTTTTTGGCGGAAAAATCATACACTTCATTGCTTAAGGTAAAAACCCCGTTTTGCTTATTAAAGCTATCAAGGGTCAGGTTTTTATCCAGAAAATGGTCAACCAGCATGAGGCGGGCGTACTTGTCATAAATAAGAAACTTATCAAGATCGCCATCTTTTTGGGTTACCACTTCATGGATGGAAGAAGCGCTTCTTGCATTGCTTTTCATCTTTTCTCTTATCTTCTTATGGTAAGATTCCGGCCTCCGCGTCACCGTGTTAACCAGGTTTATTGCCTCGCCCCTCCAGCTCAGCTCTAAAAGAGAAGCGCCTTTTCTGGAAAAACAGCAAATTACTTCCTTATTCTTCAGGATTGCCTCTTTATTACCGTCAAAATCAATATCCTCTTCACTGAAAATTATTTCTTTCGTGCTTTTTTGAGCATCATAAAGATTTTCTGCCCGGATAATATTCTCATAAATCGATGCCCGGATATGCCCAAGATAGAATCCGCCGAATACACCGTGCCAATAACCGCAGTTCGTCTGAGCCTTCCAAAGTTGATGAAAAATTTTTTTATCTTTTCTATAATCGCAATCCCTATTTATTTTTTCGCTCAAGTTAAGCATGCGCTTGTGCATATAATTAAGGCGCGGATACTTGCGGTAAAAATTACGGAATGTCCCGCCGCGTAAAAAATTAAGGCACTGCGAAAACTTAACATTGCCTTGCAGTAAATCCTTCACTATCGCATAATTAAAATAGTCCTCCGGCTCAAGCACCCACTCCCCCATCTCTTCGTAAGAGGCCGCCGGAAAATAGACGATGCCTTCGGTTTTAAACTTTTTAACCGCATCGCGCGGCAGGATCGTTTCAATTAAGGGCGATTTGTCCAGAAGAGAAAGAAAACGCCTAAGCCATTCTTTTTCGTAAACCCACTCGTAGGTATGCGGCCAAAGACCGAATTTTTCTCCATCATCAAACAGGGTTATTAGAATATCATCGCTCTGAGCAAATCCTTCTAAAATCTTGATTGCTTCTTCCGGTTTTGAAAATGGTATCTTGTAACGCAATGCCTTGCTTATGGGAAAAACATTTATACCCATCGCATTATCTTCAGTAGTGTAATAACCAAAAAATTCTTTATTCGTCAGGCCTGCCCAGCGAAAATGCGTATCGTCAAGAAATGTATAGTTTAGGCCGCAGGAATTTATTGTGCGCGCAAGATACTGCTCCCAGACCCTTTCAGTAAGCCATAAACCACCGGGACGAGATCCAATTTTAGACTTTATAAACTCATTCATCAGCTTTATCTGGTTTTGTTTATCGCTATCCAGGATCAAAGGAAGAATCGGCTCATAATAGCCCCCGCTGATTACTTCTATCCGGCCTGCTTTATTCATTTTTTTAAGCCGCTCCATATATTCGGGATGATTCAGGCCTATCCAGTCATACAAGCATCCGGAATTATGAATACTGAATTTTATCCGCGGAAATTCACAGAGAGTCGAAATAAAAGGAAAATAACAGCTGTCATAGGCCTGTTTAAAAACATGCTCAAAATTCCCTGTCGGCTGATGATTATGAACGCCGAATATAAAGTATACTTTTCCCATTTTTAACTTAGCTTATTTATGGCGGGAAGTTCAAATTTTCCACCTAAAAGAGAATAAATCTTTTCCACGTATGAAAAAAATATTTTTTTAAATTCTCCTTCTATGTCCTCAAATGTATTCCACCAAAACCAATCGCTTCCCTCGATAAGATGAAAATAATCCTTTGCCATATTTAACTTATCGCTCTCTACATGGTGTTTTTTAAATAAAGCTTTTATTTGATTTAAAAGCTGCCAATAAGAATTATTTTTTTCAGAGCCGATCCATACTCCAAAGTCTCCGTTTATCCACGACCCGCTTGCAAGGCGGTCCAGGTTTTTTGGTTCAAAACCTGCCAAAAATTCAGAAGGAAGGGTTGAGGAAAGTATGCTGCTTTTCTCAAGCGCTGAATATATCGTCTCCAGGAATTCCACCGCGTTATTTTTATAATACTCCCAGGCATTTTCTCCATCCATAATTATACTGATTACATTCTCCTTAAATATGCCCTTTAGATGGTAATGCGTTTTCTTAAAATGCTCAAGCAGGTCATTGGCGGCAAAAACAGGGTCTTCCCAGCCCTGATAAGTAAAACTTATGGCATCGGATAGATTCCTATCTCTAAAAAATATACTAATATCCTTAAATTTATAAGGGTGATAAATCAGCCTGCGCTGCTGCTTAATCATATCATAAGAAACTGACGGGCCTGCCAGGCTCTTAAAAAGAATGGCTTCGTCGGTAGCAATCCAATCAAACTTTTCCTGAGCGTATATATCACATACAGGCTCTGAAACGCTGCCTTCCGAAGGCCAGCTTCCCTGCGGGAATTTACCAAAAATATCCTTAAATAATTCTTTTGACTTTTGTAAATGCCATCTACAATCAGAAGGCAGAGAAAACCTGTGAGCCGGCATTTTTAAATAAGGCGTATCTTTCAAAATATCGGTATCGTAAATTAAGGGCATAATCGGATGGTGATACGGCGTTACGGTCAATTCTACTTTATTTTCTTTCACTAATTTTCGGTATAGCGGAAATATCTCCGATATTACTTCATATTGCTTATTAATAATATAGGCCCTGTCATCCGTCGTATAATATCTTCCCTTGCGTATTAAATCCTTCAAATTTTTATCATTCCGTATGGTATAGGGATGAAACCAACATAGATTAAATAACGCCATAATATCGGAAATTTCCTGGGCGTCAAATCTCTGCGGCGAAGACATTTTTTTATTGTAAAGCTGATGATAACGCCTATTATTTAAAATAAACCTTTCGAAATTTATGGAAAAGAATCTGCGGACAATAAAATCTTTTTCTTTTTTATCCAAATGCTGGGCGTCTCTTAAGCTAAGCATGGAATAATAATCTTCGGCCCGGTTATTAACATAATCAAAAAGCTGGTGCAATAAAATGCCGCTAAAATTAAAGGCAACTTTAATTTTTTCAAATTTTTCTACGGTCTTCGCCATGCCGTAATAATCTTTTACCGCATGCAGCCTGACCCATGGTAAAACATAATAGTTTTCGTCGGGATGTTTATAGTACGGCTGGTGCATATGCCAGAGGAATATTATTTTAGTAGGGTTGACACTCATATATTAATTTAAGGTTTATACTGCGGGTAGGCACCGCCGCGAGCGGAAATAACACCATGCTTTCATCCTTCAAGCTAAAGCCCGGGGATTTCTGCAAGGGATTAAACTCCTAAGTGTTATTAGAATAGGCTGAATAATTAATTTCCGGAAAGATATTATCTTTTCGTTCTATGTCTTCGATGGCTTCGTAATTAAATACGTCTCTTTCCAGGTAGTCGTTTAACTGATAAAACCTGTGCAGGTGCGTTATGCTGCGTTTGGCGGCGTATTCGCTAAAAGCGCCGGTTTTCATCATAAACGCCCAATCGCTTGATTGTGCCAACAGCAATTCCCGCGACATTTGATTCAACACCCTTTCTTTTACGCCTTCGGCTCCTCTGTTCCGCTTTGCCGCCTCGGCCATGCGTTCCTGCGCCCGGTGGATATGCGGATATATCCAGTCATTTGAACCATTAAGCCAAACCTCATAATAGCCTTTCCAGCCCCAGCTGGACGGCGCCGGATTAATCACCTGATTCTTGGGATATATCTTCAGGTAACGGGAAGGCGTCGTCAGCTTTACGGTATCCTGATCGTAGCAGATCTTACGGATAAGAAAGTTAAGCCAATCAACCCCTTCAAACCACCAATGCCCGAACAACTCAGCATCGTACGGAGCAAGTATAATCGGCTTTCTGCCTAAGGTCGGCTGTAAATATTCCACTTGCTTCTGACGGTTAAACATAAAATTCCCTGCGTGTTCTGCCGCTTTATCCATGGCTATTTTACGGTCATAGGGCTCTTTCTGATTAAACGGGCCGGAAATGCGATAATATTTAATACCCGTATTTACCCGGTTTCCACACGGAGAAATGTAAGGGCGTATATAATCATAATCCAGATCAAACCCTATATCCCGATAATATTCGCGATAGGCGTAATCTCCCGGGTATCCATCTACCGAAGACCAAACACTTTTGGACGATTCGTGATCCCTGCCAAAGAGCGCAACCCGGTTAGGGGTATAATATCCGGAATACACCCCAAACTTCGGCCTGGGCCTGGCGAACATCACGCCATGAGTTTCTAAAAGAAAATACCTTATGCCTTCATCTTTTAAAAGCCTGTCCAATCCTTCAAAATAACCGCATTCGGGAAGCCAGATGCCCAGCGGCTCACGCAAGAAAAATTTCCGATACGAATTAACTCCTACGCGAATCTGGGCACGCACCGCATCTTTATTTAGGCTTAAAAGCGGAAGAAAACCGTGAGTTGCCCCACAAGTGATGATCTCAAGGCGCCCCGCATCCTGATGCCTTCGAAACTGAGAAATCAAATCGGTGCTGTAAGAATTCAAAAATTTATCTTTTGTGCTGGTAAAACGCCGGTAATACATCAAAGCAATCGGCTGAAAACGAGAGTCGAAACGCGTACGGTCGAGCTCTTTCTCCGATAATTCTATCAGCTTATCCAGATGCTTTACATAACGCTCCCTTAACAGATTATCAGCTATCATATTGCAAAGCGAAGGGGATAAATTCAGGGTAAAACATGAATCCACATTATCGCGCTCCAGCCCTTCAAGCATCTCCAAAAGCGGAATATATGTTTCGGTTAGCGCTTCAAAAAACCATCTCTCTTCCAGGAATTCGTCATATTCAGGGTGGCGCACAAAAGGAAGATGCGCATGCAAGACCAAAGCCAAATAGCCTTTTTCCATTTGATTAATCCTTGGTAAACCGCTTAACCGCGGGAGTTCTGGTTAACTTATGTTTTTTATTCGGAGATACTGCCTGGACCTCATATTTAAAATCTCCTTCGGGCAAGGCATACCTTAAAGAAAAGGTGCCATCATCACGCAAGGAAACTTTTTTACCCTCAACGCTAACTTCCGATTTCGGCCTGGTCCTTCCGTAAAGAATCAACTCTGTCCATACTTCAAGGAAAAAATCTTCTTTAAGTTTTTCCCGCTCCGAAAATAAACTACTAATGCCCCAGGAAGATACCGGAGAAGAAATTTGTTTTTTAAAAATCTCTTCTATTTTCTTTTTTACCTCAAGTGAACTCTTCCCGGATAAATCCATCATACCAAAAAGCCTGAAAAACTCCTCATCCGGCAAAGCCCATTCTTCATCAATCACGGAAGAAATTCCGAAATAAGGCGCCTTTATGATATTTGAGCGGGCAACAGCAAAAAATTTTCCGTAAACTGTCATCAAGCCTATTTCTACGCACCATTCGCGCTCAGGATTATCGACATTTATATACCAGTTAGCAGCATCAAAATTTATGCCGAGATCGAAGAAATTATTGGCATTATCACCCCTGAAATCGCGTACGCCCGTAACATCATAAACTCTCAAAACCCAGCGTAGGTTCTGCCTTTCTTCCAACGGGATAAACGATATCACTTCGTTTATTCTCTCTTCAGATATATCCCAATAAGCGTGCAGCCACCACGGATCGCGCGCCAGAAGCATTAGGCGGTTATCTTTATACCTTTTAGGAAGGCTGTAAGCAGGTACTGGCTGAGGTTCCTTCAGCAATAAACCCTGCTCAGGCGGCTTGGCCGCTTCCACATATACCGCCTGCGGCTGCGTGAATGCCGCGCGCCTGCGGGAAAAAAATCTGGAGGTTTTTACGGGGAGAGTTTTCTTTTGCGATATTTTTTTTGCTTTTGGTTTTACCGCTCTAAAAGAAACCTTCTTTGCCAGCGCCTTACGGCCAACGGCTCTCTTTGCTATCTTCTTGGTTTGCTTTTGCTTTTTTTTCATGCTCACCTCCACGCAGGCAATATTTGCTACCGTTATTTTCGCCCGCCAACACAGTTATCGGCCATTGTCCGGCTTGACCGGACAATCCAGACTCTCGCTCCCTGGATCACACCGATTTGATCAGGGGATAACATTAGCCGCGAAAATGTCAACAAATCCTCAGGCCTAATTCAAAAGCCTGCTTTAAAAAATCCGCATGCCTTAAAACCGATCCCTTTTCATCAAGTCCTGCACAAAAAAACTCCTCTTTATAAACTGCGTTTATGACCGAAAAGAAATTTTTTATAACGGCTTTAGCGTTATCAAAAAAATCCTGCCGCTCTGATGCCTCGACGGATATAAACGCGCCTATCCTTTTTTTGGAGGCAAATATATCCGTGTTGAATAAATATTTCCCGCGCCAGGCACATTGAAACCTGTCTATCATCATTTTAGTTTGCGCGCTGAGTGAGCCAAAAAAAATAGGCGATGCAATAATTACCGCATCCGCCTTTAAGACCTTTTGATACACTTGCTGTATGTCATCTTTAACCTTGCAATTTCCATTATTTAACATATCCGCGCATTCCTGGCAAGGAGAAAACTTCAGGTTATTTAAGATAACTTTTTCTGTCTCAGCGCCTCTGGAACGCGCGCCCTCAAGCGAGTTTTCTAATAATAAATCCGTGTTTCCTTCCAAGCGCGGGCTTCCGCTAATTCCTAATATATACATAAATAATAAGTTTCGCTTAAGGCTATCGCGCTGAGCAAAACCGCTATACACCTATTCGAATTTTTCTAATTATCGCAAAAATTCTACTTACATGCAAGTAAAAAAAATAACCCTAATAATTTTCGGCTATAAGCTCAAAATAAGCCTGGGGATGTTCACAGGCGGGGCATTTTTCGGGCGGTTGATTACCCTCGATGACTCGCCCGCAGTTGCGGCAATGCCATTTAACGCTTGCCTCTGCCTTAAATACTTTTCCCTGTTTTAAATTACTCAGGAGCTTACGATAACGCCTTTCATGTTCCATTTCAACTTTGGCAATTTCCTCAAATTGCAATGCAGCCTTTTCAAAGCCTTCTTCTCGGGCGATTTTCCCGGCATCTTTATAAATAGTACCCCATTCAAGCTGCTCTCCTGCCGCAGCCGCCTCTAAATTGCTGGCCGTATCGGAAATAGTTCCCGCGGGATATGTAGCGGTAATCTCCGCATCTCCCCCTTCCAGCAATTTAAAGAACCGCTTGGCGTGTTCTTTTTCGTTATCCGCGGTTTCAAGGAAAATAGCGGCTATCTGCTCATACCCTGCTTTTTTGGCGGCGCCGGCAAAATACGTATAACGGTTTCTTGCTTGCGACTCACCGGCAAAAGCGGCAAGAAGATTTTTTTCTGTTCTGCTCCCTTTTAAACTTTTCATCTTTCCTCCATAGCTTATCGCTAAAAAAATACTCTTATTATTTAATTTTTATGTGCGCAGGCGTAAGGTCTATCACCTCATCAACATCCATAACGATTAAATACTTCGGTTTCGGCAGGAGCGCCTCCGGATGGCTGATGTGGCCTTTCTTCCCCTGCACGCTATTTATCACTCTCTGCGTGATGCGGCTGTTTATTTTCTTTTCCCATGCCTCAACAACATCATGCTCCAGCTTATCAGCATCTTCTATCCTCGCCTTGCCTTTTAAACAATATCCTTCAAATTTATTTTCATCTATACCGGTTACGCTTATAAAATTATTTGCCTCTAAGTTTTTATAAGTATTCTTCTTAAACAAATCCAGTAAATACACTTTTCCTTCGGGAGTAATCTTAACTATACCCTTGCAGGCATTATGAGGGTAACCTTGATTATCCTGTGTTGTAACTATCGTAAAACTAAGGTGCTTAAAAAAATAAACTATGTCCTCTGAAAGCATAACAAAGATTATTAATAATCTATTTTTTATCTCTTCTTTGCTTTTTTCCCGGGTTTGGCCTTTGCCTTAACCTTGGATTTTGGCTTCATCGGCCGGCTGCAACACCAAAGCGTAGACTTGGAAATTCCGCACTCATCCACAATTATCTCTCTGCCGCAAGGAACACACTTAAGCTTGGCGCCTTTTTTAAGCTTTGCCATATACCCCTCCTTCATAGTGAATGAACACTTACGCAATACCTTATAAGCGTAAGGTGTTTTGTCTTATTATAAGCTTTATTTTCCTTAAATGTCAAAGGTTATTCCAGCAGCCCGCGCTTTTTGGGCTGCTATTTACTTCAACAGTTTGCCAAAATTCCTGCCAAAGTCAAAACATTCACCCTTCTCTTTTTCATCCGGTATAAATTGAACGGATAAACCCGGCTGCGCAAGATTTATGCCTGCTTTCTCTAAAATCTCCTCAATATTCTTCACCGCGCCTCCTGCCCAGCCATATGAGCCAAAAACGCAAGCGATCCTGTTTTTGGGCCTCAATCCTTTTAAAAATTCCAAAAATGAGGCGATATTCGGCAGCATGTCATTATCGTGAGTGGATGAGCCGATAACAAAACCCTTAGCATCCAGCATCTCTTTCATAATTTCCGTTCTCTCGGATACCGCAACATCAAAGAGCTTAACCTCTAAGCCGCTCTCCGCAATGCCATCAGCGATTCTTCGTGCCATTTTTTCCGTAGCCGACCACATCGTCTCATAGACAACCACCACCTTGAGCCTTGCTTTATTTTTTGCCCAGTCAATATATGAATTTATTATTTTCTGCGGGTTTTTTCTCCATATGATACCGTGGCTGGGGGCGATCATGTCGATGGCGATATTTGATTTTTGCACTTCTTCTATTTTAGACAATATTACTCCGCTTAACGGCCAGAGAATATTAGCATAGTATTTTGCTGCCTCATCCATAAGCGTGCAATCATCAACCTCATCGTCAAATATTCTAGAACTGGCAAAATGCTGCCCAAACGCATCGTTAGGAAGAAGCAGTTTTTCTTGTTGGCAATAAGTAAACATGCTGTCCGGCCAGTGAATCATAGGCGCCTCAATAAAAGAAAGGGTACGTTCTCCTAACTCTAATCTATCCGAGGTTTTTACCGTCTGAAAATCAAGGTTTAGATAATAATTTTTATAAAGCCCGGCTTTGCACTTTTCGCTGCCAAAAACCTTCGCCTTGGGACAGAGCTTTATCAGCTCTGGGAGGGCGCCGGAATGGTCGGTCTCAACATGATTTGCGATGATGTAATCTATTTTTTCAGGCGCGATTATACGGCGTATATTTTCGATCATCTCTTTAGCGAATGGGGCGAAAACAGTATCCACTAAAGCGACTTTTTTATCTACGATAAGATAGGCGTTATAACTCGTGCCTCGTTTAGTGGCATAAGTGTGTCCGTGAAAATGGCGCATATTCCAATCAACGGCGCCCACCCAATAAATACCTTTTTTTATTTCAATGCCGCCCACGCGTAATCACTCCTTTTCAAATTGGCCCTTACCCGCGCCGCAGACGGGACATACCCAATTATCAGGCAAGCCTTCAAACGCGGTATTCGGTTTTATACCGTTATCAGGGTCTGCCGCTTCCGGATTGTAAACATAGTTACATACTCTACAACAGTATCTCTGTACGGCTTTTTGCCCTTTCCTAACAATCTCTTCCCGCAGAAATGTCGGTGCAGCCTGTGGCGTTGTGCCATGTTTTACGTTATGGTAATATTCATAGGTCATAAGGCGGCCAGTTTTTATAAAACCGGTTTCTGAAAGCCGCGCCAAAAAAAGAACATGGCTGCCGCAATCAAACTCTTCCACAACCTCTGCAGAAAAATAACAAATCGCGTTATCAAGGACTATTGGACAGCCGGAGGAAAGCCTTTTGAAATTTACATCCTTAAACTTATCGGTTTCCCTGCCTGATTTGAAACCAAACTTTCCGATAAAACCCAGAGGAGTAGATTCCTCCAATATGGAAACAGCAAACTCTTTGCTTTTTTTTATAAATGAATAGGTAAGATTTTCTTTATTAATGCTTGCGGCGACTTTAGGGGGATTGCTGGTTATCTGAAAAACCACGTTGGCAATCTGCGCGTTAAGGAAAGCTCCATTGCAAGCGGATATTATGTATAAGCCATAGCTTAAATTATGCAGCACATTAGTATCCATACGGCTTAAAGGCAGTCTTTAATTTTTTTTTCAGACCGCGGCTACTTCTTTTATTTCCGGCACATCTTTTTTTATCGCCTTTTCCACGCCCATCTTTAGAGTCATCGCGCTCATCGGACAGGCGCCGCATGCCCCGGTCAATTTAACCTTCACTATTCCGTCCGGGCTGACATCTACCAACTGGACATCTCCGCCGTCGGCGGCAAGCATCGGGCGTATTTTGTCTAATGCCGCTTCTACTTTTTGACGCATATAAATATCCTTTCCGGATTTAAAAAGCCTTTATAAATTTACCCATTCTTCTGAAAGAACCTCTCCTTGCAAGCTGACAATAATTGATTTAAGCGGGATCTTTCTCGTCGCCGAACTTGCCGCGCTTTTTGCCAGGTTAAGCAGCCCGGCACAACAAGGTACCTGCATCGTCAAGACAGTAAGAGTATTTATCCTGGCTTCATCGATCAGCGCTCTCATTTTTTCTATATATTCCCGCTGGTCCGCGTCAAGCTTGGGGCAGGCAATAGCAAGGGATTTGCCTTTTAAATAGTCTCCATGAAAATTACCAAGTGAATACGCGACACAGTCGGCAGACAAGACAACATCGGCACCCTGATAATAGGAAGCAAGCGGAGAAACCAGATGCAGCTGTATGGGCCACTGTTTGAGCTGAGAAGCAACTTTTCCGGCAGCCGCCTCTTCCTTGCCTTCTTTACCGGCTCCGAAGTCCATCGTTTTTGCTCCCGGGCATCCGGAAGGCGGCTTGGCATCTTTGGCGCCTCCGGCACCCATAACTTCAAATATCTTTTCCGCGTCAATTGCTATATTTTTCTCCGATAAAAAATCTAACGCCTGATGAAAATACTCTTCCTGTTTATGCTCCTTAAGGTGTTTAAGGTGTTCTATTATCGTATTTTCACCCTGCTTAACGATATTTTCCATAACCCGGCGCTCGTCGTATTTTTCCGCCTCCCGTTCCTCTATCCGTATGGCATCCTGCGGGCAATGTTTAATACAGGCGCCTAATCCGTCGCAAAAAAGATCGCTGAGTAAGCGCACCTTGCCGTCAATCACCTTCAGCGCGCCTTCCGGGCAATTAGGAATACAGGCGCCGCAGCCGTTGCATTTTTCCTCATCTATCTTTATAATTTTTCTTTTCATTGCCATGATTTCCTCTTTTCAGGAATCTCAGGCCAAAACTTTCGCACGAGGCTTGAGCTGCTTAGAATATTTTCTGGGTTTTTGAATCTTCTCCATCTGGCTAATTTTACCTTTTTCTTTAAGCTCATTATATATCAATCCCCAGACGCAGTCTTTTTCCTTGTCTACTTCGCATTTACCTTTATCGGAACCGCCGCATGGGCCGTTTAATAACCCTTTAGCGCACCTGGTTACCGGACAAATTCCGCCGGTCAAATCCAAAACGCAATCACCGCAGGCAGAACACATTTCAGTAAGAACCTTCCCCGACCTGTCCAGGGTAGAAATAAACAATGTATCGCATCCAGCATGAACGCCTTTTTTCTGCCGCAGGTTTTCTTTAACCGACTGCACGCCCAACCCGCATGACATAACCAATACAGAATCCGCCGACTCGATGAGCTTTCTGTTTATTGCCTGCGCCATTATTATTTGCGAGCCGATACATGGAGCCTTAGGTATCGCAAAACCAGTGACATTCTTGCCCGCGGCAATAAGTTGTTCTTTGATTTCGTTCAATTCTTTCTCGCCGCCGGTTTTACAAGTAGTGGAGCATTCGCCGCAGCCGATAAGAAATATATTCTTTTCATTGCCGATATTTTTTAATATCTCTTGTAAAGGTTTTTTCTCAGTAACTATCATGACTTATCCTTCCTTAGACCGAAACTGTTTCTTTAGTTTTTTCATACATCATGGGCCGCAATTTAAGCTTTTCCCTTTTCTTATTTACATGCTCGATTATTAAACGCGCCGCCTTTACAGGGTCTTGCTCAAAGATCCATCCGGCACCCACCATATCAAAAAGGTCTTTTGTAATAAGGCGCTTTACATTTTCACTACCGGATACGGGCATAGGAGTGCCGAAATGTACTGTTATGCCTGATGCAACCGCATACCAGCCGATAGCGATGGCCTTTTCCGACATCCATTCCGGGGCTGAACCCGCAACGGGCAAATCACTAAAATCGTCTCCCAAGCCGCCTTCTTTTAAAATCTCGCAGCATTCTATTAAAATACGGCTATTATCTACGCATGCGCCTGAATGAAGCACCGGAGGAATACCCACTGCCTCGCATACTTCGCGTAATCCCGGGCCGGCATATTCTAAAGCCGCTTCCGGACGCAAGAGCCCTGATTTTCCGCAGGCAATAGCCGAACATCCTGTCTGAATCACCAAAACATCATTGGCTAAAAGCTCCTTTACCATTTTTGTATGCGATCCGCCGCTCTCATTTTTTGGATTATCACAACCCACCACTGCCACAACACCTCGTATCCTGCCTTCAATAATCGCATTGTTAAGCGGCCGATAAGTAGACCTGTATCTGCCGCCAAGATGATGAAACACACCCTCGGCCGTAAAACCAACTACCATATCCACTTTTTCTTTAGGGATATTAACCCGCGCTTTATCGCGGCGCGTATAATTATCGATAGCGGCCTCTACAAGGCGCTTTGCCGTATCCACAGCGCTTTCCTCTTTAAAATCCACATGCTCCACCCCGGGGAAACGCGCCTTTTCATGAGTAGAAAAAATCTTTGTATGGAAACAGCTTGCCACGCGCGCAAGAGACGGCATGATACACTGTATATCAACGAGCATAACATCCACTGCTCCGGTTATCAAAGCTAATTCCTGCTGGAGAAAATTTCCGGCAACCGGTATGCCGCGTCTTACCAATACTTCGTTTGCGCTGCAGCAAATCCCAGCGACGTTTATGCCTTTTGCGCCTTTTTTCCTGGCTTTGTCAATAAGCGCGCTATCCATCGCCACTTCGGCAACAATATCCGAAAGAAGCGGCACGTGGCCATGGACGATTATATTAACCTCATCTTCCTTTAATACCCCCAGATTCGCCTGCGAACGTACCGGCGCAGGCAATCCGAAAAGAATATCGGAAATTTCAGTTGCCACCATCGAACCTCCCCAGCCATCGGTTAAGGCGGTTTTCATGGTTGCCATAATAAGATTTTTATAATCGTTATCCACGCCCATATTCGTGCGCGACATAGCTTCAGTCATTTCACGGTCTATGCCTCTAGGCATAATATCCAGCTTTTTCCATAAGTCTCTACGCTTCTTTGGCGCGCGGCGGCTAAATACCAGCTCACCTACCTGCTGTCCGTATTCAGCCAAAATTTTAATTGATAATTCTTCGGCTATTTTCTTTAAATCCTTATTATCGACAACCACTCCGTATTCTGCGGCAATAATTTTCAGCTTCTCCGGTTCTTTGATCTGATAACCCTGTGTCTTGCCTTGCGACAACGCCAAGAGCGCTAGAGTTAAATCCCGCCCATGGTCATTGTGACAGGCGGAACCCGCGACACAGTGACGAAGCAGGTTACGCGAAGCGATTACATCGGCATCCGCGCCGCATGCTCCGTATTGGGCGCCTTCGCCAAACGGGTCAATCCTGCAAGGGCCTAAATTACAATTTTTGCAGCAAAGGCCCAATGTGCCAAAACCGCAATGCGGCTCCTGCAGCTGGCTTCTATCCCAGACAGTTTCAATATTTTGTTCTTTCGCGATTTTTAATATTTCTTTTGTTGCCGGATCCACCTGCGTATTCTTATCCATAGCCACCCCTATTTTGTTAATAATTTTTCCACCACTTCTTTTATCTCTGTATAAACCTTATCCTTTTTCAAGCTTTCCCAATCACCGCGCTGGTTAGCAGATTTACAATTATCGCTAAAATGCACAACTCCTAGAAGCCCCGCCGTATCAAGGCGCGAGGCGATAAAATTAATATCGCTATCACTGGCTATACGGTTTGCGACTAGTGAAATATTTTTTATGCCGATATCCTTTGCCAGAGGATAAATCCGCTTGGCGCTTTCTATGCTTAATGTGCTTGGTTCAACCACTATTATCAAGCGGTCAAACTTATCAGCTGTCCCCCTGCCCAGATGCTCAACTCCGGCCTCAAAATCAACAACAATATGCTCGTTATCCCTTAATGTTATCTGATGCAAGAGGCGCTTTAAAAATGTGTTTTCGGGGCAGGCGCATCCGGTATTGCCGCCCTTAATAGTGCCCATAACGATTAATTTAATGCCTCCGTGTACTTTTAGAAACCTATCGGGGATATCATCAATCTTTGGATTCAGCTTAAAAAAACCGGGATTATCTTCGCTTACCCCCATCCTTTCATGTATCAATTCCTTCATCTCTACTATGGGTGTAATTTCCTGCGCTTTCGGAAAACCTAAAGCCGAACCAAGATTCGCATCCGGATCGGCGTCAACCGCCAAAACATCGAGCCCGGCATCCTTTAACGCCCAACAAATTAAAGCCGCCAGCGTAGTCTTGCCAACGCCGCCTTTTCCAGCAATACCTATTTTCATACGGATTGATTATGGTCTATTATAAATTTGACAATTGTAGGCTTAAAAAATTTTATACATTTTCCACGAAACTTTATTATATTCTATTTCGCCCCATTAATCAAATTTATTTTATTCCTATTTCTTCCTTAAATTTATCCAGCCCTATTCTCTCAATAAATAACCCCAGGCGTTCGGCAAATTTTGCGCCTTTTTGATATCGCTTGATTATCCTTTCTACCAAGATGCCTGCCTCTTCTTCGGATATACCACGCGCAAAATTTACGGCAATTCTCGGCCTGGCCCCTGCCGCACCGCCCACAAATAAATCATAACCTTTTGAAGAAGCGACTATGCCGATATCTTTAACCTTTGATTCAGCGCAGCACCTTGGGCATCCGGAAACGGATATAACCAGCTTAAAAGGAGTTTCTATCCCGTGGAATCTTTTATCAAGCCCCGTACCCAGCGAAAAAGAATCCTGTAAATTATTACCGCAGATATAGCCTCCGGCACAAACCTTAACCGGGCGCACGCAAAAGGCGGCAACCTTAAAAGTGGGCGTGTTCAGTTTTTTACGGCACTCTTCATTTCTTTTTTTATCGCTTACGCCTCCGATAATAATCTCTGAACCAAGCTTTATCTTGCTCTCTCCAAACTCATCACAGGCATCGGCAATCCTGCGTAAATCGGCAGGCGCTAAAACGCCTCCCGGAAAATGCAAGGCGATAAACTTATTGCCTTCTTTGTCTAAACTGCTATGAATAATCTTTCTGGCAATAAAATTCATGATGAATTCCCGCTATAACCATTCTTCAGAAAGCACATCCCCCTGCAAACTCACCACGATGGATTTAAAAGGGATTTTCTTTTTTGCCGCATCCAACGCCCGCCTGGCGGTGGCTACCAATCCAGCGCAGCAGGGCACCTGCATAGTCATAACCGTAAGCGTATTTATCTGGGCATCATCAATAAGAGATTTTATTTTTTCCACATATTCATCCTGCCCCTCATCCAGCTTCGGGCAGGCGATAGCAATAGATTTTTCTTTAAGATAATCCTTGTGGAAATCCCCTACGCTATAAGCCACGCAATCAGCGGATAAAAGCAGATCCGCCTTTTCGTAATACGGCGCAAGAGGTGAAACCAAATGCAGCTGGATAGGCCATTGCCTCAATTGCGATTGCCTGCTTCCCTCCTTATTCCCGGAACCTGCTTCTTTTTTCCTAAAATCCTGCATACTTGAACCCGGACATCCACCAAACGCGCTCATTTTATTCCTCCTTAAGATAAATTTTCTCCGCCAGCTCTTTACCTGCGGCCGTAAGAAATATTCTCTTTATCATGTTTTCGAGTTTTTGTTTATCCGAAACATTCGCCTCATCTTTTAAATTAACCAGCCAATCGGAATCATAAAGAACCTTAAAATTATCCGTATCGATCTTACCCGGCGTATGATGATGCGCGATGATCGCGCAGATTTCCTCTATATCCTCTTTTTTCAGGGTCATTTTGAGCAATATTTTCCTGGCCGCGGCCGGCCCTTCTTTTTCTTGCAGGTTCCCAGCAGAGGAGCCGTATTTTTCCTCGGCTATCTTTATACCCACATCATGCAGGATCGCCGCCGGTATTACAATATGCCAGTCAGCCGGCTCTTTTTTCAGCAATTCTTCAGCAAACCCCAGCACTTTTTTTGCGTGATCTATCCTTTTTTTATCCTGCCCAAAAAATTCCTCTAATTCCTTCAGTAACTTATCCTTTAAAGTTATGGCCTTATTGTGCAAATAATTCTCGTAGGTTTCCTTTCCCACGCATCTAGCCGCCTCTTTGCACCAGTCCAAACAGCTGGCGCCGTCTTGCGTGCGCAATATTTTGTTCTTACACTTCGGGCATACAACCTGAACTTCATCGCTCCAGATCTCAACTAAATATCCGCAATTAGGGCATCTAACTTCATCGGCTTGCGGCTCTCTGAATTTCGCAGAACCCGGACAAAAATCTATGCTCATCGGCGCTCCTGGTTTATCATTAGCGAATCAAGTGTCAGCAAACTCAACTCGGACTTAAGGCGCTTTTCAATATCGGAAATTTTACGGCGCAATAAACAGCTATTCACATCCGGGCAAATTTTCTTATTTAAAAAACAATTATTCAATTTTAACGGCCCCTGAAAAACTAAAATTAAATCGTTTAAAAATATCCGCCTGGGGCTGCGCGCCAGGATAAACCCTCCGCCCTTGCCTTTAGATGCGGCAAGAAAACCATGTTTATGCAAGGCCTGCAAAATCTTTCGTAAAAAAGGGTAGGGAATCTTCAATGCGCGGGTCAAATCAGAGACCTTCAGCTTTTCCTTATTCTGTTTAGCCATAAAGCAAAGCGCTTTAATCGCGTAATCCGTATCCCTATTTATGAGTGACATCGCTATTATTGCCTCCTTTTAAATGATACCATATTAGTATCATTTGTCAAGCTTTATATTGATCAAACAGTTATTTTCTCATTGCCAAAAAAACTGATTACGTAAAATAAATTGTGTAAATTCGCCTGCTGGCTTGGGCTGATTTTGAGCAGGGCCTAACGCAGGCCGAGCGAGCACGGCTGGCCTTTGATTGCCTGTCGGCCAGAGCGAGGCCGAGTAGCGGAGCATAATTTTCCACGCCGGGGAAAATTATGCGTCCCCGCGAAAAATCGGGACAAGGCAGCCGTGAATAAACAATTTCGACAATTCTCAGCATACTACCAAAAAAACTATTACCGTTGCCTTAGATAAGATGGCGTGTTAAAATATCTAAATGAAAATAAATATCGCGAAAAGTTCCGGATTCTGTTTTGGGGTAAGGCGGGCGATTAATACCGGCCTTAAACTTGCCCGCGGCAGGCATAAAACATATATTTTGGGTGATATCGTTCACAACAATTATGTCGTCAAAGACCTGGAAAAACAGGGAATAAAAAAAATACTCGCTATAAAACCAATCAACGATGCAGCGCTTATAATAAGCGCCCATGGCGCAGCCAGGCGTATATTCTTAAGAGCCAAGTCATGCGGCTATAAAATAGTCGATGCGACCTGCCCCAAAGTCAAAGACATTTATAAAATCGCGCGCTCACTGGAAAAAAACCGGCAGATAATTATAATCGGAGACCTTAACCATGAAGAGGTCAAAGGCATTGCCGGGCAACTCAGACAATGCGCGATAACCGTAGAATCGGCGCATAACCTGCCGGTTAAAAAACTAAAAAATATCGCCAAAGCCGCCGTAGTGACGCAATCGACGCAAACAATTGAGAATATCGAAAGGATTATGCGGCGCCTTGAAAGAATCATCCCTGACGTCAAGCTTTATAATACGGTATGCCGCACCACGATGATAAAACAAGAGGAGATTAAAACGCTGCCGAAAGAAAATGACATAGTATTGATTATCGGCTCTCCCACAAGCGCCAATACTAAACGCTTATACGAAATTTCCCGCGCGATAAA
Organism: Candidatus Ghiorseimicrobium undicola; assembly: GCA_002796125.1. Taxonomy (GTDB): domain Bacteria; phylum Omnitrophota; class Gorgyraeia; order Ghiorseimicrobiales; family Ghiorseimicrobiaceae; genus Ghiorseimicrobium; species Ghiorseimicrobium undicola. The sequence goes on from PCWA01000073.1 coordinate 38,038, forward strand.
TAAAAAAACCTACTGGATTGAAAACTCAAAAGGAATAAAAAAATCCTGGTTTAGGGATATCAAAAGCGTGGGAATTATGGCAGGCGCCTCCACTCCGGATATAATTGTGCAAGAAATCGTAGCAAAGATAAAGCAAATGCGCTAACCGCACCTAAGCT